>JANWYX010000299.1 GCA_025055055.1 Caldilinea sp. | reverse complement strand
GGTCGCCGCTGCGCGTGCGCAAGCCGTTCGTGACAGCGTCCTGGGCAAAGGCGAGCGGCGTCTTCTCCGTCTGTGTTGCCACTAGAATCATTGCGATGACAACCATTACAACACACTGGACTCACCGTTTCTGGCCGCGGTCGCTTGCTGCTCGACGCGCAGTGACCGGCTATATCTTTATTTCCCCGTTCATTCTGGGCTTTTTAATCTGGTTTCTGATTCCGGCCGGCGTTGCGCTCTGGCTGACCGTGCATGACTGGAATCTGATCTCGCCGCCCAGATATGTCGGCGCAAAGCACTTGGCCACCATGTGGGAAGACGAGCGTTTCTGGAAATCGCTGACGGTCACCACCACCTATACACTGATTTCGGTTCCGATCAGCCTCGTGCTCGGTTTTGTATTGGCATTGCTGTTGAACACCAAAATTTGGGGCATCAGCTTTTTCCGCACGGCCTACTATCTGCCTAGCATCGTGCCGGCGGTCGCTAATGCGGTGCTGTGGGCGTGGATCTTCAACACCGAATATGGGCTCGCCAATGTAGCGTTGGCAATGTTCGGGTTGCCCAAGATCGCCTGGCTGCAGCGTCCCGAATGGGCGCTGCCGGCGTTGATTATTGTCTCGCTGTGGGGGTTTGGCAGCGGCATGGTGATCTACCTCGCCGGCCTGCAGGGGATTCCTCAGGTGTTTTATGAGGCTGCCGAGATCGATGGCGCAGGGCGTTGGGCGAAGCTGCGCCATATCACAATTCCTCTGGTGTCGCCGGTTATCTTTTTTAACCTGATCATCGGGATCATCGGCTCCTTTCAGGTGTTCACCATTGCGCGTCTGGTGACGAACGGCGGCCCGCAAAACGCCACCCTCGTCTATGTGCTGTACATGTATCAAAATGCATTTCAAAATCTGAAGATGGGCTATGCAGCGGCCTTAGCCTGGGTGCTCTTCGTCATCGTGGTTGTTTTGACGTTGTTCGTGTTCAAATATATCGGCAGTCGCGTGCACTATGAAGACGTTCGGTGACAACAAATGAACATGGTTACCCAAGAACAGACAACCGCCCATCCACTCTCATTGAGCATTCGCAACAAAAGAGCGCTGTGGGAACGGCGTCTTTGGAAAGGGCTGATCGTCGTCATTCTCTCGGTGGGGGCGTTCATTATGTCGCTGCCCTTCATCTGGCTCGTGATCAGCTCGTTTAAGCCGTTGGAGAAAATTTTCATTTTCCCGCCCGAATGGATCCCCAATCCTTTCCGGCCTCAAAACTATGTCGAGGCGCTCGTCTATAAGCCCTTTGGCCTTTATCTGTTCAACACGATGAAAATCGTGGTGCTCAATCTGGTGGCCGTGATTTTGACGGCATCCTTTTGTGGCTATGGCTTTGCGCGCATCCGCTTTCCGGGCAGAGACCTCTGGTTTGCGCTCGTGCTGGCCACGCTCATGATCCCCTACTTCGTGCTGATGGTGCCGCAATTCATCATGTTCAGCCGATTTGGGTGGATCGACACCTTCTATCCGCTGACGGTGCCGCTTTTCTTCGGCGGCGGCGCGTTCAACATCTTTCTCTTCCGCCAGTTCTTCCGCTCCTTGCCCGAAGAGCTGGCCGACGCCGGTCGCATCGACGGCTGTTCGGAGTTTGGCATTTACTGGCGCATCATGATGCCGCTTTCCAAACCTGCGCTCGCCACCGTCGCCATCTTCACCTTCCTGGCTGCATGGAACGACTATATCGGCCCCTTGCTTTATCTCCGTTCCGACTATAACTTCACAGTGGCGATCGGGCTGGCGACCTTTCGTAGTGTGATGCGCACGGAGTGGAATTTGCTGATGGCAGCGTCCACAGCCATGATCTTGCCTGTGATCGTTTTGTTCTTCCTGGCGCAACGCTACTTTGTTGAAGGCATTGTGCTCAGTGGGTTAAAAGGATAAATCTCTCTTCAAACTAGAAAGCGTTTCCAGAGTTCCAACTATGAACACTCAATCCGTCAAGCGCAAACTGACGCCCGTTCCCTTCTCGCAGGTCACCCTCGACGATCCCTTCTGGGCTCCCCGCCAGGAGACCAACCGTCGCGTCTCCATTCCCCACATGTATCAGATGTTGGTCGACACCGGCCGCATCGCCGCCTTTGACCTGAACTTTACGCGGCCGGTGCCCTCGCCGATCGTGCTTATCTTCGGCGACTCCGACCCGGCCAAGTGGCTGGAGGCGGCCTGCTACACGCTGATCACCCACCCCGACCCGCAACTTGCTGCGCTCGTCGATGAAGTGGCCAATAAGATCATCTCTGCGCAACAGCCCGACGGTTACCTGAACACCCATTTCACCGTCGTGCAGCCGGAGATGCGCTGGAAAAATTTGCGCGACTGGCACGAGATGTATTGCGCCGGTCATCTGATGGAGGCGGCGGTGGCCCACTATCAGGCCACGGGCAACCCCAAGCTGCTCAACGCACTGGCGCGCTACGCCGACCACATCGACCGCATGTTCGGGCCCAACCCCGGTCAGCGACGCGGCTACTGCGGCCATCCGGAGATCGAGCTGGCGCTTGTGCGGCTCTACCACGCCACCGGCGAGCGCCGCTATTTAGAGCTGGCCAAATTCATGGTAGAGGAACGCGGCCAGTCCAATCCCCATTACTACGATGTCGAGGCGATCGAGCGAGGCGAAGACCCGCGCGCCTTCTGGGCCAAAACCTACGAATACTGCCAAGCGCATCTGCCTATTCGCCAACAAGACAAGGTCGTCGGTCACGCCGTGCGCGCCATGTATCTGCTCTGCGGCGTGGCCGACCTGGCGCATGAATACGACGACCCGACGTTGCTCGCAACCTGCGAGCGGCTGTGGGACAATTTGGTGCATCAGCGCATGTACATCACCGGCGGCATCGGCCCTTCACGGCACAACGAGGGCTTCACCACCGACTACGACCTGCCCGATGAGACCGCCTACGCCGAAACCTGCGCTGCCATCGCATTGATCCTCTGGAATCATCGCCTGTTGCAGTTCGCCGGCGAAGGTAAATACGCCGACGTGATGGAGCAGACGCTCTACAACGGCTTTATCAGCGGCGTCTCGCTGCGTGGGGACAGCTTCTTCTACGTCAATCCGCTCGCCAGCAACGGCTCGCATCATCGTACGCCCTGGTTTGAATGCCCTTGCTGCCCGCCCAACGTCGGGCGCATCCTCGCCAGCCTGGGCAACTATCTCTACTCGACCGGCGAAGGCGGACTGTGGGTGCACTTCTACGCTCAAAATAGCGCGCACGCCACCGTGGACGGCGCCGAAGTCCGGCTGCGCTTGGAATCTCGCTATCCGTGGGATGGCGCCGTGAAGCTGACCGTCGCGCCCTCTCAGCCGCAACATTTCACACTGCACCTACGCATCCCCGGCTGGTGCGACCGCTGGTCGCTGCGCGTCAACGGCGAAGCGGTGGACGCCCGCGTTGAGCGCGGCTACGCAGCGATCGACCGAGTCTGGCAGCCGGGTGACGTTGTTGCGCTCGATCTGGCGATGCCGGTTCAGACTGTCTTTGCGCACCCCTATGTGCGTCAGATGCAGGGGCGCACGGCGCTCCAGCGCGGACCGATCGTCTACTGCCTGGAGGAGGTGGACAACGCAGTAACTCCACTGGATCGCATCTCGATCGAACCGGCGCAGGCTTCCGATTTTGCCGTCGAACATCGCCCCGAGCTGCTGGGCGGGGTGACGGTGCTGCGCGGCCCGGCGCAAATCATCAGCGAGGAAGGCTGGGACGCGCACACGCTTTACCGTCGCAACCGCCCATCCAGCACCACCGGCGCCGAGATCGTCGCCATCCCCTACGCCACCTGGGACAACCGCGCGGCGGGCGAGATGCGCGTTTGGCTGCGCGCCGAGTGAAAAGGGAAGCTGTTCCGTTTGCCCCTGGCGTCCATCGCTCCTGCGCCGAACAGTGGCACAAATCTTATGGTATGTCTAAACCTCCTGATTTCGAGGTTGCAGAGTTCGGAGGCGCGTAGACCGGTGTCGATCAAGGTGATGATGACCTGGTTGCACAAGTTCTGGGTGCGTGTGGTGCATGCCTGGCGGCCGTTGTGGGTGCGCCGGGGGCGAGCATGGCTTTGATTTCGACTTCGGTGTAGGGTTCGATAGGGGGCGGGCGATAGGCAGGCTACTGCACGTGGCCGTAGATGATATGTTCGACGTGTAGTTCGACGGCTGCCCATTTCCAGAATGGGCTGAGGGCGATCCACATGTTGGCGATGGTTTTTTGCCGAGTTTGCGCATGCCGAGGAAATGCTGCACGTCGGCGGCGTCGATATCGGCAAACGATGTGTCGCCGATGTGGGCGGCAAAGCGGGTGAAGGTAAGTGGATAGTCGCAACGGTGTTGGGGCTAAAGTCGCTGCGCCGGGCAAGCCGGTAACCGTCGAACGCCGCAGCGAACGTGATCGACGTTAGTGTGGTTCATTTGGGCATGTCTGGGCCGTCCTTTCCGTGCAGTTTTTTCCGTGCGGTCTGCGATTGCTGAACGTCTAACAATATTCTGCGGGTTGGAAAATCAGAGACCGCATGGGTGGTGTTTTGTACCAACCATGCGGTCTCCAGTTTATATCTGACATTTGTGTGGGTAAGGAGGGACTCGAACCCCCGACCTCACGGATGTGAACCGTGCGCTCTAACCAGCTGAGCTACTCACCCAAAATTCGGCGTTTCAGTCCATTCCAATATATCATTGAACGAGCGTTTTGCAAAATCAACTGAAGGATTGACAACAGATCATCGACGGACATGATGGCGCAACGAAACAATCGGTGGGTGATTCGACTCAGCTTTATCGCCGTCCTAGGGATGGGGCTTTTGGGGTTTGGATATGCAGTCTCGGTGTGGCTTCCGATGCTCGACGCCGTCGATCTCTCAACGTTCACCGAAGCGGTGGATTGGGTGGACGTGGTGGCCGGCATCGGTGAGCAAGGCATTCAGCTCTTCCTAGGCGTCGCCAGCGGACAATAGCCGATGATCTCCTACACGCCCACTTCATTTTCACAGGGACGGATGGATTTCACCTGGGAAGAGCTGAGCGAGGAGGAGCGCGCCCAAGCCTACGCCGACTGGGAGGCGGGCAAGGGGTTGATCGGCGGCGACCCTCGCAAGCGCCCCAACGCACATCTGCTCCCTGCCTGGGGATTCAATCTTCCATTTTTCCGCACCCTGGCGCTCAACGATGCGCGCGCGGTGAACGGCGCAGTGCTACGGGAGTTGCTCGCTTCGGATCGGCCTTTGGAAATCGAGATCGGCTTTGGGCGCGGTGATTTTTTGCTCGATCGCGCTCGACGCTATCCCTCTCGCCTCTTCCTCGGCTATGAGACCAAGACCAAAGCCACGCGGCTGATGCTGGCGCGCATTCAACGCTATCTCCTGACCGGCAATCGCGCTACCGATCCCATCCAAATCGATGCGTTGCTGCGCAGTTGTAATCTCTGGGTTAGTGACGACGACGCGCGCTTCAGCCTGCCCCATCTGATCGACGACGGCCGTGCGGAGATGATCCATGTGCTCTTCCCCGATCCATGGTGGAAGCGAGAGCACAAGCTCAAGCGCCTCTTCTCGCCTCCCTTCGTGGACTTGCTTGCCGCCAAGTTGCGCTCGGGCGGTCTATTGCACTTCAAAAGCGACGTGCACGAATACGGCGAGCTGGTGCGCTATTTGGTGGAGGGACATCACGCCTTTACTCCGCATGACCCAAATCTGGCCGCGCACATCGGCGAGGCAGTCCCCACCCATCGCGAATACTGGTGCCGGCTTCACGGCAAGCCGGTGTGGGCGTACTATTTCATGCGCAAATGAACCGGATCAACGTGCCTCCACCTGCGTCCGACGGTGTGGTTCTCTCCTGGCCCGGCAAAGCGCCACCGACCTTCCCTTCGCCAAAAGAGCCGCGCCTGGTCGAAACCTTCGAGCCGCAGCGCTTGGCGAACCTCCAGTCTCCTCCGCCGGCCAACCGGCTTTATTACGCCGACAACCTAGAGGCGCTGGTGCATCTGCTCGACGCCGGCTATGCAGGCCGTTTTCGTCTGATTTACGCCGACCCTCCTTACAACAGCGGGGTGGAATGGACGCGCAAGGCGCGGCTACGCACTGCGCTGCCGCGCGAGCTGAACGGCGTCGTGATAGAGCAGCCACAGTACAGCGACGTGTGGCCGCCGGGCGCATACCTCCAATTCATCTATACCCGCCTGCCTTTGCTGCGTCAGTTGCTGGCGGAGGACGGCAGCCTGTGGCTTCACTGCGATCATCGCCATGCTCATCATTTGCGCTGCCTGCTCGATGAAACGTTCGGCGCCGAAAACTATCTCAACACCATCACCTGGCGTAGCCAGACCGCACGCGGAGCAAAGGTCAACGCCT
Source organism: Caldilinea sp. (assembly GCA_025055055.1). Taxonomy (GTDB): domain Bacteria; phylum Chloroflexota; class Anaerolineae; order Caldilineales; family Caldilineaceae; genus Caldilinea. Next base: position 6,839 of record JANWYX010000299.1, on the reverse strand, counting down.
TCTTCTTCCCCAACAGTGCGCACACGATCTTGGTCTACGCGCGCAACCGATCTGCGCCTACACGCTGGCATCCACAACGACGGCGCATTGAACTGGGCGAAAACGAGGCGGCCGGCCTCTTTATGCGCGACGATCGGGGCTTCTTCCGCACATCCGACCCGGGAACCTATTCCTTCGAGCGGCTGAAGCAGCTGCACGCCGAAGGACGTCTCTATGCGCCCTATGGGGGCGAGGTGATCGTCGATGAGGCGCAGCGCCGCGTATACGCTTCCAAAGGCGGCAATCTGGGGGTCAAATACTATCTCACCGGCCTGGGCGATGGTCGCTATCGGGTCGAGCGCGGGGTAGACAACATCTGGGAGGACATCCCCGGTTTGGGTACGACGCCGGGCGAGGACGTCGGCTACCCGACGCAAAAAACCGAAGCGCTGCTTGAACGCATCCTCAGCGCAGGCAGCGACGTCGGCGACTGGGTGCTTGACCCTTTCTGCGGCTCCGGCACGACGCCCGCCGTGGCGCAGAAACTGGGGCGCCGCTGGGTTGCCTGCGATGTCAGCTACGGCGCCATCCAGACGACAGTGCGCCGCCTTCAGGCGGTCTGTCAGCAGTGCAGCGCCCCCTCGAGCGCGCCCACAGACGATGCAACGGGACGTCCCTGTGCAATCCCAGAGGGATTCGCCGTCTATACTTTTGAAAAGGTTCAAGAGATTCGGTCGCCCCAAGAAGCTGTTGGAAAAATCGACATTGCAATTGCCCGAATCGAGGGGCGAGAGGCTACAATAGAGGTTATTGTGCGCGACGTGGCGTTTCCGTTCTTGCGAGAACCGGCCGATGCGCACCCTGCGCTCGACTGGCGGGCAGCGGTGGACAGCATCGCCATCGACCCGGCGTACGACGGTCTTGTGTTTCGCGCGGCGATGGCCGACGCACCGCTTCACAAGCGAGCCACCGTCAGCGGACGCTACCGCGTGCGCATGCCGACGTTGCCGACAACCTTAGCGCTGCGCATCGTCGACATTGCAGGCGGTGAATCCATGACAACGGTTCGTATCGAGGCGTGACTTTGTCTTGAAATGGTCTGGAGATGAGTGTCAACGCAAAGGTGCAAAGGCGCAGAGAACAGCTGGAAAGCGCTTTAAGGGAACGAGCATCATGCCAACACCGGTCTTAACTGTTCTTGAGGAAGACAAACATGCCTGGTTTGCAGGGCGCACGCGCGCCATTTTGAAATTTCTCGACGCCGAACTCGGTCCGACCGGCAGCCTGCAGCGACGCAAAGTGCTTGACGTCGGCGGCGGTGCCGGCAACATGGCGCACCATCTGGCCCATTACGGCGATGTGTTCAACTTGGAATGCAACCCGCGGCCGATCCCGGTCGCGCAACGGCGCAACGTGACGACCGTGCAGGGCTCCGGCGACCATCTTCCCTTTCCCGATGAAATGTTCGATCTGGTCGCCCTGCTCGACACGGTGGAGCACATCCCCGATGAGCTGGGCGTGTTTGCCGAATGTGCCCGCGTGCTCAAGCCTGGAGGCGTGCTGATCGTCACCGTGCCGGCGTATATGTGGCTGTGGAGCTACAACGACGAAATCAACGCACATCAGCGTCGCTACACTGCGAATGAACTGCGTCTGAAACTGAGCCTCAGTGGGTTGCGCGTCAGTCGCATCAGCTACAACAATTTTTTCCTGTTTCCGGTCGTGGCGGCGCTGCGTTTTCTGCGCCCCTACAATCCCAACTTGAAAAGCCCGCACATTCACGACGACGCCGGCGTCTACCAGGTGGATATGGAGCCGATCCCGGAGCCGCTGAACACGCTCCTGCACGGCGTCTACTGGTTGGAAGCCGAGATTCTGGAGCGCATGTCCTTTCCCTTCGGCGTGAGCATCATTTGCACGGCGCGTAAGTAAGGAGCTTCGACATGCCTCGCTTTTCCTCGGCTACGCGTCGTCATCTCTTTGTGTTGGCGGCGTATACGCTTCTGAGCGTTGCCCTGAGTTGGCCCCTACTTCCGCACATCGCCACCCATGTTCCCGGCGTGCCGCAGTGGGCATTCGACGAGGCGACCTTCATCTGGAACATCTGGTACTTCAAGCATGCGCTGCTCGAAACGCTGCAATCGCCGCTGCACAGCGAGTTGATCTGGTTCCCGCTCGGCATCGATCTGATCCTCTATACGTACAACTTTTATCACGTCCTGGCTGCGCTGCCGCTGGCGTTGGCCGTGAACCTACCGTTCGCCAGCAACGTCGCCCTGCTGTCGAGCACGATCCTGAGCGGCTATGGAACCTGGCTGCTGACGCTTTCTCTGCTGACAAAGCTGGAAAAAGAAAATGGCCGCACGCCGTCTCGCGATCTCGGCGCTCCGGTCTCTCTGGCCGCCTTCATTGCCGGTGCCGTGTATGCCTTCGCCTCAAACCGCTCCGTCTATGCGGCGCTGGGTCACTACGACATGACGACGACGCAGTGGATTCCGTTCTATGCGCTGGCATTGCTGCGCTCCTTCGATCTGAATCTCTCTCCGGCGCGACGGCGTACGTGGGCCATCTTGGGCGGCCTGTTCTTTGCACTCACCGGCCTGGCGGAGATGATCAGCGCGCTATTTTTGGCGATGTTCACGCTCATCGCGCTGCTCGTGCGCCTGAGAGAGGGTCAGCCCTCGAACGCTCCGGTCGCCCACGCCGCGCAACCCAACCGCCGTCTCACGCTCTCCTGCGCTCGCACGCTCGCCTCTTCTCTTCTTCTCCTCGGCCTCGTCGCATTCCTCATCTGGTCTCCGGCGCTGATCCCGATCCTGCGCACCTTTTTCAGCGCCGACTATGCCCTGGAGGGATGGGGCGACGCGCTGATGCTGAGCACCGACCTGTTGGGATGGTTCACGGCAACGGTCTTTCACCCTATCTTCGGCGGCGATGTCGTGCGTGAGATGAGACTCGTGCAACAGCGGGCAATCAACCCGGAGCTACCAGGTTTCCGAGACATCAACACCGTCTTTCTGGGCTGGGCGACGCTGGCGCTGGCGCTGGTGGGGGCGCTGACGTACCGGCCGAAGGCAAAGCTTTGGACGTGGACGGCCCTCGTTTTCGGCGTGTTGACGCTGGGGCCGCTGCTTCAGATCAACGGCCGCTATCGCTTCGATCTCGATGGTCTGGAGACGACCGTGCCTCTTCCTTTTATCGTGCTGCACTTCATCCCCATCGTCAAAGCCAACCGGGCGCCGAACCGCAACAGCGTCCTGCTGATGCTGGGGATCGCCGTGTTGGTCGGCTTTGGTCTCTACTGGCTGCTCGACCAGGCGCGCAGACGCCGCCTCACCATGAACGCCTCATGGCTGCGACCGACGGTGGCCGCAGCGTTGATCGCCGCAGTCCTGTTCGAGCATCTGGCCCTGCCTTTTCCGCTCACCGACGCACGCATCCCGGCCGTCTATGAGACAATTGCTGCAGAGCCGGGTGAGTTCAGCATTCTCCAGCTTCCCCTCGGCTGGCGCAACAGCTTCGGCGTCTTCGGCCCTGAAAACACGCTGCTGCAGTACTATCAATCCGCCCACGGCAAGCCGATCTTGGGCGGCAACATCAGCCGCGCGCCGGCGTTCAAAATGCAATATTTCGAGCGCATTCCTTACTTCCAGGCGCTGACCGAAATTCAATTTGGCCGGCCGGTTCCGCCGGAAACGTTGGAGGCGGCGCTAGAACAGGCGGAAGATCTCATGTATCTTTACGATACGCGTTACGTGCTGCTCTTTCCACCTGTCCCCGAGCGACCGCCCTACTCCGACACGTGGCAGGACGCCTGGGATTTCGTCAAGCGTACGTTGCCTCTGGAGCCAACGCCTTTCTGGGCGGAAGATGGCGTTGAGGCCTATCGGGTGATCCAACCGGCGGGCGGCGACCAGTTTTATCTGAATCTGGGTGAGCCCGGCACCTTTGCGTATCGCGGGGAGGGTTGGGATGAGGCGGAAGTGGACGCTCCATACGGCGCAAGCGCAGTTTGGGCGACAGGGCGCAGTAGCCGCCTCTTCATGCCTCTGCGGCGGGTGAATGCGGATGCCGTCTATCGCATTCAGGTGACCGCCCACCCTTTCACCTATCCTGACAGCCCGCCGCAACAGGTTGCGCTCACGATCAACGGCCACCGCCTTGACGCGCAGCCGCTGCCCGACGGCTGGCGTACGCTTGCATGGACGGTGCCGGGCGCGCGGCTGAAAAGTGGGCTGAATCGCTTGGAGCTGACATGGAGCTATGCAGCGGCGCCGCGCAAAGTCATCCCGGGAGAGCGCATGATTGGCGCCACCGGCATGGAACTGCCTATCGACGCCGATCTCAAAGCGTTTGCCGACGGCGGTTTCATCGCTCTCTTCGATGAGGAGGGCCGCCAGATCGACGCCTCTGCCGGTCGCCATGGGGTCAATCTCACCGTGCTCGACCGACGCAGCGGCCGCGTGCTCGAGAAGGCGGGTTTCGACACCACGGCTTCGGAGGCGGAAAATGAGCGGCTGATCGCTTTTGTGGAGCAAATTCCAGAAGGGGCACCAACCTTGGTCGTCACCTACGGCGAAGCAACAACCTATTTGAGCGAGGAGGCGCTGAGGGTCTTGGAGCGCATCGGCGCTGCGTTGACGCTCGATGATGTGCGCGGCCGGCATTTCGCTGTTGTGGGCGTGAAGGGTGCAGCCCCGGGCACGGCCGCCCAAGTGATCGACGATGTCGAAGCGTTCCTGCGCGTCAGCCTCAACCGAGACCGCCGTCCGCTGGCTGCAGCGGTCGATTCAGTGCAAATCAGCAGATGAACCGCAAGAACGTCGACAAATTAGCTCTCCCCGCGCCGCGCGTGATAGGCCGCCATGATGCGCTCCCAGGGAAGTCCTTGCGTGCGCAAGCGGAGGATGGTGTACATGGCTTTGAAGATTTCACGCCTGTTGATTTTGCTGGCGCCTTGCGTACGATTGACGAAGGTGATCGGAGTTTCGCCCACGCAAAAGCCGGCGCGCTCGACGAGAAAGGCCATTTCGATCAGGAAACTGTAGCCGCTGCTAAAAATGGCGTCGAGATCGAGCGCTTCCAGCACGCGGCGACGATAGCAACGGAAGCCGGCGGTGCAATCGCGCGCGCTCACGCCGAGCACCGTGTGCGCCAGGGCATTGGCGATGAAGCTGAGCATTTTGCGCAAGACGGGCCAGCCGACGACGGCGCCGCCGGGCACGTAGCGGCTGCCGATCACGAGATCATAGCCATCAACGGCCATGTTCAGGAGATCAGGCAGGCTCTCCGGGCTGTGGCTGAAGTCGGCGTCCATCGTGCAGAGATACTCGTAGCCCTGTTCAACGCCGTAGCGGAAGCCTGCTCTGTAGGCGGTGCCCAACCCCAATTTACCGGGGCGGTGCAATACGCGCACGCCTGGATCGCGTGCGGCGAGTGCGTCGGCGATGGCGCCGGTGCCGTCGGGCGAGGCGTCGTCGATGATCAGCACGTGAACGTCTCCGGGCAAGTTGCGCAGCCGACCGACCAGCTGCGCCAGGTTTTCACGTTCGTTGTAGGTGGGCACGATCACCAGCGCCTGCCCATGCCATGAGTGATTTGCCATAGATCGCTTTTCGGAAAACATTCAAAACCAGAACATTATCGATTAGGGAATGCACACGGTCAAATCCGGTTCGGGCACACGGCTTCAGCCCATTTCTTCTGTCGACAGACGCCTCGCTCTCGTGATCGGCGCTGTGGTGATCGGCCTGCTGGTGCGCGCAACGCCGCCGGATCTGCTGCCCGGAGACGCCGGCGAGTTTCAGTTTGCGGCGTGGAACTTCGGGTTGGCGCACGCCACCGGCTATCCACTGTACCTGATCGTTGGCGGCCTCTGGCAACATTTCTGGGCCTGGTTTGGCGTCTCGCCCGCAGCGTCACTCAACCTTCTCAGCGCCGTCTTCGCAGCGGCGGCGGCAAGCGCACTTTATCTGTTGCTTGTGCAATGGCTGCCCGTTGCGCCACCGGCGCGGCGTCTGTCCGCAGGGTTGGCCGTCGCCTTTTTCATCGCCAACCCGACCGTGCGTAGCCAAGCGCTTCAGGCCGAGGTTTACACGCTGCACGTCTTGCTGCTGATCGTTATCCTGTGGGCGGCCGGACGCATCCTGCTCGTCGAAGTGCCGAGCGATAAAGACTTTGCGCAGCGTTTCACCCTGTTGGCCTTCTGCTTTGGACTGGGGCTGACCCATCACGCCACCACCGTGCTGCTGGGGCCTGCGCTGTTGTTCACCCTGTTTGCGTGGCATGGCGCTCGGTTTCGCAACTTTCGCGCCTGGCTGGGGGCAATTCCCGCCGGCTTGGCGCCCTTGCTTCTTTATCTGTACGTGCCGTTGCGCAGCGGGCCCCACGCCTCGCCCTGGTATCATCAACGATTGGGCGAGGGCGTCCTCACCCTTTTCGATAACACGCCCGCCGCCTTTTTCAATTTTATCACCGGCCGCTCGATCTCCGTCGGTTTTCACGATGTCGGCGCGGCTATGGCTGCTGCGCCGACGGCCCTGGCGCTCTGGCTGCGCCATTTTGAGTGGACCGGCCTGCTGCTGATTGCGCTTGGAGTGGTTGTGTTGGTTCGCTTGCGCGCCTGGCCGTTGTTGACGCTGACATTGAGTTATTTTGTCGCGCAGCAGATCTTCAATCTGTTCTACGCCATCGACGACATCTTCGTCTATTATGTGTCGCTTTATCTGGTCGCCGGCGTCTGGATCGCGTTCGCCGGTGCCGGGATTGGGGCCGGCTTGCGCTTCCTCGAATCGGAGTCGGCGCCGACGCAGCCTCCAGCTTGGGGCGTCGGCCTGCTGCTCGTCCTGTTCGTCTTGCCG
>JANWYX010000258.1 GCA_025055055.1 Caldilinea sp. | reverse complement strand
CTCGATGTCGTGGGCAGGGTCTGACCAGGTTTTGTCGGTCCCTGGGCGCACGGCAAACACGTGCGGGTTCCCGGAGCGGTCGCGGATCACGGCAACAGCCGCATAATCCACCCCGGGATCCTTGACGGCCGACAAGATTGCCGCCCTGGCGTCTTGTGCAAGCGATCCTTTCGCAACTTCCAGCTTCACCATGTTCTCCTCATTTTTTGCGCCGCCTCGTAGTAGGCCGAATGTTCGTCTTGTTCATAGCCCTGTATGTTTTGGCGGGGCTGGTCTCCAGCCCATTCAGGAACTGACACATGCTGTCTTTTGATGTGGTGTCGAGTTCGACAGGCGCGATGATGACCTTCGAGAACTTGACGTCCATGCCGTTGTCCTTCCCCCAGGCGACCATCGCACGTCGTTCTTTCGACGCCTGTGTCAGGTTCCGCGCCCACCGTACAGGTACTCCTTCAATGTGCGGGTAGTGAATCATGTAAAGCTTCATCGTTATTCCTCGAAGACGTCATGCGGAACTTGATTGCTGCATCCAGCCGTACCATGCGATGAGCGCTGCTTCGGCGCGGCCGTGATCCTTTTTCCGTGACCAGTAGTGCGTGCCTTGTGGCATAAGCGCCGTTGCGCGCGTGCGTGAAACGTCCTTGTCCGCGCCGTAAATGCCAACCGCGCGCTTCCACGATTGCGGCGTGACGAAGTGCAGCGGCAGCTTGGCGCATTGCACCGCGGTGCGCACAGCGCCAAACGAATCGCCAAGGCTGAACGTCGATGCCGCGCCTTGCGGGCGCGTTCCGATGGATGGTCTGGCTGAGACGCGCTCGACGTAGACCACCATCGCGTCGTATGGCGCGTCTTTCAGGAGATAAAAAAGGGACAGCCCGGCGACCCTGTGCTGCACCCTGGCGTCCTTGCCTTCGACCTGTTCGACCGGCATGTCTACGATGTCCATCGGGACGCCGTTTTTGATGAACGCGATTGCCCCGGTAAGCCCAGGGTCGATACCGACCACGACCATCACAACCACCGCCAGGCAGCACGAACCGCACGCATGGTCGTTTTGCATCTACGCTATGTCAATCACGCCAATTTGGGATTGCAGGTGACTTCATGGCGCACATAGGATGCGCGCCATGACTGTTGACGAGCTTCTGACGTTCTACGGTTCTGGGCGGCGGGCGGCGTATGCGCTTGGCATCGATCCGTCGACGGTTTCCAGGTGGATCGTGGCTGGCCGTATTCCGCCCAAAAGGCAGATCGAAATCGAAAAGATAACGGGCGGCCTGCTGAAAGCGGATTGCCCAAAGCGGGAGGCGACGGATGGAAACACAGGAACCCCAGCGCCAGTGTGAGCGGTGCGGTGCAGCGCCTGCCTATGAAGTTGTCTGGCGCTCCTCGGATGGATGTTTTTCGGAGTGGCTTTGCGATGAATGTGACAGGGAAGAAATCCGGCAACTGTCTGCCGACGAAGACTGACGTACGTCGCACCGGCATCGGGGGCAGCGATATTGCAGCCGTGCTTGGGCTGTCCCCGTGGCGTACGCCGCTTCAGGTGTGGCTCGAGAAAACCGGGCGCGAGGCATATACGCCGGATGCGCAGGCGCTCGAGCGCATGCAGTGGGGTGCCCGGCTCGAAGACATCGTTGCGCGCCATTACGCCGAAGTGCACAAGGCGAAGATTCAGCGCGTCAACACGACGATGCGCATGCCGCAGCACCCGTACATCATGGGCAACATCGACCGCGCAGTATGCATGCACGGCACGGCTCCGCGTTGGCGCGATCAATTGGGCCGTCTGACGGGCGCGGAGAAAATCCTGGAAGTCAAAACCGCTGCAGCCTCTGCGTTGTCTTTAGGCGAATGGGGTTCGCCGGGCACTGACGAAATACCCAAGCACTACTGGCTGCAGGTGCTTTGGTATCTCGGCATTGCCAAGGTCGAGGTCGGCGACGTTGCCGTGCTGTTTGGCGGGCAGACCTATCGCGAGTATGCAATCCGCCTGGACGAAGCGCTGTTCGGTGACGTTGTGCAGTTTGCCGTGGCGTGGTGGCAAAAGCACGTGGTTGGCGATGAGGCCCCCGCGCCGATGAGTGCGGCCGATGTCCTGAAGCTGTTTCCGGCGGATTCCGGCCGCTCCGTCGATGCGACTCCGGAGCTGCGCGAGTTGTATTTCCAGGCGGTTGCGCTGAAGAGGCAGATCGATGAGGCGACGAAAAAGTACGAGGCCGCGGTCGATCAGATCAAGGTTGCGCTCGGCTCTGCGTCTGAGCTTCTGGTCGACGGTCGGCCGGTTGTGACCTGGAAGGCGACGGCCGCGCCTAAGCGCATTGACTGGCAGGCGGTGGCGATGAAAGCCGGCGCGACGCAGGACATGATTGCGGCGTGTACCGTTGAGGGTCAGGGAACGAGAAGGTTTCTGTTGAAGGAGTGAAAGCCGATGTCATCTATCACGGTTGCGCAGGAAAACAAGTCCGGCGCTGTCATGTCGATCGAGCAGCAGCGTGCCATTGCTGAGGTGCAGGCGGCCATCATGCTGGCGCGCGCCAATCCGCGCGATCCGATCAAGGCAACCGAGTTGATCGTCAACGACTGCATGCGGCCAACGCTTGCGGAGCAGGCGCTGTACTCGTATTCGCGCGGCGGGCAGGAAATTACCGGTCCGAGCATCAGGCTTGCCGAGGCGATGGCGCAGCGTTGGGGCAACATCCAGTACGGCATTCGCGAGCTGGAACAACGCAATGGCATGTCCGTGGTGCAAGCCTATGCGTGGGATCTCGAGACCGGTACGCGGCGCGAGGTGACCTTTCAGGTGCCGCTGATCCGTCATACGAAGAAAGGCAGCTATACGCTCGAAGACCCGCGCGACATTTACGAGATGGTCGCCAACATGGGCGCGCGCCGGTTGCGGGCGTGCATTCTGGCGGTCATCCCGCGCGACGTGTCTGAGGCGGCGGTGGAGCAGTGTGAAGCGACGTTGCACGCCAAAGCCGATACGTCGCCTGAAGCGATCAAGAAAATGCTCGAAGCTTTCGAGAAATTTGGCGTCACGTGCCAGCAAATCGAGCGGAGGATTCAGCGTCGTATCGAGGCGATTCAGCCGGCGCAGGTGGTGAGTCTGAAGAAGATTTACATGAGCATTCGCGACGGCATCAGCAAGCCGCAAGACTGGTTCGAGTTTGCGCCGCAGCAGGAAGAGCAGGCGTCTGCAAAGACGAGCGTCGCTGATGCGATCCGCAGCAAGCTTGGAAAGCTGGCCGAGCAGGATCAAAAACAGAAGGTTGACGCCGATGGGTCGCAAAAGGCTGCTGGGACAATCGCCGAAAATGAGCCAGTCGAAGACTAAGCTGTCCGAGCAAGAACTCGCTTACGAAGTGCGCGAGGCCATGATCATGGTTGCGACGGCGCGTTTGTTGTTGCGTGGCACGCCCGACAAAGCGGTTAATCTGCTCGTTGAAGCGGTCAAGCTTTTGGATTTCGTAGCACAGGAGCTGGAAAGTGAGTCCGAGGGCGAATGAAAACTGGATCGAGATACAGCGGCGCGCCTGGCTGCTGCATCAGCACAACAACATCAAGTTCGTTGCTACAACCAGGCGGTGTCTGGATACGCACGTGTTCCAGGAGTTTA
>JANWYX010000328.1 GCA_025055055.1 Caldilinea sp. | reverse complement strand
ATTCCGGCAACTGCGCCTGCAATGCCCGGCGGGCGCGCGTGCAGTCGATGACGACGCCCTCTCTCTGTCCTGCCTCGCGCCCGCGCGCTTCGGCGATCACCGCCTGCGCACCTTGCCGAAGCGCAGCCTCGATGTAGGCGTGACCATCCGTTCGAGAGCCGGCCAGTGCAATGAACAGATCGCCTGGACGCACATCGCGGCTGTCCAACGCCGCGTGCGGGATGGGGGTGGGCGGCAGCGCAAGCGGAGGAATGTCGCCCGTCAGTGCAGTCCACAGGGTGTGCTGTGTAATCGAAGTCGACGGATACGGTCGTTCAGGCACCTTTCTTTTCTTTCTCTTCCAACTCTATTGCGTTGCGCCCAAACGAATCTCGTCGGGCGGGATGTTGTAATATTGAAGCAGACGTCGCATCACCTGCGCAAAGGTGGGCGCCGCCGTGTAGCCGGCCCAGCGGCTGATCGACGGATCAGGTCGCTCCAACTTCACCAAAACCACGAAACGCGGATCGTCCGCCGGCGCGTAGCCGACGAACGTGACAATCGTGTCGTCTTCTTCGTAGCCTTGCTCGCCCGGAATTTGCGCTGTTCCACTTTTCCCTGCAACTCGATAACCCGCAACGCCCGCCGCTGGGTTCCCGCGTTCCACCACAGAAACCAAAATATCGGTCAGCGTTTTCGCCGTCTCAGGCTGGATGGCGACGCCAAGCACCGTAGGCTCCGTAAATTGTACCTGGCCGTCCAGAATACGCGCCTTGACCACGTAGGGGCGCATCAGCTTGCCGCCGTTCGCAATCGCTGCGGTAGCGTTGACCATCTGAATCGGGGTCACCGCCAGCCCCTGGCCAAAGCTGTTTGTGCCCAGATCGGAGAGGCTCCATCTTTCATTGCCCGGCTTTCTCACCGCTCCGTAAATTTCACCGGCGAGGTCGATTTCGGTCACCCGGCCAAAACCGAAGCGCTCTACATACTGATAAAAGCGTCGCTCGCCCAGCAGCAAGGCCCACTGCGCCGAGATTACGTTGAGCGATCGCGCCAACGCCTCGCTCATGTCCACTTGGCCATAGCCGGCGCGGTCGCTGTTCAGAATCAGACGTTGGCCAACTGCAATCGAGCCGGTGTCGGTCAACTTCTGCGTAGGCGTCACCACGCCTGTGTCAAGCGCAGCGGCCGCGGTGATAATCTTAAAGACGGAGCCGGGCTCGTATTGCGTGCCCACCGCCGGATTGAGCAGCGTAGCGGGGTCTGCCTCTGCAAGCCGATTAGGATCAAAGGTCGGCGCGTTCGCCATCGCCAGCACTTCACCTGTCGATGGATCCATCACGATGATCGTGCCTGCTTTCGCCCGATATAGCTCCAGCGCGCGACGCAGCTCATCTTCGGCGATCCACTGTGCGCCGCGATCGATCGTAAGCACGAGGTCTCGGCCGGCGACCGACGGCAGATAGCGGCGGAGCGACGGAGGCAACGATGCGAACGATGCCGTCGCCTTTCCCGTCAAACCGACGCCATCACGCTGGCGTAGAAACGACTCGTAATATCCCTCCACCCCTGCAACCCCGCGACGCCAGACTGCATTTCCCACCAAGGCGGTGAAGCCCACGATATGCGCGGCCAGCGACCCTTCTGGATAATAACGCTGTGGAGCAGGCGTCAGATTCAAATAGAGCAGCGGGTGAGCGCCCCCCTCCCGGGCAAGGCGCTGTTGTTCATCCAGGATGTGGTGGCCGACCTCCAGTTCGACTGCGGGCGCCAGACGCAGGAAATAGCGATCGGCGTATCGATGCAACAGATCCAGCGTCTGCGCTGCGGGAACGCCGGCCATCGTCTCCAGCACATCGGCGAGCGCCCGTCTGTCTGCATCCGTTTTGAGGTGGGTGGGATTGACCGAAACTTCATAGAAATAGCGGTCTGCCACCAGCAGCGCACCGTTGCGATCGACGATAGACCCGCGAGGCGACTCCCCTTGGTGAGGCAGACCGGCAGGTCGGGTTTCCCCAAGTCGCAACACCTGGTGTGTGAGCAGCGCCAGCGCGACCATGGCGATCGGCGCCGCGAAAAAAGCAATAAGAAACCAGAAGCGCCACGGTTCGCGCTTCTGGCCCCCTTCCATCGGCAACGCTTGTTGCTCACCGAGGGGCTGCGACGGAGCAAGCTCCTGGCCTAGCGACGTCATTGCACTGTTGATCCCGAAGGTGCTGGTGGCTCGTTGATCGTTGCCGATACGCCTCTGACATGCACGATCAGCCATTCGGCGAACGCCGCCATGCCGCGCCCTACGGCGGAAACGAACGCTTCTGTGGGCGAGTTGTTCCCTTCCCGAACGACGACCGCCTCCGCTATCTCCGCATTGTTCCAAGCGTTGCGTCGACTATCGAGGATGGATGCAGGCTCCCCGGTGTGCCGCGCAGACGACGCCGAAGAATCTGTCGAAGAGTAAATGGTGGGCAGCTCATCGCGACGGACATACATTCTCGCTGTCACCGGACGATAGCCCTGAGCGATAGCCGCCTGCTCAATTTGGCGCAAAGAAGTTGCATTGGCAATGGCAAAAATGATCTCGCTGTTCTCCCGCTCGATGCGCTGCTGTTGCTCCGTCAGTTTTTTTAGCAGATAGCGCTCTTCGGCGATCTGTACTCTGAGCCAGACTTGCGCCATCATGCCTGCGCCAACCAACAGTACGGCCGCCAGCAAGAGGAGATATTGCCGGAAATTCTCCGGCAGCCAGAGCATCTCCTGAACAATGTTCAACCAACGGCGGCTTAGGGTGTGCGGCAACGAGCCGGAAATTTCGGTTGAAACTGTGGGCGGCAGCGTACTATGCTCGAACATGAACCCCCTCTACATCGTGAAAGGGCGGACTTGCATCGCCAAGGATTTGACAATTAGATTGAACAACCGTTCATCGACAACTCTCTGTCCGCATCTCTGTCCGCATTGCGTTGCGTAGCATTGCGTTGCGTAGTAGTAGGGGCGACGTGCGTCGCCCCTACGCTACGAAAGGCTTTCGGAGCCTTTCCATATAGTGAACCGTGATGGGTGGTGTGAGGGAGGGCCAGTGACTCACTGAGCACACATCACGTATCACTCTGGATTGTCGGCAGCTTTTCGGCGATTCGGAGCTTCGCCGAACGGCTGCGTGGGTTCAGGCGCATCTCCTCTGCAGTCGGCGTGATCGGTTTTTTGGTTAGGATGCGCAGCGTCGGTCGGCGCCGAGAAGCACCCTCCATGCGATTCGGGTCAGAAACATCGCCGTGCGCTTCGGCGCGCATCCAGTGTTTCACAATGCGATCTTCCAGACTGTGGAACGTAATCACGGCCAGCCGTCCCCCAGGTCGCAAAAGCCGCAGCGCCTGCGGGAGCACACTCTCTAGTTGCTGCAGCTCGCGGTTGACGACGATACGCAGCGCTTGAAAGGTGCGCGTCGCCGGATGAATGCGAGCCCCTCGACGCCCCCCCACCGCCTTCTCAATTGCCTCTGCCAGCTCCGCCGTGGTGGAGAAAGGGCGATGCTTCACCAGATAGCGGGCGATGCGGCGGCTCTGCGGCTCCTCCCCATACCGATATATTACATCGGCCAGAGACTGCTCGTCCCACTCGTTGACGACGTCGGCTGCACTAAGCGGCTGCTCCGGGTCAAAGCGCATGTCAAGCGGCCCCGCCAGCCCAAAAGAAAATCCCCGCTCCGGCGTCTGCAATTGAAAGCTGCTTACGCCCAGGTCAAGCAGGACGCCATCGACCGGAGCAAAACCGTACGACGCCGCCACCTCTTCCAAGAGCTCGAAGGGCCCTTGACGCAACACCAGTCGAGAAGCGGCCATGGCATCTGCGAGTCGCTCTGCAACGCGGCGAATGGCAGCCGGGTCTGCATCCAATCCCAAAACGCGACCATCCGGCGCCGACGCCGCCAGGATCGCCTCCGTATGCCCTCCGCCGCCAAGTGTGCAGTCGATCACCCATGCACCGGGTTTGACTGCAAGCCCGTGCAACACTTCCGCCGCCAACACCGGCGCATGGTGCGCATCGGGCGGATCTGCAGCGACAGGTGGGCCGTCGACCATCATTGTGAAAGGTTGATTTGTTAAAGGCGTAAGGTGCCGAAAAAGTCGCCGGTGAAATCTGTGTCTTGCAAGGCTCCGACGACCTTTTCTTCCCACAGCGCAGGATTCCACAGCTCGACGAACTTATTCATGCCGGCCACCACGACTTCATTTTCAATTCCCGCATACTCTCGCAGCCGTTGATTCAACAGAATGCGCCCTTGCCCATCGGGCTGAAGGTCCTCTGCGGCGCTGAAAAAAGCACGTCGAAACGCCGCAGAGCGCGGATCGGTGAACGGCATGGCGCTGACCTTGTCCGCCAACCGCTCCCACTCTGATTGCGGAAAAAGCAACAGACAACGATCCACCGGGCTGCGCGTCACCACCACGCCGAGGGCCAATGCATTCCGATATTTGGCCGGAATGGTGAGCCTCCCCTTTGCGTCAAGCGTGTGTGTATATTCGCCCAGGAACATGTCGATTGCGCCGTTGTTCTTCTGGTCATTGCGACGGGCCTTCGCAAAAATTTTTCGGGGGGGCAGACCCTTGTAAACCAACCCGTCAGATCGGGCCGTAATGGGTGGCGCACAATCCGTAGACCCATACCTGGTGCGGCAAGTATGCACGCATTATGCGCCACCCATTACAAAAACACCCCGAACAACAGGTAACTCTTTTATCCCAAACTCTTTTATCCCAAATCGGCAAGCCTCGGGCTCGATCCCCACTTTGCTGGCCAAAAAGAGGGAAATACGAGAATTTTCTTCCACTTTCCCCCACTTTGCCCCACATTATAGTGCAAAAAAGGAGCTTTGTCTAGAGCCAATTTATATGACTTTTGTTGTATATTTTTGGGAAACTTGGGATGCCGCACGCTTGCCGCACCGATTCTTTCTAAAAAAGAATAGACATAATCGTAAGGCGGGTTACAGAAGATGAAGCGAAATGCCCGATAATTAATTTCGATGTTCTAGCGCCGGCGCACATGGCTTTATAGATAGTTTGGGGCACGATGAAATTTGACTTTCATTGACCTCATCGTATAAACTTTATCGTTACGGCGCTTGACATGTTGTCGGTCAACGCCGAATCGAATTACTTTTATAAGTAAAGCTTTTACAAGTAAAGTAAGAGGAGTTCAGGTGAATGTGCGAGCGGAAGAAAGAGTGGAAATTGTCTTCTCTCCGCACATCACCTGATTTTTGTTTTGCACAATTGATATACGGCTGAAGTTATTGTGTCGAGTCGAAGACACCCGGTTGTAGATGGTGGCGCACCGCAGAGATGCGGATGCCGGCGGCTATCTATACTGGTGTCTTATTGTCATTTTTAGGCCGATCAAGGAGTTGGAATACATGAGCCAATCCGCAAACGGGACCGATGTGATCACCCAGGCAAACCGTGTTCGCCGTAAGAGCTATGCGCGAATACCCACGATCCTCGATTTGCCGCGCCTGACGGAAGTGCAAATCCGTAGTTTTGAGTGGTTCAAAAAAGAGGGGTTGCGAGAGCTGTTCGACGAGATTTCCCCTATCGTCAGCTTCAACAAGAACCTCGAGCTACATTTCGGCGACTATTATTTCGCCGAGCCCAAATATCCGGTGGAGGAGTGTCGCGAGCGCGACATCACCTACTCTGCGCCGCTGTGGGTCAAAGTGCGCCTGGTCAACAAAGAGACCGGCGAAGTGAGCGAGCAGGAAGTCTTCATGGGAGATTTCCCCATGATGACCGACGCCGCCACCTTTATCATCAACGGGAGCGAGCGCGTCGTTGTCAGCCAGTTGATCCGCTCGCCGGGCGTCTATTTCACGGTGGAAACCGATCGCACTACCGGGCGCGATCTGGCCGGCGCCAAGTTGATCCCCAGCCGCGGGGCGTGGTTGGAATTCGAGACGAGCCGACGCGACATCATCAGCGTCAAGGTGGATCGCAAGCGCAAGTTGCCGGTCACCCTTTTGTTGCGCGCCATCGGCTTTGGCACCGACGACGAAATCCGCGCACTCTTTGCCGACGTCGACACCAATCTTGAGCATCCTTACATTCAATCGACCATCGAGCGCGACGTCACCAGCAACCCTACGAACGACTCGGCCCTCGGCGTTGAGAACGCACTGTTGGAGTTCTATAAAAAGCTGCGACCGGGCGATCCGCCCACGCTGGACAACGCGCGCAATTTTGTGCAAAACCTCTTCTTCTCGGATCGGCGTTACGACTTGGGCAAAGTGGGGCGCTACAAGCTCAATCGCCGGCTCGGACTGGACATTCAATCTAAAGACGGCGCTGCACGCGTGCTAACCACCGATGACATCGTCGCAGTCATCAAACGAATCATTCAGATCAACAACGGCCAGGGACGCCCTGACGACATCGATCATCTTGGCAACCGTCGCGTGAAGACGGTGGGCGAGCTGATCCAAAATCAGCTGCGCATCGGCCTGCTGCGCATGGAACGAGTGGTGCGTGAGCGCATGTCGATCCGCGATCCCGACCAGGTCACGCCCTTGAGCCTGCTCAATATTCGGCCCGTAGTGGCGGCCACGCGCGAATTTTTCGGCGGCAGCCAGCTCAGCCAGTTCATGGATCAAACCAATCCGCTGGCGGAGCTGACGCACAAACGACGCCTTAGCGCGCTCGGCCCCGGCGGCCTGCGCCGCGAGCGCGCCGGTTTCGACGTGCGTGACGTCCACTTCTCGCACTACGGCCGCATCTGCCCTATCGAGACGCCGGAAGGCCCTAACATCGGTCTGATGGGCTCGCTGGCAACCTATGCGCGCGTCAACGAATACGGTTTCATCGAAACACCTTACCGCAAGGTGCTGAAAGAGATTTCCCCTGTCGAGGCCTCTGCGCTGGTGGGCCATACGCTCGACGCAGATGTGATCGACCCGGCGACAAATGCGACGGTTGCGCCGCGCGGGCAGGTCGTCGATGAGGCGCTGGCCCGGCGCATCGCCGGCCTCGGGTTAGAGAGTGTGCGCGTCAAGCCTTTCGTGAGCCGAGAGGTCGTCTATCTCACGGCAGACGAAGAGGAAACAGCGCCTATTGCGCAGGCCTCATCTGCGTTGAACGCAGTGGGTGAGTTTCTCAACAACCGGCCTTCGACCCGACAGGCTGAAGATTTTAAATTCGAGCATCCGAACAATATTCGCTACATGGATGTCTCGCCCAAGCAAATCGTCGGCGTGTCTGCAGCGTTGATTCCTTTCCTAGAGCACGACGACGCCAATCGCGCCTTGATGGGCTCCAACATGCAACGCCAGGCCGTACCTCTGATTCGCCCGGACGCGCCTCTGGTCGGCACCGGCATGGAATATCAGGCAGCGGTCGACTCCGGTCAAGTGGTGGTGGCGAGGAACGACGGAGAGGTGATCAGCGTCACCAGCGATCAGATTACGGTGCAGGAACGCGACGGCACACGACGCATTTACCATCTGCGCAAGTATAACCGCTCCAATCAGAGCACCTGCATCGATCAGCGTCCGGTCGTTTTCAAGGGCGACATTGTGAAAGCCGGCGACGTGTTGGCCGACTCTTCGAGCACAGACGGCGGCGAGCTGGCGCTGGGTCAGAACGTCATCGTCGCCTATCTGAGCTGGGAGGGCGGCAACTTTGAAGATGCAATTCTCGTCAGCGAACGGCTGGTACAAGATGACAAATACACCTCGATTCACATCGAAAAGCACGAGGTGGACGCACGCGAGACGAAACTGGGGCCGGAGGAGATCACGCGCGATATCCCGAACGTCGGCGAAGACGCGCTGAAAGACCTCGATGAGGACGGCATCATTCGCATCGGCGCCGAAGTGACGCCGGGCGATATTCTGGTCGGGAAGATCACGCCCAAAGGCGAAACCGAGCTGACGCCGGAGGAGAAGTTATTGCGCGCCATCTTCGGCGAAAAGGCGCGCGAAGTGAAGGATTCCTCCTTGCGACTTCCGCACGGCGAGCGCGGCAAGGTCGTCGACGTCAAAATTTTTGGCCGAGACGAACACCGCGACCTGCCCGCCGGCGTGGAAAAGATCGTGCGCGTCAGCGTGGCGCAGCGTCGTCGCCTCACGGAAGGCGACAAGATGGCCGGCCGCCACGGCAACAAAGGTGTCATCTCCAAGGTGGTGCCGGTGGAGGATATGCCCTTCTTGGAGGACGGCACCCCCGTCGACATCATCCTCAATCCGCTCGGCGTGCCCGGCCGCATGAACATCGGGCAGATTCTAGAGGCGCATCTGGGTTGGGCAGCCTATCAGCTGGGGTTCAAGGCGGAAACGCCCGTCTTCGACGGCGCTCGCGAAGAAGAGATCGACGCCGAACTTGCCCGCGCCTGGTTGATCGAGCGCGCCTGGCGCGACGTCACAGATAGGGCATGGCGATATGTACGCGAACAACAGATTGCACCCGAAGAGCTGCGCGACGAAAACGACGCCCGCCTTATCTATCTGATCGAATGGTTGGAGCCCCTTGGCTACGATCCCGAGCAGATCTTCCAGAATCAGACTTACGCGCGACACGCTGCATTGCGCGAGTGGCTGAGAGAACGAGGCTACGCGCCCGAGGAAATTCTGCCGGAATCCTACGCCCAGCGTCGCACCAGCGCAGAATCGAACGCCGTTGCACAGCGCGTGGCGCTCTGGGAATGGCTGCTTTATCACGGTGAAGAAATGCTGCAAGAAGCCGGTCTGACGCCGGAGCCCGCGACGCTTGCCGGGCTGGACGACGAGACGTTGCACAGGCACGCCGAAGCCGTCAGCCGCAAGACCGGGTGGCCGTTGCCGACGACGGGCAAGCAACGCCTCTACGACGGCAAGACGGGGGAGCCGTATGACTCGCCCGTGACCGTGGGCGTCGTGCAGATGCTAAAATTGCACCACCTGGTCGAGGACAAGGTGCATGCGCGCAGCACCGGCCCCTACAGCCTGGTCACGCAACAGCCCCTGGGCGGCAAGGCGCAGTTCGGTGGGCAACGCTTCGGCGAGATGGAAGTGTGGGCGCTCGAGGCGTACGGCGCCGCCTACACTCTGCAAGAGATGTTGACGATCAAGTCGGACGACATCACCGGCCGCGTCAAGACCTATGAGGCGATCGTCAAGGGCGAGCCGATCCAAAGCCCGGGCGTGCCGGAGAGCTTTCGCGTGCTTGTCAAAGAACTGCAAAGCCTGGCCCTCGATGTCGAAGTCATCAACGAGAAAGGCGAGACAATCCATTTCGGCAAAGAGGAGACGGCCGAGAGCATGCCGCGCCTTGGCTTCAGCTTGAACCTGCCCGGTTCGGTGACCAAGACGGCCAACGAGTAAGAACGGCCACGAGGAATGAAATGATGCGGCGGGGCGCATGCTCCACCGTTTGGCTCAAGGAGACACCATGGAAGTCAAAGATTTCGACGCCATTAAGATTTCCCTTGCCTCACCGGAACGCATCCGCGAATGGAGCTACGGTGAGGTCACCAAACCCGAGACGATCAACTATCGTACCCTGCGTCCGGAGCGCGATGGTCTGTTCTGCGAGCGCATCTTTGGCCCCACGCGCGATTGGGAATGCGCCTGCGGCAAATACAAACGCGTGCGCTACAAAGGCATCGTCTGCGATAAATGCGGCGTGGAGGTTGCGCCCAGCCGCGTGCGTCGTGAGCGCATGGGGCACATCGAGCTGGCTTCCCCTGTCAGCCATATCTGGTATGTCAAGGGCGTGCCCAGTCGCCTGGGGCTTTTGCTCAACATCAGCCCGCGCCACCTAGAGCGCGTGCTCTATTTTGCGCAGTACATCGTCACCAATGTCAACGAAGACGCCCGCTTGCGCGCTATTCAACGCCATGAACGAGAGCTTCAGACGCGCTTACAACGCATCGAAAGCGAGGTCCAGGAAGAGTTGACGCGGCTGGAAACCGAACTCGAACAGGCGCTTGCCGAACTCGACGCCGAAGAGGCACGCGCCATCCAGACGCTCAACGACCGCATCAACGAAGCATCTTCCCAAATCATCGCCGAAGCGCAGCGTCTGCAGACGTGGGTGCACACCAACGAGGGCAAGAAGGCGCCCGAGGACAAATTCCTCTCCTGGTCGGACCAAGCTGTGCTGCGCAAAGGAGAGATCGTCTCGAAAGATTATGATCTGATCATCAACGATCTCGTGCAAAAGAAACTCGACGCGCTCCAGCAGGAGTCGGACGCGGAAAAGGCCGACATTCGCATGCGCATCGGCGCCCAGCGCGATTATGTGCGCCAGGAGCTCGGCGCCCAGATCGACGAGCTGCGCCACAAAGTCGAGGTGCGGCAAGAAGAGGTGCGACGTCAGATGGAAGCTGCGCTGGCGGATCTGAAGTCGATCGAGGAAAAGCAGCTGCTCACCGAAAATCGTTATCGCGAACTTTCCGAACGCTGGGGCAATGTTTTCACCGCCGGCATGGGCGCCGAGGCAGTGCGCGACATCGTGGCCAAGCTCGATCTGGAAAAGATGCAAAAAGAGCTGCGCCGCGAGATGCGCACCACCAAAAGCAAACAGCGGCGCAAAAAGGCTGCCAAGCGTCTACGCGTCGTAGAGAACTTCCGCAAAAGCGGCAACCGGCCGGAGTGGATGATCCTGACCGTGCTGCCCGTGATCCCGCCGGAGCTGCGCCCGATGGTGCAGCTGGACGGCGGCCGTTTTGCCACCAGCGACCTGAACGACCTTTATCGACGCGTCATCAACCGCAACAATCGCCTGAAGCGCCTCATGGAACTGGGCGCGCCGGACGTGATCGTGCGCAATGAGAAGCGCATGCTGCAGGAGGCAGTCGACAGCCTGATTGACAACGGCCGCCGCGGCCGCGCGGTCAGTCGCAGCGGCAAGCGCAAACTCAAGAGCCTGAGCGACCTACTCAAGGGCAAACAAGGGCGCTTCCGCCGCAACCTGCTCGGCAAACGCGTCGACTACTCCGGTCGCTCCGTCATCGTGATCGGCCCGGATTTGAAATTGCATCAGTGCGGCTTGCCCAAGAAAATGGCGCTAGAGCTTTTCAAGCCCTTCGTCATGCGCCGCCTGGTCGAAAACAACTTCGCCCACAACATCAAGAGCGCCAAGCGCATGGTCGACCGCATGAGCCCGGAGGTGTGGGATGTGCTCGATGAGATCACTAAAGAGCGCCCCGTGTTGCTCAACCGCGCGCCGACGTTGCATCGCCTGGGCATTCAGGCATTTGAGGTGGTTTTGATCGAGGGCAGCGCCATCCAGCTTCATCCGCTGACCTGCGCTGCGTTTAACGCCGACTTCGACGGCGACCAGATGGCGGTGCATGTGCCCCTCAGCGACGAGGCAGTGCGCGAGGCGCGCGAGCTCATGCTGGCGACACAAAACCTGCTGAAGCCTTCCAGCGGCGAACCCATCGTCGGCCCATCCAAAGACATGGTGATGGGCGTCTACTATCTGACGGTCGACGAGGATGAAAATGCGGACACGGCAACGCTGCCCACCTTCTCCAGCATGGAAGAGGCGGAGTACGCCTACGCCATGGGCGTCATCAAATTGCGTCAGCCCATCCGCGTTTACTTTACGAGTAAATATGACAGCGTCTCCATCGAGACGTTGGAGCTGAGTGAACGCGTGCTCACCGCACTAAAGGGGCACGGCATTCAGACGGTGGGTCAGCTGATGGATCATCTGGCCCGGGGCGAGCGTAAGATGATCGAAGAGATCGCCGGCTTTGGCGCAGCCGCGATGGAAGAGACGCGCGGAGCGTTGCGCAAGGTGGGTTTACTCGGCGCTTCCTGGCCGAGCGAGCGCCTCATGCGCACGACCGTGGGGCGCATCATCTTCAACCGCGCCCTGCCCGAAGAGCTCTGGTTCGTCAATGAGCTGCTCGACCGCAAAGGAATGGACGCCGTCGTTGCGCGCTGCTATAAGCATCTGGGCCGTCAGGTCACCGCCGAAACGGTGGATAACATCAAAGACGTCGGCTTCCGCTATGCGACTCGCTCCGGCATCACGATCGCCATTTCGGACATCAAAGTGCCGGCGCGTAAGGCGGAAATTCTGGAGCGCACCACCATTGAAGTGGAAAAGGCGGAGCAGCAATATCGTCGCGGTCTGATCACGGAAGAAGAGCTATACAACAAGACGGTTGAGCTCTGGTCGCGCGCCACGGACGAAGTCACCGAGGCGGTCAAAGAGTTGCTCAGCCCGATCGAGGGGTTGGGCGCCATGGCTCGCTCCGGCGCCACCAAAGGCGGCATCAACCCGGTGCGTCAGCTCGCAGGCATGCGCGGCCTGATGGCCGACCCGAACGGGCGCATCATTCCGCTGCCGATTCGCTCCAACTTCCGCGAGGGGTTGACGGCGCTCGAATATTTCCTAAGCACCCACGGCGCGCGCAAAGGTCTGGCCGACACCGCCCTGCGAACCGCCGACGCCGGCTATCTGACCCGCCGTCTGGTCGATGTGGCGCAGGACGTCATCACCACCGAAGAGGACTGCGGTACCACCGCCGGCATCTGGATCACGGCCGAAGAATCCGCAGCCATGCAGGAGACCTTCAGCGAGCGCGTCGCCGGACGTTTCCTGGCAGCAGACGTCACCGACCCCGAGACCGGCGAAGTGCTGCTGCGGCGCAACGAGCTGATCAATGAGGCGGCGCTGGAATTGCTCAAGCGCCACAAGGTGGAAAAAGCCTATGTGCGCACGCCGTTGACCTGCGAAGCTCGTTTCGGCCTGTGCACCTATTGCTACGGCGAAGACCTGGCGCGCGGGGGTGTCATCCGCCTAGGAGAGGCGGTCGGCATCGTGGCGGCGCAGTCGATCGGCGAGCCGGGCACGCAGCTCACGCTGCGCACCTTCCACACCGGCGGCGTGGCCGGCGCCGAGGACATCACGCAGGGTCTGCCGCGCGTCGAAGAGTTGTTCGAGGCGCGCACCCCCAAAGGCGAGGCCGTCATTGCCGAGATCGACGGCGTCGTGTCGATCGTGCGCGAAGGCGACGTGCGCATCCTGCGCATCAGCCGAACCGACCTGAAGCGCCGCGAGGTGATGATCCCCGCCGGCTTTGAGGTCATCGTGGCCGACGGCGATCGCGTGCAAGAGGACACCGTCATTGCACGCAAGGGAGATGAGACGGTGGTAGCAGGCATGGAAGGCGAAATCTACATCGAAGGCCACATTGCCACGATCCGCCGCGAAGACACCGAGGTGTGGGAAGTGGAGCTGCCGGCCAACGCCCGGCTGCGCGTGGATGAAGGTGCAATGGTCAAGGCGGGTGACCAGCTTACGGACGGCGCCAAAAACCCGAAAGAAATTCTGCGCATCTCGGGCCGTGAAGCGACGCAACTTTATATGCTTTCAGAAGTGCAGAAGGTCTATCGGGGCCAGGGCGTAAGCATCCACGACAAACATATCGAGGTGATCCTACGCCAACTTCTGCGTCGCGTGATGGTGCGCACTGCAGGAGACACCAACCTGCTGCCCGGCGAGTTGCTCGATCGCTTCAAGTTCGAGGACATCAACAACTACGTTGTCTCCAAGGGCGGCCGGCCGGCGAAAGCGGAGCCGGTTGTGCTGGGTCTGACCAAAGCAGCGCTCAACACCGAAAGCTTCCTGGCCATGGCCTCCTTCCAAGAGACGACGCGCGTGTTGACGGAGGCGGCCATCCGCGGCCAACGCGATGACCTGCGTGGGCTAAAAGAGAACGTCATCATCGGCAAATTGATTCCGGTGGGCACCGGCTTCAGCAAGCGGCGCATTGTGCCGACTCGCATTGAAGACGAGGTCGAGATTTTGATCGATGAAGAGGTCGAACACGACGAGGACCTGGGCGACCTGGAG
>JANWYX010000311.1 GCA_025055055.1 Caldilinea sp. | reverse complement strand
GACGACATCGACGCCCTTGCCGCCCGTCAGTCGCCGTACTTCGGCGACCAGGTCAACCTGCGCAGCGTTGAAGACGGCGTCCGGCGCAAAGGGCTCGGTCAGCTTCAGCCTTTCCGCGTTGACGTCGGCGATGAAAACTTTCTCCGCCCCGCGCAGCCGCGCCAGCGCTGCGTGGATGCAGCCGATCGGGCCGGCGCCGATGATCATCACGGCGTCGCCCAGCCCAACCGCTCCTTTTTCCTGGGCGTTTAGACAGGAGGAGATCGGTTCGGCAACGGCGGCGTGCGCCGGATCGACGCCCGGCGGCACCGGCTCGATCACGCCTTGTCGAACCGCCTCCGGCGGCACGGCCATTCGTTCGGCGAAACCGCCCGGCCACGCTTGGGCGATCTCTCGATAGTTTTCACAAAGCTCGAAGCGAGCGTCGCGACAGAACTCGCACTGACCACAGTAGACCACCGGCCCCATGCTGACCAGCTCCCCGCAACGCCAGGGGCCGCTGTAGCCCGGCCCGGTTTCCGCCACAACGCCGCAGATCTCATGGCCGATCGTCCACGGGAAGGTCACCTTGCGATGGCCGCTGCGCAGCGTGCGCAGATCGGAGCCGCACAGCCCACACGCCTTGACGTTGAGCAGCAACCCGCCGGCCGGCGCCTCCGGCGTAGGAACATCCTCCACGTCAAAGGCCATGGGCGCTCGCACGACCACTGCTTTCATAACAGTCGCTCCTGCATCTGTCGCAGCGTGTAAATCAATGCCCCGGTGTCTGGAGCGAAGTTTTCCAGCGTCAACAATTCACCCTTGGCGACATCCCTAGTGACGCGGCCACCCGGCGTCAAGCCCATGGGAACGCCGCCCAGCGCCAGCGCCTCTGCGCGCGTGTAGATGCGCCCGAAGAAGTCGGCACTGCCGATGCCGCCGACAACTTCGCCGGCCTTGAGGTTGCGCTTGGCCACGCTCACCACCTCCGCTACCATACGCTGCGGCTTTAAAACTGCCTCGCCGTAGATCACCGCCTCGGCCACCGCCTGTGGCGTCTCAATGCTGCACAGGTGATAGGGACGATAGAGCGTGTAGTAGGGGCCGTCACCCATCGAATAGAACTTGAGGTCGCCGCGAATGTGTGGGTCCGACGTGGTGATGACGGCGAAAACGCCCGGCGCCACCTTTCCGGTCGAATATTCCACACAGCCGCGGTGGCTCAGGATACCGCCGTCCTCTTGCGGGACCAGCACCTTGTTGAGATCAGGGACATCCACGCAGGCGCCGTGCGCGCCCGGAATGTCGGGGATAAGACCGGTAGCGTTCGCCATGGCGGCCAGCTCAACCATCGTTTTCGTGCCGTCCTTGAACGCCGCCAGCATCTTGGGATTCATCTGCTTGCGCCGGGCCTCCTCCGCACAGCTCTCCGGCGTGGCGTATTGATCGATGGCGTTGTTCTTGCCCTTGCCCAGGCAGACGACCTCGAAGCCGAGTGAGGCGGCGAAGTCGTAGAGTTGCTTGCACGCGCCGGGCTCGTCGCCGGTGGAGGCGGTGTAGACACAACCCATCTGCTCTGCCAGCCGGCTTAGGATCAGGCCGACCGTCACGTCGGTCTCGACGTTGAGCATGATCACATGTTTTTTGTGCAAAATGCTGTGCCAGGCCACCTGCGCGCCGACGTCGGCCACCCCGGTCGCCTCCACCACGGCGTCGAGGCTCTCCAGTTGGGGCAAGAGCAGGGCATCCTGCGTGACGACGTAGCGGCCGCGCCGCAGCGCGTCCTCCGCCACGTCGACCCGATCGGTGATGCAGATGGACGATTCCGGCACGCCCAACCTCTGCAGCACCTGAAGGGGACGGCCTAGGTCGATGTCGGCGATGACAAAGGTCTCCAGCCCTATCATCTGGTGCGTCACGTGCACCATGCCCGAGCCCTCCTGACCACAGCCGACCAGGCCGACGCGGATAGGGCGGCCTTCCGCCTGACGTTGTTTGAGGTGATCGAAGAGTTGCATGCAGCTCGATCCTTTTGCCTTGGGCGCGGCCGTCAAGTGGCATTTTGACCGGCGCCGGATAGTTTGTTTTGGATAGGCCCAAACTGAAGCGATGTGAATTTGGAAATCTGGATCACTCTGACGCATCGTCCCGATAGAACAATAAATTTGCAGGATCAACGGCCCGAATCAATCGCCCGACTGCGCCGCAGCGATCCGGCTGTCGTGGTGTTCCGAGCTTTTGTTGGAACACCTAGACCTCCCAGGGTTCCATGACCATCAAATTGACTATTGAATTTTCTTTGGAAGATTGTTCGCTTTAGCGGTGATCCTTAGTTTGTTCATATGAACGGTATTGAACATATGACCAAAATCACAATAGCACGAAGGTGGGCAAATGTCAAGTGTTCATGTTTGTTCATTTGTTCTGTGGGGAGATGAAGACCTAGCGCGTTGCCTGTGTGGGTAGTTCGCGCTCACAGCCGAAAAAGACCGGTCTGGCTTTTGCTGCAAACGCTCCGCTTGCAGCGAAAGCAGTTGTGGGAGTCACGGGAGGAGCTGGAAAGCCCTTGCAGGGCAGCGCGTGGGAAGCGCTGCGTCGAGCGAACTGAAGGTTCTGAACGCCACTGGCCTTTAACGTGCAGCAGCGCCTAGGGATGGAGTCCTCGATAAGCACGCAGGTGAACCAGATGATTCACCGGCGTTCGAAAAGTCATCAACACGCGCACGTGTTCAGGCGCCGGCTCGGCTTCTCGCATGCGCCACATGCCGTGCGCGTAGGCACCCGGCGCGAGAGAAATGACGTCGTTCCCATACCGCATGGTTGCCCCCTTTTGTTTGAGGAAGAGCACCTGGCCGGCGCAAGGTTGAAAGCGCGTGTCCGCACTCTCCCAGACGCCGCCGGGAGCAAAGTCAAAGGCGATCTGGGCGGCGACGCCATCCAGTCCGCCGAGCGTGACGAAGTGCAGGTCAAAGCCGCGGCCGTTGCCGTCATGGGCTTCGATGACCCGCAAGGTGCTCGTTATCGGCGGAAGGCGGCGAAGGGGGCGTTCATGGAGGGTTTCCTCCCAGCGCTCGGGAGGAACGGGTCGGCCGAGTGGCAGCTCGTAACCGGGGCGGTGGGGATTGCGACGCCCTTCGGAGCGCAAAGTTGCGCCCTCCCGGTCGACAATCAGGCTGTCGCCGATGAAGCGTCCGGTGAGACCGCCGAAGTAGGTGAAGCTGATCTTAACGCTGCTCAGCTCAGCGGCGCCATAGGTGACGCTCAACAGCCGGGTGGCGTCCCGGAAAAGCGCGGCGCTGAGCAAGCCCCTGCGCACCCGCCAGAGGCCATTGAGCGGATAGTGATGAACGTAGTCCTCTGGGATGCGGCCCTCTGCGGCCGGCGGATCGCCGCATTTGAGCAGAGCGTAGGTCAGCCACGGCAGGTGACCGGCGTAACGGGCGCCTTGCGCCTCTGTTTGCGTCCAGAGAAATCGGGCGGCCTCCACGAATTCTGAGCAGGGATGTATGCGGTGTGCAAGCAAGTAACAGGAGACGAGGCCGAGCGGCACGTCCCGCGTCCCGAAATCCTGACGGCGAGAAAGGCCGGTCTCCGCAGTGCCGTCGGCGTGAAGCAGATACAGGTCAAAGGTCAGGTTGTGGATCGCTGCCTCCAGGGCCGCGGGCGCATCCCAGTGCTCGGCAATGAAAATGAGGGAGCGGTCGACGATCGCATCGTACACGCCCACGCTGCGTTCGATGAAGGCGCCTTCCGGGTCGATGTCGATGCCTTCGGCCAGATAGGCCTCCACGGCGGCCTTCACGTCCAGGTCCGGATAAAGGGCTTTGGCCTGAACCAGCGCCGAGACCATCACCCAGCGATGGTTGGGCGTGTGAAATCCACCGATGACGATGCCCGCCACGGCCCGGCGGATGAAAGTCTCTAACATCTGGAGCAGCTCGTTCCAGGCCGAGCCTTGCACTCCGAAACTGCGGGCGAGCTCCACCACCGTGCACAGCTTTTGAACGGCGAAGCCGGCGTCTGGAGCGGAGTCGTAGTTGACCGAGAGAAGGTCGATGAGTCCGCTCTCCCGTTGCGCACGGTTAACAAACGCAGCCGCAGCCGTCGCCCGCGCAAGATGCTCCTGGCAGGTCGGATCCGCCAGGGCGAGATAGGCGCTGCTCACCACGAATTCGATGGCGTGGTGGATGTCGGGCAGGTCGTACTCCGGGTTGACCAGCGCGCCGTAGTCCGGATGGTTCCGGTCGGTGATCTGGGTCCATCCCAGGTTGGCCACATAGTCGGCCAGGCGCGGCAAAACGTTGGCGAGGGTGAGGAAAGACATCGCCGACTCCCCGTTGGCGCTTATGCTTGAAGTTGGAGCGCCCGCGCCGGCTCCTTCTCCTCCAGCAGCCGTGCGGCGGTGATCTCATCGGTGATCAGCACATTGACCAGGCGGCCGCGCACCGCGCCGCGGATGACCTCGTATTTGCCCTCGCCGCCGGCCACGCCCACCACGCGCGGGATGCGTTTGATCTGCTCCAAATCCAGGCCGATGATGCGGTCGTTAATGGGATGGGCGATGGGCCGGCCGTTCTCGTCGAAGAAGCGCAGCGCAATGTCGCCCACTGCGCCCATCGCCTTTAGCTCCGCCAGCTCCTGCTCGCTGAGAATGCCCGCCTGCATCACCACGGAGCCGGGCGCAGGCGCGCCGATGCCTACGACGGCGAGGTCGGCGCGCGCGGCCAGCGCCAGCGTCTCGGCGATGTTGGCGTCCTCCAGCAGCGCATCGCGCACGATCTTGCTGGAGACGATGCCGGGCGCAGGCAGCAGGCGCATGCGCGCTCCGAGTGTCTGCGCCATGCGGATGGTCAGGTCGGCGCCATAGGTTTCGGACTCCAGCCGGCCCAGGCCACCTAGCATCTGCACCACGCGCAGGTCCGGCAGATTCTGGGGCGCAAGCGCATCGATCAGGGCTAGGAGCGTCGTGCCCCAGCTCAGGTCGAGCACCTGCTGGTCTCCCAGAATGCGCGCCAGGTAGGCGGCCCCGGCCGCGCCGAGCCGCGGCACGACCTCGCTCTGCGCGTAGCCCGGCGTCGAGATGACGATCACCTCGTCGAGGCCATAGGTGGCCTCCAGCTCGCGCTCGAGATCGCCGAAAGAGTCGGGCGGCGGCGTGATCGTGATCTGTACAACTCGGCTTTGTCGCGCCTGCTGCAGCAACCGGGAGACTTTGATGCGCGAGAGTCCAAAGCGCTTACCGATCTGATCCTGCGTCAGGCCATCTTCGTAGTAAGCTTTGGCAATTTTGTAGAGGAGAGCGGCGTCGGTCACAGCGGCGATCCTTGTTTGTTCATATGAACGATATTGAACAAATGACCTGTGACTGCATTGTTGACAGCATAGTACGGATTAGAGGCGCTGTCAAGGGGCAGCGGTCGTTCAAGAGACGTCTTACACATATTACTAAGCGGCGCCCTGTTTGGCTAAATTCGCGCCCGCATGTACATCGCGTGGTTCTGCGCCTCCTGATGGGAGGATTATGCCTGTACTATGCGGAATGTTCGGTGCGCTCCAGCATGTCACACGGTTGCATCTGCCACCGACCTTCTCGTCGTGTCAGTCGCACAGTGATGACCTCGAACGGGGACCATTCCAGCGGATAAGACTGATCCAGCCAGACTAGCGAACCACTGCCTCCGCGGCCATGAACGTCGGCCAGGCGCACGATATAGCCGTCGCCATCTTCCGCCGGCTTGCAGGCGGTCATCTCGATATCGTCGCTGCTGAGTCTGGCCAGACCGGCTTGGGGCGGCAAGTTGCCGGGGTGGGCATGCATCGTGACGAGCAGCGGCGGCATGTTGAGCATCCGCGCCCGTCGGACGATCTCTGTTGCGCACCAGTCGCCGACATGGGGATATAGCACGACCGTAAATTCCTGGCTGCCCCGATCCACCCAATCATACCGTTGGCGCGCGCCGAACGGATGCGGTTCATGATAGGCGTAGGGCACGCAGCGCAGAATCGTTAAGCGCAGGACGCTGCCGCTGACGTCGCAACCGTATTTGCCATCGTTGAGCAACGCCAAACCGATCGTCTCCCCGGTCGCCGTCGGGCCGCTGACGTCCAGCCCCATGTGGGTGGGAACCTCATGGCCATCGCACGGGCGTTCCAGCCAGCCGAACGGGACGTCGTGCACAGCTCTCGGCGCTACGGTGTTGACATCGCAGCTCAGCTTGAGCAGGCGCCACGGCTCCAGCCACACCAGCCAGTTGCGAATCGTGAGCGCGCGCTCGCCGCTGCACAGCAAAATCTGCTGTTGCCACGTGTTGACGCCGTAACTGCGCTCGACCAGCAGCGACACCCGGAGCGGACCACATTCGCCGATCGTGATCTTGGCGTTTCCAAACGACCCTGTCGCTGCGCCGTAGCGCCGGACGCCGTGTGACCAGGTATCGCTGTGGTCTTCAATCACTTCACCGACGTTCCACCCACCCGGCCCCACCAACTCCAGTCCAGAACGCTTGTCTATACAAGAGATGATGTTGCCGTTGTGTGGGTCCAGGCGCACGATTAACAGCTCGTTCTCCAGTTCTGTCTCCGTCACGCGCAGGGCAGTGGCAGGTGGGTTTGCGCGCGGCAGTCCCGGTGCAAAACGGAAAAGGCGATACCCGAAAGCGGGCAGCGTCGTGGCGAAGAGCAGGCGGCGAATTCTGCCGTTGGCTTCGCTGAGCGCTTCGAGAGGGTCGATGTTCTGATACGTCACCGGCTGACCTGCATCGTCCACCAGGCCCCAGCCGTGTTCATCCCAGTCCTGCCAATCCGTCCAAGGTTCATATTCCAGGTAAATGGACGCAGGCTGGCAGGTCGGATTGAAGACCACAACCGTGGCGCCTGGCCCGGCGGTGTCGATGCGATTGGCCACTGCACGGGCGGCGTCGTCGGCCAGCACGTCGGCGGCTGCGGCCATCCCGCTCAACTCGGCGATGGCGTCATCCGCCGCCACTTTGATCGAAGTGCCGCCCAAGGTGTCATGAAATTGGTTGAAGGCGAGCGTATGCCACAGTTCATTTAGCTTGGCCTGGGGTGCGGGTGCATCCGCCCACAAATTGGCCATGACGGCGAGGCGTTCGGCCAGCAGCAACCTGTTCTCGGCGCGACGGTGTGCGCGCTTGAGCGCACCGTTGACGGAATAGCAGCCGACGGCATGGTATTGCAGCTCATCGGCCACGGTGGGCAGCGATTCTGCCTGGCTGCGGATGGCGTCAAAGTACAGCTTAGGTCCGCTGAAGCGAATGTCCAACGCAGGCTGACCGCTGCGGTGTTTTGCCGCCAGAGCGATCACATTCTCGATCTGCTCCCGGGTCGGCCCGCCGCCATGATTGCCTACGCCAAAAAAGCACATCGTTGCGTCGAGCTGGGCGGGCTTGGCGGCTACGGCGGCCAGAATGTGCGCTTCCTGGTCAGTGGTCCGGGTGGTGTAGGAATTGACAATCCGAAAGGCGAGGATGCGGCTACCGTCTGGACCCTGCCACCAGAAGACATTGGCCGGCAGCGTCTTCTCATGCGGGCCGGGGCGCATGAAGACGTAGCTGTCGAAGCCGCACTTGCGGAGAATCTGTGGCAACGTGCCGGCGTGGCCAAACGAATCGACGCAATAGGCGACGGTCGGCTCAACGCCGAGCCGGCTGCGCATATATTTCTTGCCGAGCAGCACCTGGCGCACAAACGATTCCCCGCAAGGCAGGTTCATGTCGGGCTGGACGACCATGCCGTTGACAACGTGCCAGCGCCCTTCGGCGATGGCACGCCTCACTTGTGCAAAGAGGGTGGGGTTCTCGGCTTCGATCCAGGCATAGACCTGCGACTCGCCGCGCGTAAAGTGAAAGTCCGGATATTCAGCGAGTCGATCGATGGCGGACTGGCTGGTGCCCAATGCCTCCGCGCGACCTTCGGTCCAACGCCAGAGCCAGACCGGGTCAAGATGAGCCTGGCCGATCATGTGTACGGTGATTGTCGACATAAACGTAGTCCATCCTTTCAAACCGGTGAGGGTATGCGGTGATGGAGGCGTCGACAGAAAGAAAAGCAGCCTCAGAAAATCTGAAGCTGCTCTTTCCCCTCATTTGCTCTCAACGATCTATTTTCCTCACTTGATCAGCGTCAAAAAGCGCGCATACGCCTCATCCCAACCTGCGTCGCGCTGCGGTTCGAAGGTCTCTTGCTCGATCGAAGCGGCGATGGCGGCGCGCCCCTCGCGCACGCCGGCGAGGTGACCGGTCGCCACGGCTTCCATCATGATCACGCCGAGCGCCGCCGCCTCCACCGGGCCGGTGACGACGGTTCGCCCACAGGCATCCGCTGTGAACCGGTTGAGCAGGCGGTTCTGGCTGCCGCCGCCGACGACGCGAATCACGCGGATCTGGCGGCCGTCCCCGCGGCCGGCCGAGGCCAGAATCTCTTCCAGCGCCTCCACTACCCAGCGGTAGCGCAGCGCCAGGCTCTCCAAGCAGCAACGCACCACCTCGCCGACGCTCTGCGGGACGGGCTGCCCTGTGCGTTGACAGAAGGCTCGGATCGTGTCCACCATGTTGGACGGCTCGAAGAAATCCGGCGCGTCCGGATTGACCAACGAACGGAAAGCCGGTGCCTCCTCCGCCGCCGCCAGCAGCTCAGACCAGGCATAGGAGCGCCCTTCGCGCTCCCATTGCCGCCGCGCCTCCTGCAGAAGCCATAGGCCGGTGATGTTTTTGAGCAGGCGGATTTTGCCGTCGACGCCGCCTTCGTTGGTGAAATTGAGCGCCAACGTCTTTTCGTTGATGATCGGCTCGTCCACCTCCACGCCCATCAGGCTCCAGGTGCCGCTGCTCAGATAGGCGCTGTGCGCGTCGAGGCCGGGGATGGCCGCCACTGCGCTGCCGGTGTCATGGGAGGCGACGGCGATCACCGCAGGCACATTCTTCAGGCCGGTCTCTTTCACCACCTCGGGCAAAAGCGGGCCGATCACGGCGCCGGGCTGCACAATTTCGGGCAGAATATGCGTGGGCAAGTCAAGGCGGCGCAGCAGATCGTGCGCCCACGTGCGCGTGGCTGCGTCGAGCATCTGTGAGGTCGAGGCGATCGTGTACTCCGCAATCTGACGGCCGGTCAACCAGTAATGGAAGAGGTCTGGCATCATCAACAGCCGAGCGGCGCAGTCGAGCTGAGGGTCGCGTTCCAGCCGCATGCTGTAGAGTTGGATCAGCGTGTTCAGTTGCAGGAATTGGAGACCGGTGATCTCGAAGATTTCGCGGCGCGGAGCCACCGCAAAGACTTTTTCCATGACGCCATTGGTGCGGCTGTCACGGTAATGTACAGGATTGCCCAACAGCCGTCCTGCCGAATCGAGCAGCCCATAGTCCACGCCCCAGGTGTCGAGGCCAACGCCGGCCAAGGGCTCTGCGTGCGTTGCTGCGTAGCGCGCAATGCCGGCGTTGAATTCGCGCCACAGCGCAAGCACGTCCCAGTAGAGCCGGCCGAGCACTTGCGTCGGTCCGTTGTCGAAGCGATGCAAGACTTCCAGGTCGAAGCGGTTGCCGTCCCATCTGCCGAGCAAGACGCGGCCGTTCGAGGCGCCCAGGTCTGCAGCCAGAAAGTTCACCGTCGCTCCCATCACACATACTCCGTCGGAATTTGTGCGGCTTCGAGTGCGCGCCGCATGGCTTCGGGCAATTTGTCGTCGACGATCAGGAGGTCGATCTCTTCAGGCAACAACGAAGTGGCGACATACACTTCGCCGAACTTGGCGTGGTCGATCATGGCGACCTTGCGCGCCGCGGTCTCGGCCATGGCGCGCTTCATTTGCGCCTCGCGCAGGTCGGACTCCATCATGCCGTGCTCCGGCGTGAAGCCGCGACAGCTCAGAAAGGCGATGTCCACGTGCAAGCGGCGCAGCAGCTTCGGGCTGAGCGTGTCGACCAGGCTGCTGGTGCGTCGGCGCAAGATGCCGCCCACGACGATCGTGGTGACGTCGGGCGCAAAGCTCAGCTCCAGCGCGGCGTAGAGGCCGGTCGTGATCACGGTGAGATTCTGCATGTCGCGCAGCAGCCGGATCATCTGAAAGACGGTGGTGCTGCCATCGACGAAGATGGTCTGACCGGGTTGAATTAACTCGACAGCCTTGCCGGCGATGCGTCGCTTCTCCTCCAGGTTGATCTGCTGCCGCGCGGCGAAGCGCAGCTCCAGCTGCCCGCGACCGGAGACGACGGCGCCCCCCCGCACACGCGTCAGATACCCCTGCTCTTCCAACTGCTGGAGGTCTTTGCGCGTCGTCACTTCGGAGACGCCCAGCAGGCGGCTCAGCTCGCCCACGGTGACTTCGTCCTGCTCGCGCAACACCTGAATAATGCGTTCGCGGCGCTCCTCACTGGAAAGACTATAAGGCGCGGTTTCGTCATGGGGACGACCGGGAAGTTCTTCTGCTTCGCTCATTCCTCTGGCTCCTCTCCTAGTTTTTCTTCGTTGTATCTTTCTGCGATGCTTTTGGACGTAAGACGGCAAAAAATCGCCGAGGTAAAGAGATTATATCAGTTTTGGGAAATTTTGTTGCATCCACGTTTGTAAACGGTGTACGGCTTCCGTGATAAGACGAAGCACGTTTCGTTCCTCTTTCGCATCCGGGCGCGCAGGTCGCCAAAGCTCGGTCAGATAGGTCTCCGTCTGTGCCTGGGGAATGTCGAGCCAAAGAAGTGCCGCAGCTACGCCCAGCGCATAACGGCGTGGAATGATCTCCGCAGCCAGCGCCCGTCGCATGGCGCCGATCAGGCGGTCGTCCCAGCCCAGCTTGCGTTCCGGGTCGCGGCCCACGCGGGCAACAGTGTCGCGCACGAAGGGATTGAGCATGCGCGCGATCAGGTCATCAACGTGGGCGCGCATTCCTTCCGCAGTGAACAGCGGGTCGACGCCT
This sequence comes from Caldilinea sp., assembly GCA_025055055.1. Lineage (GTDB taxonomy): Bacteria > Chloroflexota > Anaerolineae > Caldilineales > Caldilineaceae > Caldilinea. Next base: position 1,021 of record JANWYX010000311.1, on the reverse strand, counting down.
GCAAAGCGCGCACACAAGGGAGCGCCCGACTCCTCCACCATGGCGCTGCGCACGAATGCGATGACGTCGGGCCGACTGCGCAGCTCGTCGATGCGACGGAAGCCGAGCGCGTGCGCCAGGTAGGCCGCCAGCGCGTGGCCGGCGTTGTGACAGTACAATTTGGCCTCGGCGAAGGGCGCTAAATCCGGCTTTTCGATGAAGATTTCGATCCCTCGCCGGAAGGCAGCCCAGAGGGGATCGTCGTGAGGACGCTGAATTTGCGAGATGTAGATGCGGTTGTACGCTTCGACGAGAAACGCCCGGCGCAACCCCGGTGCAATGGGTTGTAAGTCTTCCGCCTCCTCCGGCGCGCCGCTCATCTTGCCGATGATCGTGTTGAGAAACTGCACCCGCCGCAGCGCTGCCTCCCGTCGCCCGGCGGGCAGCGCCGCTGTCACCACCTCGGCCAGCAGCTCGGCGGCGCGCATGTGGTTTTCTGCGGTATAGATTACGGCCGGCGGGCCGTCGATTTCCACTTTGCGCAGCAGCCCCTCGGCCAAAATGGCGGCTACGCTTGTCTCACCGGCCGTTGCATAATGCGCAACGCTCGGCAGCGCCGTCGCCAGCTCGCCGGCGACGGCGACGGCCTCTACCAACCGGCTGCGGTCGGCGGCAGCGGCGGGGTTGTATATCTCCACCGGCGCCACGGTCAGCGCGCGAATGTGGTCGACGTGGCCGATGTTGACCGTGAAGCTCCCTGCCCGCCGCACCGCAGCAACGATATCGGGTAGCACTTCGGCGACGACCAGGCGCTCGAAGGCGCCCGAGGCAAACGCCTCGGTGAGAAACAGCCCGGCCTGAATCGGCCCGAATCCAAATCCGACAAAGCTTTTCATCGCTGCGCAGCGACTTCTGTGAACGGTGGGCGATCGATCGAACACATCTCTGCCTGCATCGAAAGCGGTGAAGCCCTACGGTGCAATAGAAACTCGACGCTGCAGGACGGTGAAACCGGGCTTCCGCCTTATCGCATCTCCTGGCC
>JANWYX010000107.1 GCA_025055055.1 Caldilinea sp. | reverse complement strand
CAGGAACACGAGGGGCTCCCTTAGGAGGAAAAAGCCATGGTCAAGGTGTTGATCAGCTACGACATGCAACAGGGCAAAGAGCAGGAATGTCAAGAATATCTGGTCAATAAGATGGCGCCGGCGCTTGCCCGCATGGGGTTTCAATTCTCCGACGTGTGGTATACGATCTGGGGCAACTCGCCGGAGATTTTAGGTGGCGGCGAGGTGGAGAGCGTGGAGAAGGCGCGCGCAATCTTTCAATCCAGCACATGGGAGAAGCTGGCCGAAGGAATGCAGGCGCTCACCACAAATTTCCAGGTGAAGATCGTACAGCCGCGAGATGAGTGACCTGCCGTGACCTACACCGCCTTGCCCCAAAAGCCGCTCGCCTTGCTGGTCTTCCTCGAAAGCGTCGGCAACATCGCCCACATTCGCCCCCCGCGTTGGGTCATGGCCACGATCGACTGGTTGACCGAAGAGTACGCCAAGCTGTTGTTGCGTCTATACGGGGCGCATCGCTGCTACGATCGCGTCTACATCCTCGAAGACGCCGACGCCACAGGGCCAAAACTTGTCGCTGCGTTGCTTGAGCTCAGCCAAACCCACATCGTCGATCTGCTTCTGCTGGCCCATGGCCGTGAAGGCGCGTTGGTTGGACATTGCGGCGAGCACCTGATCGGCGATGAAACCTTCGCTCAGCTTCAGCGCATCTACGAGCAGTCGCCGCAACACCTCCACCTGCGCGCAGTCTACGGGGTAAATTGTTACGGTCTTTCCTTGGCGCAGCGATGGTTGTCGCTCGGCGCCAAGGCGTCGAACGGGGCTTTTGGCGTCAACTGGTTTCCCGAGCCGAGCCTCTCCGTCTTTTTGCGTCACTGGCTGCGCGGCGAACCTTACAGTGTGGCGGTGATGCGAAGCAATTGGACTGCCGATCGCTGGTGGCGCCCCATTCTCTCTCCATGGAGAGGCAACGGCGCAGAGCACCCGTGGGTCCAAAGCAGCCGTCAGGTGGTCGTCGGCGTGCGCGACGTCACCCTCTACACACCGTAACCCTTGACATTTCGGTCTATTTCACCGTCCGGTTTATTTTATCGTCCGCTGATAGACCAAATAGTAAGAGACGTGAATTCCAAAGAAACGCTTTTCGAGGTCGCCTAGTCCGGCGCCGCGCAATACATCGCTCGGCAGCCCTTCGACCCGGACGCCGTAGGCGTAGCCGGCTGCATACATCTGAAAGTTGAAGCCGAGGTCCGGCGCAGGTTTATCCTCTAGCGGAGCCGTGTAACTGCCGTCACCCCAGAAGACGGTGACCGGCTGCCCCACCACGCGATTGCCGTTTTCATCGAGCACATCGACATAGATGTGATGTTTGCCACCGGCCTCCTGTTCATCTTCCCAGCGCACTTCGACGAGACGCCAGTATGGCTGTCCCGGCTCGACCGATGCGTCTTCAATCGTGACGCCCAGTGCGCCCAGTCGGCTGTCGAGCACACGCGGCCTGACTGCCGCCGCCACAACAACCTCCTCTGTGGGCGCCGCTTCCTCTGCCGCGGCTTCGACGACCGGCGCCACTGCCACAGGCGCAGCCTGTGCAAACGCCTGCGCCACCACAGGCGCCGAGGTCGGCGTGGGGAGCGGTGTCTGGGTCGGCGTCGGTGTCAGGGTCGGGAGTGGCGTCGACGTGGGGAAGGGCGTGTAGGTCGGCGTCGGCGGCACCTGTGCATCCGCAAGTCGTAGCCGCTCGGCCATGGTTACATCGGCGCTCGGGCCCACGTTGTCCAGGGCGTTGTTCAGCGTGGCGGCCATCGCCCGGCTCGCTGCGCCGATGCCGTTGATAATAGTTGTGATCGTGAAGGGCACGGTCACGCAGAGCAGAACAAGCAGAAGCAGCATCAATAAAATAAAACGGATGCGCGCGGCCGGCGACAGGCCGGCGTACCATTCCCCAAAGCTGCGTCGTCTGCGCCGCAGCGGCTCCGCCGCCGGCGCTGCCTGTTGACGCCGACGCGATGGCGCCTCCACCGGCGCGCTCCCAGGGAGGGGTGCGGGGGGAATGTAGCCACCGGACGTCTGCGCCGTTTCACTTAGGCGCTGGGTAATGATACGGGTGAGACTGATCGCGATCGCCGGATAGCGATTCATCAGCATGTCCAGGTCTTGCTTGCTCAGCGTCCACACGTCGACGTCGGTGTCGGCGCTGACCGTGGTGTTGTGCGGTTGTTCGGTGATCAGCGCGCGCTCACCGAACGATTCACCGGGTCCCAGCAGATACGCGCCGCCTGTTAACGTCTGCACGCGCACGTTGCCCTGTTCAATCAAAAAGAGCTTGTCGGCCGGCGCGCTGGCTCGATAGATCAACTCGCCGGCGCGGTAGCGCATGGGGCGGAGCAGCGGCGCAATCTGGCGCAGGTCACCGGCGCTGAGATCGGCGAAGAGGACGAAGCGGCGCAGCCTTTCCTCTTCATGGCTCTCGATGCTAGCCAGACGGGCGGCGAGCCCCTGGCTCAGCGCCTTACCGATGGCCGGATATTGGGCAGCAAGTGCGTCGAGATCGGCCTTTTTCAACACCCACAGGTTTGTGTTGCGCACTGCGGTCGCATCTTCCACGCGAATCTGGCCCGTCAGCAGGCTCAGTTCCCCGAAGAAACCACCGGCGCCCACGCGCCCGATCTCTTCGACGACGCCGACGGCGTTTTCGGCAGTCAGCTCGACTTCGCCGCTTTCCACCAGATACATGGCATCGCCCAGCTCACCGGCGCGATAAACGCGGTCGCCCGCCGGCGCATGCTGCAGCACCATGCGTTGGGCAATGGCTTGAATTGTCGCCGGCGGCAACTGGGAAAAGATCGGCATCTGTGAAAGCCGCATTACAGCCTGCATTTGATCACTGCGACTCAGACGAGCGCTGACGTTGTGCGCCAGCCCTCGACGCAAGCCCGGCTGACGGCCGGCGATGGTGTGAAAATCATCGGAGGAAAGCGTCCAGACCAGCGACTCTTCTCGCGCGATCGCCGTCGCCGTCTGCGTTTTGTTGGTGAGCAGCGCCAGCGCACCCAATAGACGTCCGCTCCCTACTTCTTCTCGCTCGCCGTCGCCCGTCTCCGGTTGAATCTCGATGCGCCCACTCTCGATGAGAAACAATCCGCCGGCTGCGTCGCCGGCGCGATAGAGCACCTGACCGACTGCAATCTTCCGGGGCTCCAAATGGTCTGCAAGCACCCGTAGCGTGTGGGGAGGCAACCCTTTCAATTCCGATGTTTTACTCAACTGCAGGATAAGGTAATCCTGCATCTGCGCAATCAAGCTGCCGAAGTTCTGGCTCAGTTTTAAACCGATCGTGGGCCGCTGAAGGATTATGGCGCGCAGGTCTGCATCGGATAATTTCCAGTATTCCAGGTCAGAGGCCGCATGAGCGCTCACATCGTAGGGAACGCTTCGATAGAGGCTGTCTTCCCCGAGCACGCTGCCCGGCCCCAAGGTCGCCAAGGTGGCTCCTCCGGCGGTGAAGATGCGCACAAACCCTTTTCCGATCAAATAGAGACCGTCGGCAGCCTCGCCAACCCGGAAGAGGACGGCGCCTGCTTTGGCCGTTTGCGGGGAGAATTGTTCGGCGAGATGTTTTTGCTCTTCCGGCGCCAACCCTGCAAAGAGCGGCGCATATTGGATAAATTCTTCTTTCAATGACCTGTCTCCGTCGTTTTGCATGGCGCAGGGCAGTCATTCGCACCGCTTCAACTGTCGATTATCGCACGGAGCCAGGCAGCCTGCAAAGCCCGCACCAAAGTAAATTGAACACAGATTCCCCCATGCATAGGTTCTTCTATGCGTGTTCTTCTATGCATGATGAAGCGCTAATAGTTGCGCTGGAACGTCACGCTCCAGCTATAGTGCCCATAACAAGGGGGAAAAGGAGAATCGATCCAGGCTCTGCACGCCGCTTCATCGGCGCAATATTGTCCTGCGATCAGATATTCGAACGGAATGGCGCGTGGGTCGGTGGTGAGGCCGTAGGCGACGTCTGAAGTGACTTCGCGGCCGTCCACATCGCGAATCACGGCGACGTCCTGTCCGCCGCCGAGGACGAACTCCGCCTTACCGTCGCCTTTACCCTGGGCGCCGGTCACGATGATCTCCCGGGCGCCTAGCTGCGCCTGCACGGCAACACCGTTGAGGGGGTTGCCGTTGGCGTCGCGCACGAACACGTGCAGCTCACGCTTTTCGCCGCAGCGCACGGTTGGGCCATCCTTGCTGCCGCCGTTTTCATAGACGTCCCAGAGCCGTTTCTCGACGAGACGAAAATCCGGCCCGGCAGGCACAGGCGTCGGCTCCATCGGCGCTTCAGGTGTGGGTGCCTCGGCTGCAGGGGAGTCGGCGACCACCACCAGCGCAGGCGTCGGCGTAGGCGGCTCGGGAATATTGGCGGCCACTGCCACG
>JANWYX010000005.1 GCA_025055055.1 Caldilinea sp. | reverse complement strand
CGCACGCAGCGCCTGTGCAATTGCGGCGGAAAGGTTGTCCGGCGTCAGGCGGCTGCGCGGAATCGGGCGGGGCGCCACCCCCCGACGATAGGCCATTTCTGCCCATAGCGGCTGGTCGGCGCCGAAAGGAACGAGCGCCTGTGGAACGCCTGCACGCAGCGCTGCGGCCACCGTTCCGACGCCTGCATGATGCACCGTCAAGGCAACCTGCGGGAAAAGCCAAGCGTGCGGCGCGTGATCAATCGAGTGGATATCCGGATGGCGACGATCGACGCGTAGTCCCTGCCACCCGGCAGCCAGGATGCCACGTTGGCCGCTGCGACGGAGCGCCTCAACTACGATCTGCGCCGTCTCCTCAGGCTTGCGATCGCTCATGCTGCCAAAGCCCACGTAGACCGGCGGCGGGCCGTTCGCCAAAAAAGCTTCCAACGCAGGCGAAGGCTCCCAGCCATTCGTGGTTTCCAGGAACCAGAAACCCGTCAGATGAACCGATGATCCGTAGTCCGCCGGTCGAGGCAGCAAATGTTCGCTGAAGCCGTAGATCACCGGCGTGCGCTGGGCGATCAAGTCGCCGAACACATCTGCGTAGCGGAGCGCAGGCAGGCCGGTCAGCTCGCGACGGTGACGATTGACGAGGCGGGCCGAGGTGAATTGCAGCAGCCGAAAGGCAGCGTGATGAGACAGACGATGGTAGGCACCGCTGCCCGGGAAAGAACGAGACAAGGGAGGCAGCAGAGGGCAGGGAAAGGCCGAGGTGGGCGTGATGGGCTGCAGGCCGGCCAGCATCAGCGGAATGTGGTGGACATGGCCGGCGGTGACGGCGTTGGGATAGGCGAGCGTCGAGGCCAGGATGAGATCGGCGCCCTGGGCGGCTTCGATGATGTCGAGCATGACTTGCCGGAGCAGGGGCGCAGCAAGCAAGTGGAGCCGACGCACTGCCGCAAGAGGATTGCGTTGCGTCAGGAGCTTACGACCATCGTCACCTGCCAGCAGGGCGCGTATGTCGCCGGCAAGCGGTGCAAAGGCAACGCCGTACCTCTCGACAAAGTTCCGGTGCGTTGCATGTGTGCAGAGAACAACCGTGCAACCGGCGGACTGTAAGCCATAGGCCAGCGCGATATAGGGCTGCACATCGCCGTGGGTGCCGATCGTAACGAGCAAAACATTCATTTCACCGCCATATGGGGAGGCGAGGGGCAAGGCGGCGAGATTGCATCCGAAGGCTCAACACCGCAGAGACGCAGAGCAGAGTGCTTCGGAAACTCCAAAAGAATCTCTGTGTTCTCTGCGCCTCTGCAGGGAAGCATCCCTGACGGTCAAGAGACCCGTTCGACGTATTCGCCCGTGCGCGTGTCGATCTTAATGAGATCTCCCTCCTTGACGAAGTCGGGCACCTGCAGCTCGGCGCCGGTCTCCACCTTTGCCCGCTTCATCACGCGGCCGGAGGTGTCCCCGCGCACTGCGACGTCGGCTTCGGTGACGCGCAGGGTGACGAAGGTGGGAATCTCGACGGAGAGCACCCTGCCATCATCCTGGAGCAAGAGGGTGACCATATCGTTTTCCTTCATCCAGATCATCGTATCCTCGAAGTCCTCTTTGGGCAAGGCGATCTGATCGAAGGTCTCATTATCCATGAAGTGATACGCCGTTCCGTCGTCGTACAGATATTGCGCCTCGCGCGTTTGTGTCGTCACGACGTCGATCTCGGAGCCGGCGCGCACGCGATCTTCGATAATTTTGCCGGTCTCGAAGTTCTTCAGCTTCATGCGCACCATGGCGCGCCAGTTGCCCGGTGCGATGTGTTGGTACTCGATCACGCGGTGAACGGCTCCGTTGTAACGGATCAGCATGCCTTTACGCAGATCAGATGTTGTCGCCATATCCTACACTCTTAAAACGTTCTGATTTTCGTAGTTTATTCATCAAATAAGAATTTACAGTTTGATCGGCATTGCTCAGTTGGTTAACCTTCCGGAAACATAGAACTCTCCGAAAAGCCGCATTCTATGAAGGTGTCTCACCCGGCGGCGCAACTCCTATCCGATTTATCGTATCATTTATCGGCGCCTTCACCAAACGCCGTAGAGGTTTAACGGCAATTCTTCAGGTTAGCTCCGGTGCGGCAAAATACGGCCGGTGCGGTTCATGTAGTTTCGATACTCATCACCAAATCGCTCAAGCATCAGCTGCTCTTCGCGCGCCACGCGAGAAAAATAAAACAGCGCGAAACAAACAATCCCTCCGACGCCGGCAATCCAATTCTGCAACAAAAGCGCCTGCGCCACCGTCCAAAGCCACTGAGATGCATACATTGGATGACGAATGTAGCGGTAGACGCCTCTGGTCACCAAAGTGTGGTTTTCATGAAGCTCCAACGTGGGCGACCAATTCGTCCCCAAATCGATGTGCGAGCGCCAAAAAAGCACCACAGCCGCTACAAGGAAGAATACGCCCGGCCATCCGGCCCAGGTCGGCAGCACATAGTCGGCGAAGTCCAGCCACGGCGTAAAAATGTAAAGCAAAGGCATGAAGTAGCCGCCGAAAAATAAAAGCAAGAGCAGCAAGCCCTCCTGACGATCGAAACGACTCACAACCACCTTGCTTTTGTGTCGCCTTCGATTAATTGGAGCACGGATCACGATCTCTGCCACAATCCCCGTCAGGTATACAATCCGAAAAATCCATTCCGACAATGCGTTCTCCGGCATCACGCGCTCCACCTCGCAGCCGATTTCAGCGCAGCAAATCACAGATCGTCGAAGTTGCAAAATCATCGGGTCGCCGCAAAATTATGCTACAATTAGGCGTCATATGAGTCGGGCGTCCAAAACAATCCTGTATGCCGCTGCGCTGATCGGAGCGGCCGCATTAATCTGGCTGGCCTGGCAGTATTATCCGGCTAACCCGCTCCCAAAACTGACCTGCCAGCCACATTGTGCACAGGTGAACCTGGACGGTCAAGACCTGGCGCGCGCCGATCTGAATCGAGTGAATTTCTCAGGGGCTAGCCTGAACCAGGTAAACCTGCACCGCGCCACTCTGCTGATGGCGCTTTTTTCCGGCGCGCAACTGCGCGAGGCCAATTTGTACGAGGCGGACCTGTCCAACGCAGTGCTCGATCAGGCAGACTTGCGCTACGCTACGCTCGAACGCGCTATCCTACGCAGCGCCACTTTGCGGGGGGCGGATCTGCGTGACGCCAATCTGGCCGGCGCCGACCTGCGCGTGGCGGATTTCAGCGGCGCCCAACTGGAGCGGGCGATTCTTACCGGCGCGTCCCTGGTGGACGCCAATTTGACGAACGCCGTGCTGCGCCGCGCCGACCTGCGCAACGCCAATCTGCGCAACGCCGTATTGCGCAACGCCGACCTGCGCGGGGCCGATCTCACCGGCGCCGACTTAATGGGCGCCGATCTGATGGGTGCGCGCCTGCCTCATGACCTGTTCTTGAACTCGCTTGATGACATGACAAGGCCTTTGAATGGCGGATTCTCTGCAGCAGGTGGTTTCGATTGTCAATGCCATGCCGGCGATCTCGCTGGATGAGATCAAGGTGCTGTCATTGCTCGACCGCCTCGACGTTAAGTTTATTCTGCACGAACAACAATTGATCCAGATTCTCGAGCGCATCAGCGACCGCTATCGCGTCCTCGAGATCAACGGCGTGCGCCCGGGCCGCTACTACACGACCTATTTCGACACGCCCGATTTTTTCCTGTTTCATTCCCATCATAACGGCCTGCGCGTGCGCCATAAAGTGCGCTGGCGCTGGTACATCGACAGCAGGCTCGTCTTTCTAGAAGTCAAAGAAAAGAACAACCGCGAGCGCACCGTCAAAACACGCACCATCCTGTCTGAACCGGTCACCAGCCTGGCCGAGTTGCCCTCGGGTTGGATGCCGCTCAGCCTCACTGTGGATCCCGCCCACCTGCGGCCGGTCGTCTGGAATCGCTTCCGGCGCATGACGTTGGCCGACTTTGAGCGACAGGAACGCATCACGATCGATATCGGCATCGAGTTTGGACGCGATGAGCAGGTGATCCCGATGTCCGGACTGGTGATCATCGAAGTCAAGCAACGCAAATTTTCGCTAAGCTCGCCCATCGGACGCGAACTGCATCGACTTCATCTCTCTCCTACGCACATCAGCAAATATTGCGTTTCCATGGCAATGCTTTACCCGGAGCTTCGTCACAACCGTTTTAAACCGATTTTGCGCCGTCTCTCCAGTCTCTGCAAAGGATCGTAAGAAGCCCATGAACATCTTGACCGAAGTCATGCCCGGCTTTGCTTTGACGCTGGCGACCGGCCTGATCATCTTTGGGTTGGGCTATACTGCCTCGCGCCGCAGCAGACCCGAATATTTCTTCACTTACCTCAGCTTCAGCCTTATGGCCTATCTGGTCACCAGCCTGTTGCGCGATGTGCAGTTGACGCTTGGCTTCAGCTTCGGCCTGCTCGCCGTTTTCACCATCCTGCGCTTTCGCTCTATCAACATTGCAGTGCGCGAGATGACCTACCTCTATTTGGCGATCATGCTGCCGTTCGCCAACGCCCTCTTCGTCGCCACGCGCGTCAGCTTCTCCGACGTGCTGATCATCAACGCAGGGCTGGCACTCTTTGTCGTCGGCATCGACCGCATCCAGCTGGCCTATTTCGGTTCGTCGCAGCTTGTTCACTACGAGAAAATCGACCTCATTCAGGCCAACAACGAACGCGCGCTGCTGGATGACCTCAGCCGGCGCACCGGTCGTTGCGTCAAACGCTACATTGTGGAGGAGATCGACTTTCTGCGCGACACAGCGCTGCTGACCGTCTATTTCGAGGAAAAGCCCAAGATTCATGATTCCAGAACGCAATAAACGCCTTCGTCTCTGTGCAACGCTAGGTGCTCTCTGGATCATCTGTGGCGCCATGGTCGCAAGGCCGGCTGCACCGTCGCACTTTGTCAACGCTATGGCGGGCGAAAGCGGCGTGCCGGAGACGATCGTGATCAACGAGATCCTTGCGCATTCCGACGACTCCGACGCCGTCGAACTTCTGAACATCGGTGAAATGCCGGTCGATATCTCCGGCTGGCTGCTGACCGACGACCTGACGAAAGCACAGAGCCTGTGGGCGCGCATCCCAAGCGGGACCGTCCTGGCGCCCGGCGCCTACTACGTCTCCTGGCAAATTGATCAAAACCGGGGCAACTGGAGCTTTGGCCTGAGCGAAGCGGGCGAGACCGTCCACCTGCTGCGCCCAGATCCGGCGGGCGGACCGCCCCTGCCGGTGCAACAGGTCTCTTTTGGCGCGTCTCCCAACAATGTTTCCTTTGTTCGTTATGTCGACTCCACCGGTCGCGTCCACTATCCGCTTCAGGCGGGAAGGCCTACGCTCGGCGCGGCCAACCGCGGGCCGCGGCTAAGTCCGGTCGTCATCGAGGAGATCATGCATCACCCGCCCGGCGGTGGAGAAGAGTACGTTGTCATTGCAAACGTCAGCGGCCTGCCCATTCCGCTCTATGACCCGGGTTTTCCCGGCAACGCCTGGAAGTTCGTCGGGCAGGATCAAAATGGGAGGAGCCACGATATGCTGGTCTTCCCAACCGCCGTTCAGCTCGATCCATACGAGCGGATCGTTCTCGCCGAAGGCGATCCCGCTGCGCTGCGACAGAGATATGGCATCTCGGAATCGCTCCGCATTTTTCGCTGGCAGCGCGGAGGGCTGAACAACCGCCGTGAACGCATCGCCCTCATGGAGCCGCAACCGCCGGAGGCCGACGGCGTCACCGTGTACTACGTGGTCGCCGACGCCGTCGAGTACAACTATGATCCTGACAGCGGACTCCCTCTTTGGCCAGACGCCTCCGGCAACGGGCTGGCGCTCGCCCGCGTCGACGGCCGTGCCTTCGGCGACGATCCTGCCAACTGGCACGCCATCGCCCCGCTGCGCAAAGTGGCGCCTCGCCTCTATCTGCCTTGGGTGAGCGTGGAGACTGCCGAAGCTGAATAAAAAATGTGGCGCGCATCCGTGAGATGGTGTATGTTTCGTGACGCGCAGCAGTTTGCGAAGCATCGAAGCACGCAGCACTCCATCACCGCAACACCCGCACGTCTCCTTCGCGACGCGTAATGCGTCGCGCGTCCATCTCCTCCAACACCGCCTGAGCGTACTTACGACTTGTCCGGAAGCGGTCGCGCACCTCGGCGAGCGTGATGGTTCCCTGCGCACGCAGATGGGCCGTGATCCCTTCCACCATGGCGTTGAAATCTTCTGTACGCAACAACACGTCTCCCCCTAGCCGTACCAATGCGCCTTGATCGATCAGGTATTCAAGCAATTCTGTATTACCATCAAGCATTTGCAACGTATCTTGCAGATTGGGCGGAGCATAGGGAGACGCAGAGAAGGCAGCCAGCGTGCGCGTGATGGACTGTTGTTGGGCTGGTGTGGGCGTGGGCGCAAAATCCGGCAGACGCACGTAGGCGTCGTCTGCGTGTAGAAGCTTGCGTTGCGCCAGTGCATCGATCAATGCATTGAAATAGCGCGCGCCGAGGTGGACGCCGGGCAGCAACGCCTGCATGCGGCTGCGCGCCTCGCTGCGCGGCAGGCCGGGACGCAGAGGGAATTGGCGGTGATGCTCGGTGATGCGGGCCGTGAGCCCGTCGATGAGCTGACGCCATGCATTCAGGCCGAGCAATAGGGTCTCATCTCCGGCTGCAATTTCAACCAACGCCTGCCGGCGACGCAGCTCGTCGAGTGCCGCTGCGCCCGTCGACGCATCGAGTTCGGCGACGGTCAGCAGCGTTGTAGGCGTCGTCAGGCGGAGGCGTTCTAGCGTCTCCAGCAAAATCTCATCGGGCCGGCCGCGCGCCAGCGTTTGCAGCCGCGCCAACACATTTGGGTCGAAGCGACGCCAGCGCCGCCGGGGCGAGGGACTCAGCACGACGCCGCCGCCCAACGTCCGGCTAGGGCTAGGTTGGCGCAGAATGAAGCGATCGCCCGCCGTTGCAACGGCAGGGCGGGCAAGCCGCAGCTGCAGCCAACCTTCCTCGCCGGGCTGCAGCGTCTCTGCACCGAGCAGCCGCACCACGGCGGGAATCTCCGCCGCGCCGACAAAAACATCGACTGTCTGATTGTGTCGGAGCGGCTGCGGTGCGCCGGGCAGCAGGCGGAAGCGCACGTCGATGAGCGCGGTCGGAGTCAACGTGTTCGGGTGAACAACCACATCCCCGCGTCGCAGCTCATCGGCGCCGACGCCGGTTAGGTTGATGGCGACGCGACTGCCGGGCCGAGCCGTCTGCACCGGGCGGCGATGCGTTTGCAAAGAGCGAATGCGCGCCGTGCGCCCTGCAGGCAAAATCTCCACGGCGTCGCCGATGTTAAACTCGCCGTCGAGCAGCGTGCCGGTGACGACTGTGCCAAAGCCGCTGAGGGTGAAGACGCGGTCGATGGGAAGTCGCGGCCGTCCTCGATTGCGGCGGGGAGGGAGGTGGGTCAACACCGTCGCCAACGTGCGCTTGAGCTCATCCAGGCCGGCGCCGGTGACGGCGCTGACGGGCACGATCGGCGCAGCCGCCAGATGTGTAGAGGCGAGCAATTCGGCTACGTCGAGTGCAACCAGTTCCAGCCATTCGGGGTCATCGACCAGATCGATTTTGGTGAGCGCAACTACGGCGGCAGGAATGGCCAGCAGGTCGAGGATGGCAAGATGTTCGCGCGTCTGCGGCATTACGCCTTCGTCGGCGGCGACGACCAGAAGCGCAGCGTCGATGCCGCCGACGCCTGCCAGCATATTTTTGATAAAGTCGATGTGACCGGGCACGTCGACGACGCCCACGCTTTCTGCTCCGCCGTCGGCGCAAGGCAGATCGAGCCAGGCGAAGCCCAGATCGATGGTCATGCCGCGCGCTTTTTCTTCTTTGAGGCGGTCCGGGTCAATGCCCGTCAGGGCTTGAACGAGCGTGGATTTGCCGTGATCGACGTGACCGGCGGTGCCGATGACGCGCATTTAGCTCTGTTGACCGTTGCCGGGAGGTTCGCCGGTAATAATGCCCGGTGTGCGGCGCTGCTGCCCTTGGGCGGCAAAGAGCTCGGCATTGCGGCGTTGACGTTGCCAGGCTTCCTCCATGGCCCGCAGCTTCTCATCGCGATCCTTGACCGCCCGCTGCACACCCTGGAGCCAGGTGTCGGCCAAGGTGGTGAAATACGCACCGTAGCTCTCTTGGAGCTTCCACAACTGATCGACCAACGCCTCCAACATCTTGAGGTCGTGTTGGAGGGGTGGGAAGCGATCGACAACCTCTTTGTTGTGCTTTTCCTGCTCGCTCCAGCGATGCTCCTCGCGCAGCTCACTCTTGCGTCGCCGGCGCTCGAAGTCTTCGCGAAAGTCATCCATCTCGCGGCGCAGGCGCTCTTCGGCCAGCCGTTGCAGCTCCGCCACCTGCGCCTGTTCGCGCAGGATGAGGTCTTTGAACTCTTGCATTTCGGCTACGGCGCGGCGACCGATCTCAATCTGTTGGGCGAAGTTCTGGATGCGCTCATAAGCCTGAGCGACCAGAAACTTCTGCTCGTCGATGACCTCCTGCCAACGGGTCAGCATCTGCTCGCGCTCCGCCACCAGCACGCGCGTGCGTTCCATAAATTTCACCTGGTCATCGCGCAGTTGGTCGATCAGCGGGGGCAATTTTTCCATTTCCGCCGCCGTTTTGCGGATGCTTTCTTCCAGAAGCGGAAGGCGACCGGCCGTGGCTTCGGTGCGTTTGAACAGCTCGACCGTCTCCTGCTGCAACTGGGCGATGCGCTTGGTGTCGCTGGTGCGCTGTTCAACCAGGAAGGGAATCTGTCGCGTGCGCTCTTCGATCTCTTTGGCGAGGCTGCCGATCTGATTGCGCATGCTCATAATCAGCTCGCCGAGGCGCTCGTCTTCGGCGATGCGCACCTGGATTGCCTCCTCCAATCGGCTGATGCGCGGCAGCTCGCGACGTACTTCGCCGATCTCGCGGCTCAGCATTTCGCGATCGCTCATGCGCGCACGCTCCAGCTCGCGTTGCCCTGCGACGCGCTCTTCATAGGCGCGCTCCACCAACCCAACCAGCTCGGTCTTGGTGTTTTGTATGGCCTGCTCAATCTGATTGAAACGACTCAGTTGCGCCTGCGTTTGCGCAAGACGCCCTTCCAGTTCTTGGATACGTCTCGCTTGTTCGATGATGTCGCTTGACTGTGCCTCGATGCGCTGCTGAAGCCTGGCGATCTCTGCGCGATCGCGGCGATGCTCTTCGTCGAGCCAGGTGACCATTTGGGCGAGTTGTGCTAGGTCCATAGAGCTTCCGGTTTGGTTTCTAAACGCCGCTCCTTATTCTGCGACCGGTATTCTGTGCGTTACGCAAGCGCCTGCAATCATTTAGCGCCTAGTCCGGGTTGACCGGATTGATCTGGAATGTTGCTACGGAAAATGATGTCAAGAAAATTGACCGCCATTTCTTTTTCTATACAGAGTATACCATCACCCGGGCCGAACTCAAATCCATTCAGAAAAGACGGAGATCTCAACCCGTTCTCTCGACTTTCAGGCGCAGCGCCTCGGAGGAAGCGTCGCCTTGCAGCGCGCAGTTTTGGCCGATGATTGTGGCGCTGCTACAATATTGTAGACTTGCTTGATCTTATCGGCTGAGGTTAAAACATGGATAGGAAGCGGGTGGTTCCTACTGGGTTTCCCCGTTGAGTGTATATGCGAATTGGCGTCGATACGCGGCTGATGCACTATCAGCCGGCGGGAATTAGTCGGTACACCGGACATTTGTTACAGGCGCTGGCCGAACTCAACAAAGAGGATGAGTTCATCATCTTCCAGCATCCCAAACATCGCTCCCCTCTGATCCAACAAGCCAATTTTCGGCGTGCAGCGCTCTTCGCCCCCGTTCACCATCGCTTTGAACAGATTTTTTTGGCGGCTGAGCTCCTGCGTTTTCGGCTCGACCTCATCCACAGCACCGATTTTATCCCGCCGCTCTATTCGCCGGTTGCCGCAGTGATCACGGTGCACGATCTGGCGTTTCTGCATTATCCTCACTTCTTAACTGCGAAAAGTGCCGCCTATTATGGTCAAATCGACAAGGCGGTCGTCAAGGCAGCGCACATCATCGTGCCGAGCGAATATACGCGACAGGATCTGATCGCCCAACTCGGCGTCCCCGCTCACAAAGTAACCGTCATCCACGAAGCGGCCAATCCTATTTTTAAACCGCTGCCTTATCAAGAAACGCTGGCCGCAGTGCAAAAACGTCACGGGCTAAGCGAGCGGTTTGTGCTCTGCGTGGGAACGATCGAACCGCGTAAGAACATCAACGGCCTGCTGCAGGCCTTCGCCCATCTGCGCAACAAATATCGACAAAACGAGGTGATGCTGGCGATCGCAGGCGGAAAGGGATGGCTCTACGACGAAACGATCGAAATGGTGAAAACGCTGAACCTACAGCCCTGGGTGCGCTTCCTGGGTCGCGTCTCCGATGACGAGCTGCATCAACTGTACGTCGCCGCGCGCTGCCACGTGCACCCTGCCTATTACGAAGGGTTCGGGCTGCCGCCGCTGGAAGCCATGGCATGCGGCACACCTACCATCGTGAGCAATGTCAGCAGCCTGCCGGAAGTTGTGGGTGACGCCGCGTTGCTCGTCAACCCGCTCGACGTGGAGGAGATCGCAGTCGCCATGCAGCGCCTGCTCACCGACGACGATCTGCACGCAGAACTGCGCCAGAAAGGGTTGCGGCGCGCCCGCATCTTCAGCTGGGAGCGCGCTGCGCGTCGAACGTTGGACGTCTATCGCCAAGTGGCCGAGCCGCATCGCGCCGCATCGCAGCAGCCTGCTGCCACGACGCCGGAAAAAGGGCTGTGAGGATTCTCTTCATCACCCCTCAGGCGCCCTATCCGCCTCGTCAGGGCGCCACCATGCGCAACTACTACTTCATCCGAGGACTTGCCCACAATCATGCCGTCGATCTGCTCACCTTTCTGGCGCCGGGCGACCGGATCGCCGACGATAGCCCGCTGAAAACGCTCTGCGGGCGCATCGCCGCAGTGGATCAGCCGGTTCGTACGGCGTTGCAGCGCGTCCGCTCCACCTTAACCACCCTGACGCCGGACATGGGACTGCGCCTGGAGAGCGAAGCCATGTATCGTCTGGTGCGTCGGTGGCTCGCCGAAACGCACTACGATGTTGTACAAATCGAGGGCATCGAGCTGGCGCAGTACGCTCGTCCTCTTTTAGAGCGGGGCCGCGCGGCGACGCGGCCTGCCCTGGTCTTCGATGACCATAACTGTGAATATCTGCTTCAGAAACGCAATGCCCTCACCGATCTGCGCCATCCCAGGCGCTGGCCCGCCGCCGTCTATAGCCTGGTCCAGTGGCAAAAGCTGCGCCGCTATGAGGCGAGCATCGTGCGCAGCGCCGACGCCGTCATCGCCGTCAGTGAAGCGGATCGCCTGGCGCTGCTCGACCTGGGAGCGCCGACGCCGATCGTCGTCGCACCGAACGGCATCGACCTCGATGCATATCGTCCGTCGCAAACAGTCTCCCCATTACGCACGATCGTCTTCACCGGCAAGATGGACTACCGACCGAACATCGACGCCGTGCTGTGGTTTGCGCAGAACGTGTTGCCGCGCGTGCTGGCAAAGGCGCCCGATGCGCGCTTTCAAATTGTGGGGATGAATCCTCATCCGCGGCTCGATGCGTTGCGCAGACATCCGGCCATCGAGATTACAGGCGCTGTGGCGGACACGCGGCCCTACATTCATCGGGCCGGCGCATATGTGATCCCAATGCGTGTCGGCGGCGGCACGCGCTTCAAGGTGCTGGAGGCGCTGGCGTGCGCCGCGCCGGTCGTCAGTACAACACTGGGCGTAGAAGGCGTTGAGGTGCGCCATGGACAGGAACTGCTCCTCGCCGACGAACCCGAGGCTTTCGCCGACGCAGTCTTGCGTCTGCTGGAAGATGCGCAGCAAGGCGGTGCGCTGCGCCGTCAGCTCGGCGCGCAGGGGCGTCGCTTCGTCGAGCAGCGCTACGGTTGGGAGCAGATTCTACCCAAACTCGAAAAAACGCTGGTGCTCGCGCAGCGAAACAAAAAAAGCGTGTGACGCAGTGCGTATACTGCGCCGAACCGAGTGGAATAGGCGCTGCGCAGCATACAATAGGCTCTGGAGAATGTCATGCCGGAAGTTGCGTCGTTTCAAAACAAACTCACCGGACGCCTGTTGGCATGGGGCCTTCTCAACGTGATCGCCGGCGTCGTGTTGCAGGCAGCGCCGTCGCCGTTCTGGCGCGCCTTTGGACAACAGGCGTTTGGATGGGGCGTCATCAATGCAGCCTTAGCCGTCTTTGGTCGACGTGGACTTCAGCGCAAGCTGGCGCGCGGTTATCCGACGGAGGAGGCGCAGCGCGACGCCGACAACCTGCGACGCATCCTCTGGGTCAACACCGGGCTGGATGTTCTCTACATCACCGGTGGATGGAAGCTAGCGCACAGCCGCGGCGGTCGCGACGTAAAGGCGCGTGGTCACGGTCTCGGCGTCGTCGTGCAGGGTGCATTTCTTTTGATCTTCGACCTGCTCCATGTGATCCGGCTACCACAGGCAAGCAGTTCTGAAGGGAGATGAACATGGCGGAAGTGAAAAACAACGAGATTCACAAAACGGACATCTTGATCATCGGCGCCGGCGTCTGCGGGTTAATGGCTGCGAGCATGCTGACGGCGTACAAGCGCAATGTAACCGTGCTCGACAAAGGGCGCAGCGTCGGTGGCCGCATGGCCACGCGCCGCATCGGCAAAGGGTGCGCAGACCACGGTGCACAGTTTTTTACGGTGCGCGACGCTCGCTTTAGTCGCTTCGTCGAGCAATGGCTCAACGAAGGGGTCGTTTTTGTCTGGTCACACGGCTGGAGCGACGGCAGCCTGGCAGACGCGCCGTCGGACGGCCATCCGCGCTACGCCGTGCACGGAGGCATGAACCGGTTGACCCAACACATCGCAGCGCAGGTGGAGGCGCAGGGCGGAGTCATTCACACCGGTATGTGCGTCGAAGCGGTGACGCCGGCAGAAGATGGCTGGCATGTCTCCGCCGAAAACGGCGTCGCATTTCGAGCGCAACATGTCGTCATAACAACGCCTGCGCCTCAGGCGTTGGCGCTTCTCGATGCCGGAAATACGCCTCTTGCACCGAAAGACCGCGCGGCGATCGAGCGCATCCGCTACGCACCCTGCCTCTGTGGACTCTTTGTCATCGACGGTGAGGTGCATCTGCCTGCGCCCGGCGCCGTGCAGCGGCCGGAGCACGACTTCCCCTGGATCGCCGACAATCAGCGCAAGGGTATCTCCCCACGCGTCCCGATCGTCACCGTTCACGCAGGCCCCGTCTGGAGCGAAGCGCACTTTGAAGACCCCGACGATGTTCTTTGCGAGGCATTTGAGCGCGCCATGCGTCCATGGCTGGCGCCGGACGCATGGATCTTGGAAGAGCAGGTGAAGCGCTGGCGCTATGCTACGCCAACCGTCCTGCATCCAGAGCGCATGTTGAAGATTGACGCACATGCGCCGCTCTACATCGGAGGAGACGCTTTCGGCGCGCCGCGTGTGGAGGGCGCTGCACTGTCCGGTCTGGCGATCGGCGAAGCGCTGCTCGAGTGAAACAAGGGGGCCTCACCCCCTGTCTCCCTCTCCTAATGCCGGAAGAAGGAGAGAAGAGAGCGCCCCGTTGCTGCGTCTACGCGCATACGTCGGTTTCATCGCAGCTGCGGCTCTCAACCGCAGGTTCTCGGCAGACTCGGAGCCGTGGGGAAATCGAGGAGGCGGAGCTGTTGCGTGGCAGGTTTGCCGTCGAGCAGGAGGAAGGGGCTAGCCTTTTCCACATCGCGCAGGCCGAGCGCAACCAGATGACCGATTTCGCGAATGCGCCCTCGACGTCGCGCGGCAAGAATGGCATCGGCGAGCTTGGGACCCACGCCGGGGATGCGCAGTAGTTCGTGACGCTCGGCGCGATTGACGTCGATCGGATGTCCGAGCAGATGCTCTCGCGCCCACGCCAGCTTGGGGTCGACGTCGAGCGGCAAGTTGCCGTTGCGCAGAAAGGGCAGGTCCTCGATGCTCCAGCCATAATCCCGCAGCAGAAAGCTGGCCTGATACAGGCGAAATTCGCGCTGCGGCGAGACCGGCGGCAGCGATTCGAAAGGCGTCTGGATCACCGGATGAAAGGCCATGAAGTAGGTGCGGCGCAGGCCGAGCCGGCTGTACAGATGCTCGCTCACCTGCAAAAGCTCCAGGTCGGTGTCCCCGACGGCGCCGACAACGAATTGCGTCACGATACCGGCGCGCAGCCCCTCTTTCCGGCGCAGCTCGCTCATCCACTGCAGGCGTGGAAAGAGTTCGTTCCAGTAGTCCTTTTTAGGCGCCAACGCCGCCAACCGTTCGGCCGTGGCGCCTTCCAGGTTGATTGAAACGCGGTCGGCGAGCTGCATGGCGCGCCGCACCTGATCATACTCTGCGCCCGGCATAATCTTGAGGTGAATATAGCCGCGATAGTTATAGCGTTTGCGCAGGATCTCTGCAGCGTCGATCAGTTTGTCCTGCGTGGAGACCCCCCCCTTGATGATGCCCGATGAGAGAAAGAGGCCATCCACCAATCCGGCGCGGTGGATGATATCATAGGTGCGTGCCATTTCGTCGGGCGTATAGGTGATGCGCCGGGTCCGGCTGCGGCCGGCGCGGAAGGGGCAATAAAAACAGTTGCGCTCGCACGCCGTAGTCATCATCGCCTTCAAGATCGGCTTCTTGCCGGTCGGCGTCGTCACCTCCGAGATGCAGGGCAGCGGCTTGGGTGCGCGCGACGGCGAGGCGCTGCGTTCCGCCATCGGCTGATCGCCCGCGGGCTCGAAGCGCAGGGTGTCATCCAAGAGGGAAAGTTTCTGGATCGAATCGGGCGCTATCCGAAAATTCATATTCATAAGTATACGAACGTTTGTTCGATCTGTAAAGTAGGGAGACGGGCTTTTTATGCGAGCCGTGATTCAGCGGGTCAGTTCGGCGAGCGTGCGCGTGAACGGCAGCGAAATCGGCCGGATCGGACGTGGATTTGTGGTGCTGGTGGGCGTTGCGCACGGCGACGGCGAGGCGGAGACGCGTCTCCTGGCGCGCAAAATCGCCGGTCTACGCGTCTTTGAGGACAATGATGGTAAAATGAACCTGAGCCTGAGCGACGTCGACGGTGCAGTGCTGGCGATCAGCCAATTTACGCTCTACGCCGACGTGCGCAAGGGGCGGCGTCCCAGCTTCATCGACGCTGCACGGCCGGAGCAGGCGGAGCCGCTCTATCAACGCTTTTGCGAGCTGTTGAGGGCGGAAGGCATCCCGGTGCAGCAGGGTGTTTTTCAGGCCCATATGGAGGTCGAGCTGGTCAACGACGGACCTGTGACCATCTGGATGGACACAGCAACCCTTTGAATCTGCGTCATCAACCAAACGCAAACCAAAACGCACCAATCAAACACACAAAAGAGGGTTTCCGATGAAATACCGACCATTGGGAAGAACAGGCTATCAGGTCTCCGAGATCAGCTTCGGCGCCTGGGCGATCGGGGGCAGTTGGGGCAAGGTGGACGATGAAGAATCCATGGCAGCGTTACACAAGGCGGTTGATCTGGGCGTCAACTTTTTTGACACGGCCGATGTGTATGGCGATGGCCGCAGTGAGCGGCTGATTGCGCGATTGAAGCGCGAGCGCCCCGGCGAGCAAATCATCGTTGCCACCAAGGCTGGGCGGCGGTTGGATCCCCACACGGCGGAAGGCTACACCTACGAGAATCTGTGCAGCTTTGTCGAGCGCAGCCTGCGCAACCTGGAGACCGACTGTCTCGATCTATTGCAGCTTCATTGCCCGCCCACTGAAGTCTATCACCGCCCGGAAGTCTTCGCTGCGCTGGATCGCCTCGTTCAGGAAGGCAAGATTCGGTATTACGGCGTCAGCGTTGAGAAGGTAAGCGAAGCCTTCAAGGCCATCGAATATTCCGATGTGCAGACGGTGCAGATCATCTTCAACATCTTTCGGCAAAAGCCGGCGGAGGCGTTCTTCCGCACCGCAAAGGCCAAGCGGGTGGGCATTCTGGCGCGCGTCCCGCTGGCCAGCGGGTTGCTCACCGGCAAGATTACACCCGACACTGCCTTTCCGCCCGACGATCATCGCAATTTCAATCTGTACGGTCAGGCGTTCGACGTTGGCGAGACCTTCAGCGGCGTCCCTCTGCATGCGGCGTTTGCTGCGGTGGAGGCGTTGAGGCCGCTCGTGCCGCCGGGCATGACCATGACGCAATTCGCATTGCGCTGGATCTTGATGTTCGATGCCGTGAGCTGCGCGATTCCCGGCGCCAAACGGCCGGAACAGGTGGTTGAGAATTGCTCGGCCTCCGACCTGCCGCCGCTCGAAGAGCGCGTGATGGAAGCCGTGCGGGTCGTCTACGATACCTATATCCGTCCCCACGTGCATCATCGCTGGTGAAAGGAGAATGCAAATGCAGGAAGGAAGTTATGTGCTGGCCGAAGCGCCGGAGATCGATCTGGCGGTGTTGGAGGCCGAAGTCGGAGAACTGGAGGAATACATCGTCAAAGGCGATATCTATCGCACGCTACGTGTAAATACACCGTCCGGCGTGCGCATGGTGCAGATGTCCGGCGGCGATCTGCTGACGCGCCTCTATCGGCTCGAACAGGAGCGACCTCTTTTGGCGCCTGCGCAGCAAAGACGCGTCGATGAGCTGGGCAAACAGGCGCGTGCAATCATCTACAGTCTGCGTACGCGCTTCCATGAGCTGTTGAAGCGCGAGATCAAAGCGCGGCTGGATAGCCTCAATTGGTTCCTCGATGACGTGGTGGGCGATCCCAAACGGGCGCGCGCCGAATATCCCTTCGAGATTCGCAATCGCCAGCGCATCGAACTGATGGTAGAGGAACTGGCGGAAGATCTTACGCCTGAACTGAAGAACCAGATTCGTCGCATCGACGATCGCATCCGTCTGATCGTGCAGCCGGCCGAATTCGTGTGGGACAAGCGTCTGGAGTCCGTCTTTCCTCGCGAGCGCTTCTGGTATCTATACGCCTCTCCGTGAAAGAAAACCGGCGCAGAGGCTGTAGATTCCGAGAAGGGCAACCGTTATTGCCTTCCAGGAAGCTCCGAGCTTTCTGGAAGGTCATGCATCGTCAGCCCTCTCGAGGGGGCGACAGGTAAATCTCGCCGAAGGTGCCGTCCTGCACTACCTCCACCTCATGCAGTTTGACCAGCTCCAAAACGGCCAAAAAAGTCACGATCACCTCCAGCCGGGTCCCACTGCGACCGAGCAGCGCCTCAAAAGGCACGGCGCGCATTTTGCTCTCTCCGTTTGATGCAAAAGCGCTGCGCAGATAGGCACGAACATTTTCTAATTGCTCGGCTACCGTGATCGGATGCGACCTGACGCTTGGCAGCGGGGGGTCGACCGGGATGCGCTGCAACACTCTGCGCAAGGCGCGTTGCAACGCTTGCAAGTCCACGTTGCTCAGGTCCAAACGCCGCTCAACCTCCGGTTGGGGAGCGATGCGCACATATACGCGCAGACCCGCCTCTTCCCTTGCGCGTAGCGCCGCCGCCGCCGCTTTGAACTGGCGATATTCCATCAACTGGCGAATCAGCGCGTCGCCGCTTGCCTCTTCATCATCCTCGATCGGCGGCCGTGGCTTGGGCAACAGATGATAGGACTTGATGTAGAGCAGCCGCGTG
Source organism: Caldilinea sp. (assembly GCA_025055055.1). Taxonomy (GTDB): domain Bacteria; phylum Chloroflexota; class Anaerolineae; order Caldilineales; family Caldilineaceae; genus Caldilinea. The sequence continues at coordinate 7,579 of JANWYX010000005.1, read as the reverse complement.
GCGACGACCAAAAAATCGGCCAGCGCGCCGGGCTCGATCTCCTCCAGTTCGTTGAGGGTCTTCAAGTATTGATCGGTGACGGCCATAAGGCTGACGACGCTGATGTCCAGCTCCTGCGCCTCGATCATGTGCAACAGCAGATCGAGCGGGCCCTCGAAGACGGGCAGGTGCACCGGATAGGCGGCGCCGAGCGGCTGTGGTCGTATCAGGGACATTTCAGAAGTTCACTTCAAACGAGCGGAAGCGGCGCCCGACGCGTACCAGCTCGGCGAGCATCTGGCCTAGTTCGGCATCTGTGCGCCCGACGATGCGCTCGACTTTGCAGCCTGCCTCGACGAGTTGTTGTTCGCTCGTTGCACCGACGCCGGCCTCCGACCCCAGGATGGTGACGTACTCGGCGTTGCGCGCCTCTTCGACGTGAGAGCCGACCGTCGGTCGATAGCGAGCAATATAGACCATGGCGTCGTCGAGCAGGTCCGCCGACGCAGGACCGTCAGGAAGGAGGAGATAATGACGGATTGTCTTCAGCCCTGCGCCGCGTTGGATCTGGCCGATCTGCTCAAAGAGGAGGTCGCGCCAACGGTTGCCCTGCGTCCACTCGCTGCCGGGACAGATGGTCATGTTGTCGGGAAACTCGCGGTGTCCCCAGACGCGCGCCAACGGAATGTTCAGCTCCTGCATTAGCCACGCCACCAAATGGGCGCCGGCGCGCAGCTGCGCCGAGGTGGGAATCTTGCCGTTCATAAAGCTGCCTGCGAAGACGACGCCCACCGAGTAGTTGCTATGTCGCGCTACGTGATACGAGACGGTCTCTAAACCGTTTGTCTGCTCGATGCGGCCATCTTCATGGATGAAGTAATGGTAGCCGATACCCGGCCAGGCCTCCTTTCCGCGCGCCGGATCGGACGCAATGTGGAGCTCCGCAATGCGCGCCGGGCCGATGCGAGGCGGCGCAGCCGTATGGTGAATGGCAATATGCGTGATCTGGCTGAGCGGCCGCCGTTCATAGCGCAACCGCGCATGTTTGGGCAGTTGGTCGGAGATGTCCTGAATCGGCGGCGGCGGCACAACGAACCCCGCGACGCTTGCAGTGCGGCTCGCCAGCTCCTCGCGCAGCCGCCGGATCTCCGTCTCGTGCGCAATGCGTTCCTCCTCAAGCGTGGTTTGGACGGAGCGTAAGCTTGCCAGCTCTTGCTCCAGGCGAGCGATCTCCAGACGCAGAGCGCCGTCGCCGGTGTCCTCCGCCATGCCGGCCGCCCGACGCGCCGCTGCAAGCAAATGCGCTTTCCATTTCGCCCATTCGGCGCCGGGCGATGGCGTCGCGATATACTCCTCAATTCCCTTCACTGCGTCGAGCGTAAGATGAGGAAAACGCTTGAGCAGCCAGGCGATCAGAGCGCCGCCTGCTGCAAGCTGGTCGGGGGTGGGCATGTCGCCGCTGCGCAGGTTCCCTGCAAAGGCGATGCTGACGGCGTTGCGGATGTACGGCTCCGGGGTCTCCGGCGTCTGGTCGAGCGGCTGCGTCTGGTGCACACTCCCATCGGCCATAACCACAAAATCGTAGAGAATGCCGGGCCAGTCTCGACGATGGTGATCGGCCAGCGTCTCCAGCGGCGTGTCGGCGGGGGCGCCGGTGTCGTAGATCACCAGCGCATGCACCTCATCCACCTGGCGCACGGTGTAGCGATGGCGATCTCGCGCCAGCCGCTCAACACTTTTGTGAAGACGCAGGCCTTCCTCTACGACGGTCGATTGTTCTTCGAGTCGCCTGCGCAACCTTTTCACTTCGGCAGCCAACCGCTCCATCTCGGCCTGCGCTTCTCGTTCTCTGGACTCGGCTTCGGCCAGCCGCGCCGCCAGCGCCTGGTTTTGCGCTTGCAAAGACTGAATGTTCTGCTCGACGTCGGCGCTTTGCACACTCTCTTGCGCACTGTTGCTCAGCGCGGCCAAATGCAGACGCACCTGTCGCGCCAACACCTCTTTCCAGCGCGGACCATTGTAAAAGGTTGCGCCTGGGCTGTCGCTGGGAATCAGCTCGCCCAACCCAACGATGGCGTCGGCGTCCAACCCCATGTTCTGAGCCAGCCAGGCGCAGAGTCGTCCGGCGGCGTCGAGTTGGGGCAGCGAGGGCGGCTCCAAGTCAAAACGGCCTGCCAGACAGATGTTGACGCCCTGTTCTGACCAGACCTTGTCCGGCTGCGCCACATCCTCCAAGTCCTTCACCTTAAGAATCTCACCTGCGGCGTCGATCACAAAATCGTAGGCGATGCCCGGGTAGCCCGCCTTCATATGGGCGCGCGCCACCCGTTCCAAGCTGAGCAACGGATGCGCGCCTGTATGGTTGACGACGATGTAGCGAATCTGATTGAGGTTGCGACGCGCGTAGGGCGCGCCGCTGCGCGGCAGGCGGCGGCTGACGTCCGTGAAAAGGCGCACCGGCAAAAGAACGTTGCGCTCCGCGCCCCCTTCGACTCGACTGAGCTGCGGCGCCTCCACAGTGAGCCAACGCGTCAGGACAGGCGAACCTTTTTCCTTGAACCAGGCAACTCCCTCGTGCACCAGATCGAGCTCAAGCGTATAGTTGCCCGGTTCATCCGGCAGAGCGATGCGCACCGGCACGGTGGTGATTTGCCCGGGTTCGACGTCGTTGGGGATGTCGGTGCGCAGGTCTTTGGCGGGGGGTAATTTCAACGGCCGACGATTCCGATAGTAGCGATAACCGATGCGAAATGGATTTCCACCGCCCCACTGCCATGTGAGCGAGCCGACGTTGCGCAGCGTCACCAACGCCGTGACAAGCTGACCGGCGAAGAGTTGCGCAGGAAAGTCGTCTGATATCCACTCTACGGAGTAGGCGGGGACCTCCATGCGCTTACGAGGGTGACCCTCGCTGCGCACCTCCGAGGCGGTGGCGACATGCCTGATTGCGTCTTTGCCGAAAGCCGCCGAAACCTCCGCAAGCGGTACATGCTCCTCGGAGCGAAGTTCAAGCGGCCGATGAAGTGCAGCTGCCTCGACGGTTTCGCCTTCCGGCGCTTCTTCCTGTTCAACACTGCGCCACCGATAATCATGCGTCAACGCCGCTTGAAAGTCCTCAACGACTCCTTTTTTGCCCTCGATGTGCCAGCGATCTAGCGCCGGCCATCGATAGAGGATCGCCGCGCGAATCTGCTGGGCGCCCGGCTGGCGATTCCACAAATCGATTTCGCTGTACATCGCCTGCACCCATCCGCTGTTCTGATCGACCCATGGTTGTACCTGGCCTACCTCGGTCAAAAAGGCCGCCAGGTGTCGCATCGAGGCGGGCACGGCGTTCAGAAAGTCCATGTAGGCGCGGAATTGCAGATGACGGTTTTGAAAAGGCGGCGCCATTTTGGCCGAACTGGAGATCAGCGCAGGGCTGGCTCCATGGGTGTAGGCATGCAGCGCAAAGCCGTCGCAGCCATCCGGCCCTAAGATCGTCAATATATCTTGAAAATATTGAATCCAATCGCCATTTGGATTGCCCGGATAGATGGTCTGTGTGTTCCAGGGCGCCACGGCGCCGACAAGCACCAGGTCGTTCTCATGACCCGGCAGGCGATGAATGGCGTCGCGACAGAGGCGGTAGCAGCGCGCATACAGTTCGGGCGTGATTACCTCGCCAGGGCTGATCATCGCCCCGCGCGTGGTGCGAATTTCGCTCGAGTGGTCGGGCAACGTATTGAAACGGATGGCCAACCCGCGGCGCATGGGGTCTGCGACCTGCGGTGGGCCCTCGCGCCGCGTGTTGTGGCGAGACCAGTCGATCTTGACGCCCGGGCGCTCGACGGCGTAGTTCATCTCGTTGCCGATAACCCAGATATGCGCACCGCGGCTGATGCCGACAAAGTTAGCAACACGGCGTGCGAAAGCTTCATACTGGCTACTGTGGGGAATCGTGCCCTCCGGCTCATGACCATGGTTTAGGCGAACGATGATGCCGAAGCCCTGGTTGGCGTAAGTGCTGTAATCGACGCCGCTCAAATCGTTCGGGTCGTGGCCGAGGACTTCCGAAAAAAGGATCCAACCCGGCTTGCGCGCAGCCAACATCAGGTGCTCCCCACCGGGTTCATGGATTCCAAAAATATACGGCGAATCGAACAACGGTCGCGGCATGGATGCTCCACTCGAAATTGCTCAATCGATGTGAAGTATAGCATAAAGACGTAACAACGGATTCAGACGGCAACGAGTAGATAAATCCGTTCCCTTCTGAATCCGCTGTCGAATCCGTCGTCGCATCCGTTGCTCAGGGGCGTTCTTGACCGGGGACGGTGCCCATTCCGGAAGGAGCCAGTCGCACGAATGCATCCTCCGGCGCTGCAGACGCCATGGCGAAGGCGGGCGAGGGATCAAGGATGTACGGAGGCAATCGGTACGCAGTCGGCGGCAGGTAGGGAAGCGGATCGCTGAAGCCGCCCCAGCCGTCTCCGCGGGTGTAGGGATGGATGCGAATGGCGAAGTGCAGGTGCGGGCCGGTGCTGGCGCCGGTGTTGCCGGAGCGTCCGATGAGCTGGCCGCGCGCCACGTTCTGACCAACCCTCACCTCGAAGGCGGAGAGATGTGCGTAAATCGACTCTCCCCAGCTATGACCAAGCAAGACAAAGTTGCCGAAGCCGCCCGTCTCGAAGTCGGCGCGCAACACCACGCCGTCATCCACGGCGCGCAACGTCACTCCGACAGGAGTAGAAAAGTCCACGCCGTTGTGTCCCAACAGCGGAACGCCGTCGTAGCTGTAGCGCGCATAGAAGGCGCTATTTTCCCCCCAAAGCTGACCGATGTTGTAGACGCCGTCGAACGGGGGGTGTAGATAGACGCCTGTCGCCGGATTCGGGATGTTCGTCCCGGGCAGAGGTGATGGGCGCACCAACAGATCGCCGACGCCCGCTAGGGCTGCAGCCATCCAACCGCGCACAGCAACGCCCGGCGGCGTGAGGATTGCACCGCCGCGCCACCAGGTCACCCCATCTACCTGCCTCGGGCCGTCGAGCAGCACAACCGTTGTGCGCGGTCGCAACGCACCCTGCACATCATCCGGCGGCTTGTTGACGGCGCCGGGCGTGCGACGCACGTTGAGAAAATCGGTGGTTTGCACCAGATCGCCGACGCGCAAGGCAGGGGGCGGTGGAGGTGCATCGATCTTTTGCAGCAAGACTTCTCCGCCCGCAGTGGCTTCGGCCATCCACCCGGTGAAAATCGTTCCGTCTCTGGCGACGATCTGCACTTGCCACCAGATGAGCCCATCTTTTTCGGACGGACCGGCGACGATGACACCCTCGATAGCCGGCGCAATGTCGGCGACGATGTCTTCCGGCCCCTTGCCGAGGTGGCCTGGAGAGCGGCGCAGACGCACCAACGTGGTTGTGCGGAAACGATCGCCGGGTGTAAATGTGTAACGAGGCGCGGTGGGCTGCGGCGGCTCGATGGCAGGAGGGGCGGGCGGCTCCGGCAGTGCAAGCTCTAACAGCGTCTCGCCGTTCGGGAGGCTACGCGCCATCCATCCCTCGACGCGCCCCAGCTCATGGAGTGCGCCGCGCACGCGCCACCACTCCATGTCATCGACGCGGCGCGGGCCCTCTAGCAACGTCAAAGTCGCGCCTGCGGGAACCAGCGCAACGATGTCGCCTGCGGGTTTGTTGGTCACACCCGGTGTGCGTCGCATCCGCACCAGCGTGCGCGTGCGCACCTCCACCCCCGGCGCAAAGGTCGGCACCGCAGCGACGCTCGCCAACGCACCCTCCGGCAGGGCGCCCGGCAGGTGAAGCTCGAGCAAATTGATGCCGCCCTGCGTATATTGCGCCACCCATCCCTCCGTGGGCACGCCGTTCAGTTCCCCGCGCACGGACCACCACGGCACGCCGGTCGCCATCACGAAAATGGGATCAAGGACGGTCAGCACGGCGCTGCGCGGGAGCTGTCCGAGTACCGGGCCGGCGGGCAGGCTGCGGAAGTTGATCACCTCCAACGTGCGCACCTTGTCGCCCACTTTGTAGGCCGCGGGTCGCAGGTTGCCGAAAGTCTCTGCCATCAACAAGGGGAGGCCATCCACCGTGTATTGAGCCAGCCAGCCGTTGCGCGGCTGACCGTTGAAGAGGACACGCACCGCCCAGAAGGGTAGACCGCCGCTCATCGCATGGGGCGCGCTGCGAATCGTGGCCTGGGTTCCTGCCGCCAACACGCCGAGGATCTGGCCGGATGGCGCAGCGCGAAGATTGATGGCCGCTAAGGTGCGCACCACGTCACCCAACTGATAACGCGCCGGTTTCGGCGGCGGCTCCTTCCAGCGATAGTCATTGGCAAGCGCCGCCCGAAAGTCGGCGACGACGCCGTTCTTGCCGTCGATGTGCCATTGGTCATAGCGCTGCCAGCGATAAAGGAGCAGACAGCGAATCTGTTGTGCGCCCGGCTGTCGATTCCAGCGGTCGATCTCTGCGTAGGCGGCCTGCACCCAGCCGTTGTTGGCATCCAACCATGGCGCGTCCTGATTGGTCTCGGTGATGAAAACGGGCAGGCTGCGCATGGCAGAGGGGATGGCGTCCATGAAGTTGCGATACGCCTGAAAATTGAAAAAACGATGCTGAAAGGGCGGATTCATCGTAGAGCGATCGGTGATGAGCGCCGGATCGGGACCGTGGGTGTAGGTGTGCAGCGCAATGCCGTCCAGCCCATCGGCGCCCAGCCCTTCCAGGATGTGGCGGAAGTACAGGATCCAGTCTCCCGTGGGGTTGGCGGGATAGGTCAGCTGCGCGTTCCAGGGGGCGACTGCGCCGACGACAACGAGATCGTCGCCGTGGCCGGGCAAGGAACGAATGGCCTCGCGACACAGGCGAAAACAGCGCACGTAGTCTTCCGGCAAAATCGGGCGCGGCCCCCGATGATCCACCGGCCATTCCTGCGGATGATTGGTCTCGTTGCCGATGATCCAGATGTGGCAGCCGGGGCTGGCGGCCACGAAATTGGCGACGCGGCGCGCAAAGCTGGCGTATTGTTCCGGCGTAGGGATCGTGCCGACGGCGCCGTAGCCGTTGTTGATGCGCACGATCACGCCGAAATCCTGCTCGCTGTAGGGACGATAGTCGGCGCCGCTGCGATCGTTGGGATCGCTGCCGACGGCCTCCGTGAACAGGATCCATCCGCGGCGCCCCGTCTGCGCCATGATCCATTCTCCGCCCGGATCGTGGAGGCCGAAAATGTAAGGTGAATCAAGCAGCGGTCGCGGCATAGGGCGATCTCCTGGCTTCAAAACGTGAGGCAAGGGACGACGGTTCCACTGCGCGGGGAGCAGCAATTATCCGCCCAGATAGGCTTCGCGCACCTGAGGGCTGGCGAGCACCTCGGCAGCCGGGCCTTCGAGCACGATGACGCCGGTCTCCATCACATAGGCGCGATGTGCAATCGAGAGCGCCACATGCGCGTTCTGCTCGACCAGCAAAATGGTCGTCCCCTGTTCGTTGATGTTGCGGATGATGCGGAAAATCTGGTCGACCAGCAGCGGCGCCAGCCCCATCGATGGCTCGTCGAGCAGCAGAAGGCGCGGGCGGCTCATCAGTGCGCGACC
>JANWYX010000365.1 GCA_025055055.1 Caldilinea sp. | reverse complement strand
TGGGCGTCGGCGTCGGCGTCTCTGTAGGCGACGCCTCCGGCGTGGGCGTCGGCGGCGCCGCCTGATTGACGCTCAAATTCGGCACAAAATATTCAGCGTAGTTGCCGTCGGTCTTCACGACGCGCAGGCGCAGTGTGTACGTTCCCGGCGGCAGACCGCCCGCCTGCCACACGCCAAGTTGACCGCCGATTACGGGCGACGTGCCGCCGGCGAAATAGATGAAGGCGTCATCGCCGCTCGGCTCTTGTTTGAAGTGCAGCTCGTATTTCTGAAAAGGCTCGATCGTGGCGGTGCCAAAGATCGGCACATCGCCGGAGATGGCCGAGCCGGGAGCGGGCGACGTGATGCCCGACTCTTGCGCATGCATCGAAGATGGCGTGAGGATAAACCAGACTATAGCGAGGATCAACGCCAAGAGCGTCGGCGTATGTAATTTTTGAATTCGGTGCACAATGCGAAACAAACTCATTCTCTTTCCATCGTTTCATGGATTAAGGCTGGCGCAGATACTGAACGATCGCCAGGATGTCGGTGTCGCTCAGATCGGGCCGACCACCGCTAGGTGGCATCACCAGGCCGGTCGTATTGGCCGGATCGTTCAGCTCGCGACCCTGCCGGATCATTGCCAGCACCTCTGCATCGGTGTGGTTGGCGATAAATGCGGAGCCGCGCAGGGCATTGCCGAGGTTGGCAACGCCCTGCCCATCGATGCCATGGCAGGCTGCACACGCCTGCAGATAGAGCTGCTCGCCTCGGGCCGGCGCAGTCGGGTCGTTCACGACACCCTCCACGCTCATTTGAGGGCCGGGGGCTACCGCCAGCACGGTGAGAGGTGTTTCCGCTGCGCTTGCGGCTTGGGTCTCTGAACCGATGCTAAAGAGGACGGCGAAAACGGTGAGCACAACCACGATAGGCGCAATCACCGGAAACCAAGGCGTGCGTCGAGGCATTCCCTCTTCGTCTTCGGCAGAAGGTTCTCCGTTGAGCAAGGCGATGATGCTCATCAGCGTAATGATCAGGAAGCCGATCAATGCCAGGAACGGAATGGTCACGAAGCCGAACCAGTTGATCCATTGCGTCGTGCAGGAGACCCCTTGAGTGCAGACGGCCGAGCCGGCGAACAAATCCGTCTTCTCCAGTAAATAATGATAGGTGGACATGCTCAGGCCAAAGACGGAAAAAGGCAGCACGTAATAAGGCAGGTTGCTATCGCGGCGCAGCAGGCCGATGGCGATGAATCCTGCGAGTGGGTACATCAAAATGCGCTGATACCAGCAAAGCACGCAGGGCACGTAGCCGCGCACTTCGCTGAAGTAGAGGCTGCCGCACATGGCCACCCATGCGGCGATCAACGCAATGTACAAGCTGTTGCGGTTCAGCCAGAGAGAAAGCCGCTCCATTGAGATTGTCGCCTCGTTTGTATCAGACTACGAACCTTGTGTGGCCAACGCGGCGTCGATGGCCGCTTTGACACCGGCATAGCTCGAGTTTTCCAGAAGCTGACCGTTGACGATCACAGAGGGCGTGAAGCGCAGCCCTAGTTGGCTTGCCTGTGCCAGCGAAGCGTTGATCTTGGACTGATGTCGCTGGGCAGTCATGCACGCCTGGAATTCCTGTTCGTTCAGGCCGACGGTGCGCGCAAACTCGGTCAGTTTTTCAAAGGTCGCCCCACGTTGCTGTTCAGCGGAGATCACCTGGAAAGCTTTGTCGTGATAAGGCCAGAAGAGATTCTGGTCTGCCGCACATTCGGCGGCGAGCGCAGTTAGGAACGAGCCGGGCGCATGTTGTTGCAGCGGGAAATGGTTGAATTCCAGACGCACCTTGCCGGTCTTGACGTACTCTTCGACGAGCTGGGGCTTGACGGTGCGGCTGAACGCTTGACAAGCGGGGCATAGAAAGTCTTCCCAGAGCTGAATCACAACCGGTGCATCCGGGCTGCCCAGGCTGGTGCGATTGATCCATTCCGCAGGCACAT
>JANWYX010000138.1 GCA_025055055.1 Caldilinea sp. | reverse complement strand
GCAAGTGGTATTTTCCGGGTGGCAGCGTGCAGCGCAGGGAATCGCTGATGGAGGCGGCCATCCGCGAAGCCCGCGAGGAGGTGGGCGCCATCGTCCGCAGCGAGCCGCGATTGCTTGGCATCTACCTGAGCAACGAAGGCGGACGCAGCGACCACGTCGTCGTCTACGTCAGTGAAGATTTCGATTTGCCCGGCCCCCTGCCGCAGACGTGGAAGATCGAAGGATGCGCCTGGTTTAGCCTGACGAACCTGCCGCCGAATATGCAGTCCGGATGTCGGGCGCGCGTGCAGGAATATTTGGCCGGTGGTGGGCCGTATCATGGAAAGTGGTGAGAGGATGGCCGTTCGATCGTACCGCATCGCCTTGATCCCCGGCGACGGCGTCGGCAAGGAAGTGGTGCCGGCCACGCGTCGGGTGTTGGAGGCGTTGCCCCTGCAATTCGATTTCGTAGAGCTGGAAGCCGGGTGGGAAACGTTCACGCGCACAGGAACTGCGCTGCCACAGCGCACGGCGTCGACGATCCGCAGCTGTGACGGCGCCATCTTCGGCGCAACGCAGTCGCCCGGCCACAAGGTGGAAGGATACACCAGCCCGATCCTGGCATTGCGCAAACAACTCGACCTTTACGCCAATCTGCGCCCGGTCGTCTCGATGCCGGTTCCCGGCAGCCGCTTCGGCGTGGACATGCTCATTGTGCGTGAGAACACCGAATGTCTGTACGTCCGTCAGGAACGGTTGGAGGACGAGGGAGACACTGCGGTCGCACAGCGCGTCATCACCCGACGCGCCTCGCAGCGCATTGCGCGCAAAGCGTTCGAGCAGGCGCGCGCGCGGGCGGCAAGATGGAAAGAGGCAAGCGTTGACGGCCGCCCAAGGGTGACCATCGTTCATAAGGCCAACGTTCTCAACCTGACCGACGGGCTCTTCCGAGAGGCATCCTTGGCGGTGGCGAAGGAGTTTCCCGACGTAGAGGTGGAGGAGCAGATCGTCGATTCGATGATCTACCGCATGATCCGCGAGCCGGAACGCTACGATGTGATCGTGGCGCCGAATCTCTACGGCGACATTCTGAGCGACGCCGCTGCTGCGTTGGTGGGAGGACTGGGATTGGCGCCTAGCGCCAATGTCGGCGACGCCTTCACGCTGGTCGAGCCGGTGCACGGCAGCGCGCCGGACATCGCCGGCAAAGGGTTGGCGAACCCGTGCGCCACGATTTTGGCCGCGGCGCAATTGCTTGCGTCCCTGGGGGAGGTTGCGCTGGCGCAGCGCGTGCAGCGCGCCGTCTACTCCGTCTTGACGGATGGAATCTGGACGGCGGATTTGGGAGGGACGGCGACGACGGAGACGATGACGCAGGCAATCGTGGAGAAACTTAAGGAGAAGGAGGAAGCGGAAAGAGAAGAGGCTAACCGCAGGGGCGCAGAACGTGCCGGGGATTGACTTGGAGACCGGTGCGTGGCGGCCTGCGGATTTTGCGCTCCGGCAGAGAAAGATCTTTTTGCGAGCGAGAGGGTGGAATATCTAGACGTAAAGACACGAAATGGGCATTTTTGTCTTTCTTGCGGTTTTCGTGTCTTCGTTCTTATCGAAAGTCTACGACAAAAACGATTTTAATCACGAAGGAGATTTCTATGGCTCTCAAAACTGCATCTGGCACAGCAGAATGCCCGGAATGCTTCGCCGAGATCGAAGTAAAGAACGTGATGGAAAATGAGATCGTGCAGTGCCCGGAGTGCGGCATCGATCTAGAAGTCGTCAATATCGACCCCATCGAGCTAGCGCCGGCGCCGGAAGAAGAGGAAGACTGGGGTGAGTAAGATGAAGGTGGGGGTTCTCTATTCGCGCGTGCGCGCCGAAGAGAAATTGCTCTTTGAAGAGTTCGACCGCCGCGGGGTTGATCTGGAATTGATCGATGACAACACGCTGATCTTCGACATCACCGCTCAAGGAGACGGCCGACGTTTTCGAGATTTCGACGTCATCGTCGAGCGCTGCATCAGCCACGGCCGCGCGCTCTACAGCCTTCGCATCCTCAACGACCAGGGCGTCAAGACGGTCAACACTGCGCTGGTGGCGGACAACTGTGGCAACAAGTTGCAAACCACCAGCGCGCTGACTGCGGCCGGTGTTCCGCAGCCGCGCTGTCTGATCGCCTATACGCAGGAGAGCGCGCTGGAAGCCATCGAGATGCTCGGCTATCCGGTCGTGCTCAAGCCGGCCGTCGGCTCTTGGGGACGCCTGCTCAGCAAAATCAACGACCGGGAGGCTGCCGAGGCAATCCTGGAGCACAAGGAAGTGCTCGGTTCGTATCATCATTCTATTTTTTATATCCAGGAATACATTCATAAACCGCTGCGCGACATCCGCGCCTTTGTCGTCGGCGACGAGACCATCGCTGCCATCTATCGCACCTCCGAGCACTGGATTACCAACACGGCGCGCGGGGGCAAGGCCAGCAACTGCCCGGTGACGCCGGAGCTGAACGACCTCTGCGTGCGTGCGGCGAAGGCGGTCGGCGGCGGCGTGGTGGCGATCGACGTCTTCGAGGACCCGGAGCGCGGGCTGCTGGTCAACGAGGTCAACTACACGATGGAATTCCGCAACAGCATTGCGCCAACCGGCGTCAACATTCCGGCCAGGGTGGTGGACTTCTGTCTGCGCGTGGCAAGAGAAGGGTGGGCGGCGGCGAACGGTTGGAGGAATGGCGGGCCGGAGGCGAAACCGGTGTCGCTGACCTCGGGCGTAAGTGCATAGGCGTCTCTGCACGCATTCATCCTCCGGGAGATTTTATTCCGGTGGACTTTACGAAGATCGAAACACGAAGCGCGCAACGAAGCGCGAACCGGATGACCTGACAATGCACAGAGGGTGACTCCCGGCTGCACGTTTTGGGCAACAGCGATGTTTGTGGGGGATTTTGTGGGGGGATGAAGGAAAAACGCGCAGCAACGAGCAGGGGCTACGGATTCCCGGAGCTCTATGTTCGATGTCGTGGCCGGGCGCTTTGCCTATGAGAGAATCTACGGCCCTGCCTCCGTCAACATCACCTGCGCCATGTTTTTAACCAGTTGCTCGGCGACGTCGTCCGGCAGCCAGGCGATCGA
>JANWYX010000289.1 GCA_025055055.1 Caldilinea sp. | reverse complement strand
CCGCCACCGCTGCGCCGACCAGGATCAGAGTCAGACGCCACAGTTCTGCTGCAATCCGCGACCAATGAATTCGTTTCATCCGCTTAATTCCTTTCGCTTTGTATGACATTTTGCCAACATCTCCCGGCAGGTTTTAAGCTTGTGACTACATGGCGGCGTTTCTTCTTTTTGGGAAGCTCCAGGCTTTTGGGAAAGGTTGAATGGGGACGGTATGGCGTTTTCATCGTCATTGACGCCGCCATGCGCAGCGCCTTATTGGAAGATGTTGGCATGGTTTGGCGAAGAAGACAACTTCTTAGCTCATCTTACGCAGTTGGTTTTGCTTCCAGGGAGTTCTGATTTGTAACAAACGCAAAGGCGTCGGGTTCCTTGTAGGTGCGACTCTCAGCCGCATATTCCCGAAGGTCTCGAAGATCTTTCTGCAAGATCTTGGGGAATTCGAGGAAGCACAGCTGCGAGCTGCGGCTGGTTGCCAGAATCCTTTGTGTAATTCCATCCAGCTTCCTGAAAGGTTGCATTCCACGAAAAGGCGTCATCGAATTTTGAACATAAGTTCTTAAGAAAACTTCGCATTCTTAAGAAAGCTTCGTGTGTACAATCCGTTCGTTAGTTCTATACAGAATTTCGCTCAAACAAATCAGAGCATGCGAATGACTCCAGCGCTCGCCGGAGCGACGCGATGGCTGCTTCTCTTCGTCATCGTGCTTGGCTTTGCCTTGCGCGTGCATCGGATTGACGAGAAGGGCTTGTGGCTCGACGAGGCCTTCAGCGTATGGATGGCGCAGCACACGCTGCCGGAACTGATCGACTGGCTGGTGCGCATCGATCAACATCCGCCGCTGTACTATATGGTGCTGCACTGGTGGCTCTGGTTCGGGGAAAGCGCAGCGCATGTGCGCATGCTTTCCGTCATGTTCGGTGTGTTCACGCTTCCGGTGATTTTTCTGATCGGTCGCCGCCTCTCTGGGAACGTTGTCGGGCTGGTCGCCGCGTTCATTTTGGCGATTTCGCCGTTTCACGTGCGCTTCGCTCAGGAGGCGCGCATGTATACGTTGCTCATGCTCAACGCCGGCCTGGCGACGTTGGCGCTCGTCTATCTCTTCACCGAGCCGCACACTTCGTCGGCTCCGATAGGACGACAACTTGCGGAGTTTTTCCAAAACCGGCGAGTAGCATCTGCGCAAAAACAGGTGAATTCCCGACACAAGCACAAAGTGGCTCTCGGCGCTATCCGCACCGATTTAGCCTGGCTCGCCTACATGCTGTTCACTACGCTTACCGTTCTGACACACAACACTGCCGTCTTCTTTCCGGTTGCAGTCAACCTCTTCGTGGTTGGATGGATGCTGCAAAAGAAATTTTCTCGTGATTCTAGCGCCAACACTTCTAAAAAAACAAGCGCGCAAGCCCTCCCTCTTCGATCCGGTGCCTCCATCGTCCCTTCATCCCCTTACAACTCTACGGCGCTCTTCGCCTCACTTCCTTCGTTTTCCCCTCCGTCGCTCTCCAACTGGGTTATTGCCCAAGCAGGCGCCTTTCTGCTCTGGAGTCCCTGGCTGGCGCCCTTCGTGATCCAGAGCATCGGCGTTTATGCCGAGTTTTGGATTCCTGCGCCAACTTTGTGGACGGTGATAGGGGCGATGCAAAATTTGCTTTCGGCGTTCTGGCCGCACCATGGCATTGCAGGCGTCTCGGTGTGGAGCGTCTATGCCCTGTTGATTGCGCTGGGGTTCAATCATCTGCGCAGACGACCCACGATTGCGTTTTTTATGCTCACCCTTCTCCTCACGCCCTTCATCGGCGAATGGTTGGTCAGCCTGCGTCGGCCGATCTTCTATGACCGCACGCTCATCTGGACGACGATTCCGCTGTATCTTTTGCTGGCGTTCGGGTTGATGCAGCTGCGCTTCCGCTCTTCTATCTTCTTGATAGGGGTGGTGGTGCTGGCAATGATTCAGAGCGCATCGCTGCGGGAATACTACGACAACTTTCAGAAAGAGCAATGGCGAGAAGCCGCAGCCTATGTGGCCCGGCATGTGCAGGATGGCGACTTGATTTTGTTTAACGCCACGTGGGTACAGATCCCGTTTGATTTTTACTACAAAGCATACAATCTTCCAACCGAGCGCCGAGGTGTCCCGGTTGATCTTTTTGATCGCGGCGTGTTAGAGCCTAAAATGATGGAAGCAGATCTGCCGAGGCTGCGATCGTTGGTGCAGAACCGCAAGCGCGTCTGGCTGGTTTACAGCCACGACTGGTACACCGATCCGCAGAAACTGATTCCGCGCGCTCTGGAGGAGACGTTCAGACTGCTCGATCGGCGCTTGTTTTACGGCGTCGATTTGCGTCTCTATGGGGCACCTTAACTGTGTGTAACCGAACATAAAACGCAGAAACGCAAGGATGCATGGAGCGCAGACCGTTTAAATTTTGCTTCATCCTCTCTGCGCCCGTGCGCCGAAAAAGGCTTGCGCCTTCAACTCAAAAAAATGAAAGGAACCCAAAATGAACGTTCAATCTCTCTCCGGCCGATGGCAATTTCGCCAGGCCGGCTCCGCCGAATGGCTGCCGGCGACCGTGCCCGGCGGCGTGCACACCGATCTGCTGGCGTTGGGACGAATTCCCGATCCCTTTGTCGGCGACAACGAGAAAAAAGTCGCCTGGGTGGCCGAGCAAGACTGGGAGTACTGCTGCCGCTTTGCGCCCGCCGACGCCGTGCTGGCCGAGGAGAAAGTTTTTCTGGTCTGCGAAGGGCTGGACACCCTCGCCGAAGTCTGGCTCAATGGGCAGGTGGTGGGCGCCGCCAACAACATGTATCGTCGCTATGTATGGGAGATCAAACACTTGCTGCGCCTCGGTGAGAACGAGCTGCTCATCCGTTTCCGCTCTCCGGTCAAGTTTGTTCTGGCCGAACAAGCGAAGCGACCGCTGAAAGGCGTGCCTCAGGCCATCGAGGGCAGTCCGCATCTGCGCAAAGCGCCTTGTCAGTTTGGCTGGGATTGGGGGCCACAACTGCCGCCTATCGGCGTCTGGAAGGAAATTCGGCTGGAAGGCCGTAGCACCGCCCGCTTTGAAGATGTGCACTTGCGTCAAAAGCACGGCGAACGCAATGTAACGGTTTCCGCAGCCGTCGCCGTTGAACGATGGAATGAAGCGCCGCTCAACCTGATCCTGCGCGTTGTGTCGCCGGACGGGCATGACGTCTGGAAGGCGACCGCACCGGTGCATGAGCGGAGCGCAACCGCCGCCGTGGCGATCGAAAATCCACAGCTCTGGTGGCCCAATGGCTACGGCGACCAGCCTCTGTACGAGGTCGAAGTTTTTCTGGAGCAGAGGGGCGCCGTCGTCGATGCGCGCCGCTTCCAGATCGGATTGCGCACGATCGAGCTGCGCCAGGAGCCGGATCCATGGGGCAAATCCTTCACCTTCGTTGTCAACGGCGTCCCGATCTTTGCCAAAGGCTCGAATTGGATTCCGGCCGATTCCTTCCCAACCCGTCTGCTGGAGGGCAAAGGCCCGGGCGCCTCTCTTGAACAGTTGATCCGCGACGCCGCCGCCACTCATCAGAACATGCTGCGCGTCTGGGGCGGCGGCTTCTATGAGGAGGACGCCTTCTATGATCTATGCGACCGCTACGGCATCCTCGTCTGGCAGGATTGCATTTTCTCGTGCAGCATTTACCCTCTCGACCGCGCCGACTTCGTCAACGACGTACATTGGGAAATCATCGACAATGTGCGTCGTCTGCGCCATCGCGCCAGCCTGGCCCTCTGGTGTGGCAACAACGAGATGGAGTGGGGTTGGGAAATGTGGGGCTGGGCCGAGCCTGACCTGACGCCGGAGCAGCGCGCTGCGCTCGCCAAGATGGCCGAGCGCGAGTGGCGCGTCCAGATGCTGCTGGATGCCATCAACAATTTGCCCTTGCTGCCGGATTGGCGCACACTGCGCGACGCATACGACCGCTTCTTCCACGTCACTTTGCCCGGCTGGTTGGCAGCGTTGGACCCGGATCGACCCTACTGGCCCAGCTCGCCCTCCTCCAACACACCCTTCCATGACGTCAACGGACAGCGCCAAGGAGACGCTCACTACTGGGAAGTCTGGCACGGCCGCAAGCCCTTTACCGCCTATCGCGAGCAATTCCCGCGTTTCATGAGCGAGTTCGGCTTCCAGGCGCTGCCGCCGCTGGCGACGATCCGCACGTATGCCGAAGAGCCGGACTGGAACATGACATCTTATATTATGGAGCATCATCAGAAGAACGCCGCCGGCAATGGACTCATCATCGCTCAGATGACCGACAATTACCGCATGCCCAAAGATTTTCCATCGCTGGTGTATACGAGTCTGGTGCTTCAGGCGGAAGGCATTCGCTACGGCGTCGAGCATTGGCGCCGCCATAGAGAGCGCGTCAGCGGGACGCTTTATTGGCAACTCAACGACTGCTGGCCGGTGGCTTCCTGGTCAAGTCTGGATTACTTCGGACGTTGGAAGGCGTTGCATTATGCTGCGCGGCGCTTCTACGCCCCCGTGCTGCTTTCCATCGAGGATGAAGGAACGCACATGGCGGTGCATGTCACCAGCGATCTGCGCCAACCCTGGACGGGCGTCGTGCGCTGGACATTGGAAACGCTCGAGGGCGCAGTCATTCGCAGTGGAGAGCAGACGGTGCAGGCTGCCCCGCTTGCCAACACGCCGGTGTTCGAGCTGAACTTTGACGCAGAAGTCAATGACGAGAATCGACGACGCCTCCTCTTTGTGGCCGAACTCTGGCGCAACGAGGAGCTTGTTGCATGCAACATCGCCACCTTCGCACCGACGAAACATCTGGAATTGCGCAAACCGACGCTGAACGCAGCGATCTCCGAGCAACATGGACAGCTTGTCATTGCGTTGACGAGCGACACGCTGGCGCGCTTCGTCGAGATCGCTTTGGATGGCCTCGACGCTGTCTTCAGCGACAACTATTTCGACCTGCCGGCGGGGCGCCAACGCATCGTCACTACGCCGCTGCCGCCAGGATGGACGCTTGCCCAGGTGGAGCGCGCCTTGCGGCTCCACTCGCTCTACGACGCCTTCGCATGAAGCTGCGCCGGGATGCCAAAAGCGGCGAAGCAACGGTCTTTATCGGACAAATGGTCAAAAACCATGTGAAAATTTGCGCTAAGCAATCGTCGCTTGCTATAATCGCCACTGTTTAACGATAGAAAACAGCGTGCTTCTTTGGTCTTGCAAACTTGCGAATGAATGCGTGCAGTATGAATTGCATCATACTGTTGACCTCGGTTACACTGCTGCAATCATGTGCGTGTAGTACGGTCGCCACGCTAAGCGAAACTTGAGGGTCGAAGACGGACGAAATGAGATGCATCTCGACGGGCGTCAAACGCTTCCATCGTCCATGCGCATCGACTGGCGACGACTGACCAAATATATCTTGTTGCTGTTGATTGCGCCGACGCTCGCAGCAATTGCGTTGGATCAAATCCTCGGAACTGCATCCTGGTTGACACTCGTCGTCAGCCTGATCTGCATCCCGGCCACAACCGTGGTCGTCATGCGCACGGCGCTGCTCGAATTCGAGAAAATCATCGAAATCGTTGCGCCTGTCGAATCAGAGGTGGACGCCGATCCCGGCAATGCAGAATTGTCCGCTGCCGATGAAGCGGAGCAAGACTGAAAACGTGCATTACACGCCATTGAAAACCGATTTTACTTTGTTATTCTGACGCCAGCCGAATTGTCGGCTTACGCCTGTTATCAAAGGAGCATTTTGCATCATGCGCAAAAAAATCGTCGCTTTTTTGTGGGGCACCCAACAGCGCAAGATTTGGACGAGCGTAATCGTTGGGTTGCTTGCAGCCAGCATCTTGATTCGGTTTATTGCTCCTGTGCCCCCTCCCCATGTCGCTCTATCCGGCGAGCCGATTTTTTCCACAGGCCCCAAATGGTTTACCAACTCCGTCCTGACAACGATCATTGTCGATATCGTCCTCATCCTTCTGGCGCTGGCCGTGCGCTTTAACCTGAAAGAGATTCCCGGCGCTTTTCAAAACTTTATGGAGGCGATCATCGAAGCGCTGTACGGCTTGGCCGAAAGCGTCGCAGGCAAGAATGCTTCGAAGTTCTTCCCCTGGGTGGCGACGATTTTCTTGTTTGTCATCATCAGCAACTGGTCCGGAATGCTTCCCGGCGTCGGCAGCATCGGGTTCTATCATCCGACCGACAAGCACGATGCGCATGCGACGGCGTTGGATGGCGACTCCGCTCGTCTCTTCGACAATCAGCTGGCGATGGTGGGGGGCAGCATCGTGTTGGCGCCGCTAGAGAGCGCGCAGAAGGCGCCGGCTGCGGCCGAAGGCGAGCACGGCAAGTTCATCCCACTCTTCCGCGCGCCGAGTGCCGACCTGAACGTCACCTTCGCCCTGGCGATCTCGACCATGGTGATGGTGCAGATTTGGGGTGTGCGCTTCCTGGGCGGCAGCTACTTCCGTAAATTTTTCAACTTTAGCGGCCCGAATCCCTTTATGAAGGGCATCAACGGTTTCGTCGGCATCCTCGAGCTGGTGTCGGAGTTCTCCCGTGTGATCGCCTTCGGCTTTCGTCTCTTCGGCAATGTCTTTGCGGGCGAAATCGTGTTGGCGACGATGGCTTTCTTGATCGCCTTCCTGTTGCCGGTACCCTTCTATGTGTTAGAATTGTTCGTCGGCTTTGTGCAGGCGTTGGTTTTCATGATGTTAGCCCTGGTGTTCTTTCACATGGCGACCATCAGCCACGGTAGCCACGACGAACATCATTAATACAGGTTTTTGTAGCTTACGTCATTTCATAAAAAGGAGTTTGCAAAATGGATATCGATGCGATGAAACAGCTTGGCGCAGCGTTGGCGATGGGTTTGGGCGCAATCGGGCCCGGCATTGGCATCGGTCTGATCGGCTCAAAGGCCATGGAGGCCATGGGGCGCAATCCGGAGGCCGCCGGCACGGTGCAGACGAACATGATTTTGGCGATCGCTTTCGCTGAGTCCATCGGTATTTTTGCTCTGGTGATTGCGCTGTTGCTCAAATTCGTCTAAGTCCAGGCGCAGCGATTACAGAGCTCCGGGCCGATGTGATCGCAAGGTGAAGAAGGAGGCAAATCGTGGACGCACTTGGAATTGAATGGTCTCTGCTACTGGCGCAGATCGTCAACTTCCTGTTGTTGATCGTGTTGCTGCGCTTGTTTCTCTATCGGCCGGTGCTCAACATGCTCAACGCACGCAAAGAGCGCATCGCCCAGAGCATGAAAGATGCAGAGCGCGTCAGCGCCGCCGCACGCGAGGCCGAGCAGGAGAAAGCCAAAATCTTGGAGCAGGCGCGCCGCGAGGCGCAGGAAATTCGTGCCCAAGCTACGCGCGATGCAGAGCGGATTGCGCAGGAAATTCGCAGCCGCGCCGAGCAAGAGGCCACCGAGATCCGCATGAAGGCGCAGGCGGAGGCTGCCAGACAGATCGAGACAGCGCTGGCGGAGGCCAACAAGCAGATCGCCGACCTGGCCATCATGGCTACGGAGAAATTGCTCGGCCGCGAGCTGGCCAACAGGGCCGAACAGCAGCGCTTCGTGGCGGAATTTCTGGCGAACGCCGGGGGTAAGGGCAAATGAGCAGCAAGCAGGAGCGGGTGAACCGCTACGCACAGGCGCTTTGGCTGGCGCAGCTGGAACGCTGGCGGCAGGCCTTCGAGCAGGTGCAACAGGCCCTGTCCGATGAGAAGCTGATTGCCTCCCTTGCGGACAGCAGCAAGAGCAGCGCCGAAAAGGCGGCCGCTCTCGAAAAAGCGCTGCCCGCCGACACGCCGGTGGAGATCGTCAATTTGGTGAAAGTAATGGCCGACGCCGGCGATCTTAACCTGGTGGAAGATGTAGCCACGCGCGTTGCCCAGGTCGGCTCCGGCAAGGCGGAGGCCATCAAGGTGGAGGTCACCAGCGCCGTCGAGCTGACCGAGGACGAAAAAGAGCAGCTACGCAAACGGCTGACCGAGGAATACGGTCCCGGATTGATTTTTAGCTTCAGCGTAGACCCGTCGTTGATGGGGGGACTGCGTGTGCGCGTGGGCGACCGGCTGATCGACAACTCGATCGCTTCCCGTTTGGCGGCTTTGCGCGAGTCGATTGTGTCGGTGGTTCGTTAATAGGAGGAGATGATTCAAATGGCTGTGCGCATCGATGATATCACAGCGTTGTTAAAACAACAGATCCTCAACTACACACCAGCGCCTAGCCAGATTGACGTCGGCGAAGTCTACGAAGTCGGCGACGGCATTGCGCTGGCCACCGGCCTGACCAACGTCATGGCCAGCGAGCTGGTGGAGTTTCCCAAGACTGGCACCCTCGGCATCGCCCTCAACCTGACCGCCGAAAATGTCGGTATCATCATCATGGGCGAGTATCAGCATATCGAGGAAGGCGACCTCGTGCGGCGCACCGGTCGCATCGCCTCGGTGCCCGTCGGCGACGCCATGATCGGCCGCGTGATCAACGCTGTCGGTCAGCCGATCGACGGCAAAGGACCGATCAAGTCGGACAAATATCGCCCGGTGGAGCGTATCGCCCCTGGTGTCATCAAACGGCAACCGGTGAACACGCCGGTGGCGACCGGTATCACCGCTATTGACGCCTTGATCCCGATCGGCCGCGGCCAGCGCGAGCTGATCATCGGCGACCGGCAGACGGGCAAAACCGCCATCGCGCTGGACACCATCATCAACCAGAAGGGCAAAGACCTGATCTGCATCTACGTGGCGATCGGCCAGAAGCAGTCTTCGGTGGCTCAAGTGGTGGGCACGCTTGAAAAGTACGGCGCAATGGAGTACACGATCGTCGTGAGCGCCTCGGCCTCCGACCCCGCTGCGCTGCAATATCTGGCGCCTTTTGCAGGCTGCGCCATCGGCGAGGAATTCATGGAGCAGGGGCGCGACGCACTGATCGTCTACGACGATCTCTCCAAACATGCCCAGGCCTATCGCCAGGTCTCGCTGCTGCTGCGCCGCCCTCCGGGACGCGAGGCCTATCCCGGTGATGTCTTCTACCTGCACAGCCGCCTGCTCGAACGCGCAGCGCGCCTGGCCGATGAGTTTGGCGGCGGCAGCTTGACCGCGCTGCCCGTGATCGAGACGCAGGCAGGCGATGTGTCGGCGTATATCCCGACTAACGTGATTTCGATCACCGACGGCCAGATCTTTCTGGAATCCGACCTCTTCTATGCAGGCATCCGCCCGGCATTGAATGTCGGCATCTCGGTGAGCCGCGTCGGCGGCGCTGCCCAGACCAAAGCGATGAAGAAGGTCGCCGGCCGTCTGAAGCTGGAGCTGAGCCAATATCGCGAGCTGGCGGCGTTTGCCCAATTCGGCTCAGACCTCGACCCGGCCACGCAGCGTCAGCTCGATCGCGGTCGTCGGTTGACGGAGCTGCTCAAACAGGGACAGTATGTGCCGATGGCGCTCGATAAACAGGTGATGAGTCTGTGGGCAGCCGGCGCCGGCAAGTTGGACAAAATACCCGTTCAGTATGTCAAGCAGTGGGAAGCGGCCATGCACGCCTACATGGACGCCAATCATCCGGAGATCGGACAGTCGATTCTGCGCACTCAGGACCTGTCGCCGGAGATCATCGATGCGTTGAGCGTGGCGATCGACGATTTCAATGCTTCGTGGCAGCCACCGCAGCCATAACAGGCGTTGTAACAAGGAAGAATCACCTTGGCGAACTTAACGCGTGAAATCCGACGTCGCATTCGGTCGGTCAGAAATATTGCACAGGTTACAAAGGCGATGGAGGCTGTCTCCGCCGCCAAGATGCGCAAAGCGCAGCAACAGGTGCTTGCAACGCGTCCCTATGCACGACAGGCGCGCGAGGTGTTGAGCTACATTGCGCGCCTCACCAGCACGGAGAATGAACTCAACCCACTGATTCATCCCCGGCCGGTGAAGCGCTGCGGCATTCTGCTCATCACAGCCGACCGCGGCCTGGCGGGCGGCTTCAACGCCAACGTCATCCGCCGCAACGCGCAGCTGATGCGCGAAAAGCGCGCGGCTGGCGCAGATGTCTCGGTCGTCACCGTCGGTAAAAAGGG
>JANWYX010000256.1 GCA_025055055.1 Caldilinea sp. | reverse complement strand
GATGCGCCGCCGTTGCACATCCGATGCAAACCCGGCGGAATTCGGTTTAACGGAGCGTTTCCGGCAAGTCCGCCCGACGAGGGTAGCTTGCCTGCGTGCCCGGACGTTGCACGCTGATGGCTGCGATGGCATTGGCACGCGCAATGGCGTCGAGCGCTGGCAGCCCTACACCCAGGAAATAGGCCAGGCTGCCTACAAAGGCATCGCCGGCGCCGGTGGTGTCAACTGCCGTCACTTTGGGGGCCGGAACGTGCACGTCTCGATCGGCGGCGACGTACAGGCAGCCCTGTGCACCCAGCGTGATCAGCGCCGCGCGCGCGCCTCGCTTCAGAATAATCGAAGCCGCCAGTCGCGCATCGTCGAGCGTATGCACAGGAATGCCGGTCAGAAGCTCCGCCTCGCTCTCGTTGGGGCAGAAAATGTCGGAGAGTTGATAGACCTCCTCCGGCACTTCGCTACTCACCGGCGCCGAGTTAAAGATCGTGGTCACTCCTGCGCCCCGCGCAATGCGCAGAGCCGCCACGTTCGCCTCCATCGGCACTTCCATCTGGCAAAGCAACACCTGCGCGCCGGCGATCGCATTTCCGGCTTCCTCAACGTCGGCCGAGGTGACCAACCCATTGGCGCCGGAGATCACGATGATCTGATTTTGACCATGTTCATCGATCGTGATGAGCGCCACGCCGGAGGAAACGCCTTGGCTCTCTCGCACGAAGTCGGTGCGGATCCCCTCACTTTCCAGATTGCGGCGCATATCCCGGCCAAAGATGTCATCGCCGACGCGGCCGACCATGCTCACCTTTGCACCTAAGCGCGCGGCCATGACGGCCTGATTGGCTCCCTTGCCGCCGTAGCCGGTCGTAAAACGGCGGCCATGGAGCGTCTCACCCGGACGAGGGAAACGTTCCACGTAGGCATTCATATCCAGGTTGATGGAACCGACGACGCAAATGGAAGGCGCACTCATAGTCTTCCTCCGTGTAAAATGTGGCGCGTTGTGTTGAGGATGGCGTTGTCAGTTTGCTTCAATCTCCTCTAACTTGAGATCATAACTGCGCCCGCGCACGTCGCCCAACACCGCCGGCCACACACCGGTGATAGCGCGCGTAATCTTGCCGACGTGTTCGTGGCTGTTCTCGATGAAGAGCACGTAACGCTGTTGAACGCCCGCCGCCACCGTGCCGGCCAGATACAATCCCGGCACATTCGTCTCCATGGTGTCGGGATTGTAAACGGGCACGCGGTTTTCCCCCACCAGTTCGACGCCGGCCATCTCCAGCAGCGACTGATCGCCGCGAAAGCCGGTCGCCAGCAATACGAAATCAGTCTCGTGCAAGATCGGCGCTGCGCCGGGGATGGGTTGACCATCGAGCGTCGGCGCCAATGCTACATGCGTGTGCGTGATCTCGACCGGCGTCGTCGAGGGGAGAAAGCGAATCGTCCCTGCCTCGATCTGCGCCTTCAGATCGGGCATCAGCCAGTGTTTGACGCGTTGCTCGTCGAACCAGGGGCGACGGTAGCTGATGGTCACCTCGGCGCCGACGCGCCAACAGCGCAGCGCAGCCTCGACCGCAGAATTTTTGCCGCCTACGATCAGTAGCCGCCTGCGGAAGTAGTCATGTGGATCGCGAAAGTAATGCGAGACGTGTGGCAGATCTTCGCCGGGAATATTGAGCCGATGGGGAAAGTGCATGTCGCCGATCGCCAACACGACGCGCTTTGCGCGGTGACGCCGCGCGCCCGCCAGCGGCGCCGTCGCAATCTCGAAGCCATCTTCACGTCGCGCCAAAGCGATCACGGGTTCATAGGTGTGAATGTGCAGGTCGAATTGCTCAACCACACCGCGCAAGTACGCCACATATTCCTCGCCTGTGATGCGCTGCTGATGATTGTTCTGGATGGGGATGCCGGCGATCGCCAGCCGCTCGGTCGTGCTGAAAAAGTGCGTGTTGCGAGGCCACCAGGTCATTGTATAGCCGATCTGGCGTGCGTCGAAGTGAATATACTCGACGCCGGCGCGCTTCAGACAGACCGCCAACTCAATGCCGATCGGACCGGCGCCGATGATGGCGACCTCGTGCCGGTGAGGTTCACCCTGCAAGCCATTCGATGACGGCTTCATGCAATCACCTCTTTTTGAATCACCTCGATCGGATGCTCAACGATCGAAACCACGCGACTATCGACGATCTCTCCGGCGGCGTCGGTGTAGAAGTCGATGTAAAAGGGCGGCGCAATCAGCTCGAGCAGAGGCGCCAGAATCGTCGGCGCAGGTCGATCTGCGGGCTGAAAATAGGCATGCAGGTTCGGACGCACCTCGTGAAAGGGCAGCTCGCGACGCAGCTGCGCCAGGTCGAGATCGATCCAGTGGGGCGTCATGCGAAAGGCGCGCAACACCGGAGCGTCGTCGAACTCCAGCGAACAGATCAGATAGATGCACTCCGGGTAATGTGCGTTCCAGGCGTCGGTCGCCGAAGGGTAGGCCACGGAGACCGGATGTGAGTGGTAGATGGCCATCATCTCGTCGCCGGCGTCCTCGAAGGCGAACTGCATGAGCAGCGTCTGTGGATCGATCTCGTAGTTCTCAATGCGGTCGTCGGCGATGTTGTGCCCGCGCACCGCCTCGAACGCCGTCATCCCTCGCCCGCGCACAATGCCGCAGACTTCCTCCGGCTTGCCCTCTTGTGCATGGGAGACGATCGCATCGATCACTTCTTGCGGCAACTTCACTGCTTCGACGGCATTC
>JANWYX010000273.1 GCA_025055055.1 Caldilinea sp. | reverse complement strand
AAAATTCTACAACGTCGGAAAGCTGATTGCCGGCGCCATCACGCACCCAAACTTGCCAAGGCCCCTGTCCCAAAAGCTCGCACGGCCGCGGGGTGGCAATTTCACCGGGGGCCGGCGTCGGTTGCAAAGGAGGCATATATTCATACTTATAATTGTATTTCACGCGGTTGCCTGCGCCCGGCGGCGCACTGAACTCTACGACATTGGAGCTAGGGCGTTCGCCTCGGGTGTTGGGACGCTCCACGCCGCGAAAGCGCACGTCCAAGAAATAGCCTTCGGCGGGTTCCTCCGGCCGATTCGGATCGTTCAACGTTCCCACAAAGAAATAGGCCCAAATGGTCAGGAACTGGTTTTCGGTCGGGAAGAACTGGGGGCCGATGGCGCGCTCGAACGGGTAGGGCGTTGCGGTCGGCGTCGGCGTCACCGTCGGCGTCTCGGTGGGCGTAAAGGTAGGGGTGAAGGTGGGCGGCGGCTGCGCCACCACCAGCGCCACCTGTTGTGTCTCGTTGACAACGCGCACGTGCGTGGCCGCCACCCAAACCGAGACGCCGTTGACGCAGCAGACCTCAAACCATGTCCCTTCGGTGTTGCGGCCGATGATGGCGATCGGGATGCCAGGGCCCAGCTGCGCCACCAACGGATATTGGACGCCTGGCCCGGTGCGCAGGGCAACGAAGCCGCTTTCGACGATGATGAACGGCGTCGGCGTTGGGCCAGGGGTGGGGGTCTCTGTCGGCGTCGGCAAAAAGATGGGAGCGGCTCCAGGCTGCGCCAGTGCAGTCAACTGCGCTTCGAGAAAGACAGCGGTGGCCGTCTGTTCCAGCGGTGAAAGCGTCGCCGTCGGCGTCGGCGTTTCCGTTGGGGGCGGCGTCGGCGTGTCGGTGGGCGGAATCGCAATCACGATGCGATCGGCGTCGAGCGTCGGTTGGATCACGATCACGCCGGGCGTGCCGTTGCGCGGGGGTGTGACGACGACCAGCGGCAGCAGCGCTTCAGGCGTTGGTGTGAAGGTCGGCGCCAGGGTGCGCGTGGGCACGGGCGTCGGCGTCGGGGGCGCCAGCAGGTCCACAAAGGCGCAGCCTAACGTTGACAACATCAATAGCAATGCAGCCATGACCGCCGCCGGCTTCTTGTGCCGGTGAAGCGGTTTTTCCTGCTCGATGGAACCGGGGTGAGAGAAACGGGATGCAGGAGTCGCAGTGTCGACGGATTCTGGCAACACAAGAAGCCTCGCTGCGCAGCGTCGCAGATAATTCTGTTTCCAAAAGCATTGAAGCCGGTTATCACCCATGATACGCGGTGCAGTATAGCATGAAATCGTTGTCGGAAATGAATCGTAAACTGCGTATCCAAATTTCGCCTAAGGGAACTTCATTTGCTAAGATAAAGCTCTGTCTGCGTTTCGGCGCCTGACATGTTGAAACAATAGCGGTTTGAAGCAATAGCAGTCTAATGGTTTTTAACAAAGACACTCTGGAATTGTGGATGCGGCGGGAAACCGCACGGCCTTGGCACATCGCAAGGTTTTGAATGAGACAAGGAAGCGAAGCCAAGAGCAGCGCCTATAGATTACCGGATGGATTTGTTAAGCTTCATTGGGCTGCGAACCACGTATCTGTGTGATACGCTTGTGAAAAAAGGAGAGATTTGTATGGCGCGTGTCAAAGTGTTGCTGATCAAGGACGTCCCCGAGCTGGGAAACGCCGGGGAAGTGTACAGCGTGGCGGGCGGCTACGCCCGCAACTATTTGATGCCGCGTGGATTGGCCGTGCTGGCCACGCGGGGCGCGTTAAAACAAGCGGAGGAAATCAAAGCGGCTGCGCTGCGGCGCCGCGCACGTGAGCGTGCCAACGCCGAGGCACAGGCGCAAATGATCATGGGCAAACGGCTGCTCTTCACCGCCAACGCCGGCGAGAACGACCGTCTCTACGGCTCCATCACTACGGCGGACATCGCCGAAAAACTGTCTCAGGAGCTCGGCTTTGAGGTAGACCGCCGGCGCATCGAGCTGGATCATAACATACGCGAGCTGGGCATCCACACCGTCTCCATCCGCCTGATGCCGGACGTGGCGGCCACCTTCCAGGTCGGCGTCGTGCGCGAGGGTGAGGACTGGGCTGCCGCCGAGGCTCGCCAGGCCGCCAAGGCGCAGGCGGCTGCGGCCGAAGAAGCGGCGTAAGTCTCGAGCAGAAATCTTTGCGCTTCTTTAATTTTAATCACAAAAAGGGGCGGGCGGAGCAAGGCACTTCGGCGCTTCGCCCGCACGCTCCTCGACATTCTCTCTCGTCGCTCCGGCTAAAATCTTTCTTTCGCCAGGCTCCCTGACATCTGACGAATCGAAGCAAACCGGATACTATCGCAGGTTTGGCCTCCAGTCGGACAGGTCGTGAGACCGCTGCGTCACGTCAGAGGCGACGCTCGAATGTGGGCACCGAAGGCCGAGGCCTTTGTCGAAGTTTTCTCGAAGTTGGTGGAAAAATTGCCCTCTGTTCGGATATTCCGAATTCTTCTATCGACGCCTTCCTCTTTGATCCGATATGATGGCTTCACCGCAACTCAGTTGAGCATTTGACCGCCATCGCTTTCGGAGCCTGTTTTCAACAAGGAGGTCTTGCGTATGACTGTGGCAGTACGCGCCCCAGCCCTGGAGACGTCTATCGCCGCTGCACGCCCTATGAATGGGCGCGAATATCTGGAGAGCCTGCGCGACGAACGGGTCGTCTATTTTCAGGGCGAACGAGTCAAAGACATCACCACGCACCCCGCCTTTCGCAATTCGGCGCGCATGGTGGCGCGCTGGTACGACCGTCTCCATGAGCTGCATGCAGAAGATGCAGCGCGCGGCGGGCCGGAGAACTGGAAGTGGACGCAGCCGACCGACACCGGCAGCGGAGGGTGGACACATCCCTTCTTCGCCGGCTCGCGCACGGTGGAAGAGCTTGTCAGAGCGCGCGACACCATTGCCGAGCTGCAACGCGCCGTGTACGGCTGGATGGGCCGGGCGCCCGACTATAAGGCAGCCTTCACCGGCACGCTGGGTGCCAATGCCGAATTCTACGCGCCCTACCAGGAAAACGCCCGCCGCTGGTATCGCAGGACGCAAGAAGCGCTCATTTACTGGAACCACGCCATCGTCAATCCCCCCGTGGACCGCAACCGGCCTCCGGACGAGGTCGGCGACGTCTATATGCATGTCGAAAAGGAGACCGACGCCGGCCTGATCGTCTCCGGCGCAAAAGTGGTAGCGACGGGCAGCGCCCTGACGCACGTCAACTTTATCGCCCACTACGGCCCGTTGCCCATCAAAGAGAAGCGTTTTGCGCTCATCTTTGCCGTGCCCATGAATTCACCCGGCGTCAAGCTGATCGCCCGCACCTCCTACGAGTACAACGCGGCGGTGGCCGGCAGCCCCTTCGACTATCCGCTCTCCAGCCGGCTGGACGAAAACGACTCGATCCTGATCTTCGACAACGTGCTCATTCCCTGGGAGAACGTCTTCGTCTACGGCGACGTGGAGAAGACCAACACCTTTTTCCCACTTTCCGGCTTCGGTCATCGCTTCCCGTTGCATGGTGGCACGCGCTTCGCCGTCAAGCTGGACTTCATCACCGGCCTGATGTTGAAAGCGGTGGAGGCGACCGGCGTCGCCGAATTCCGCGGGGTACAAGCGCGGCTGGGCGAGATCGTCACCTATCGCAACCTCTTCTGGCAGCTCACCGAGGCGATGGTGCGCAATCCTATGCCCTGGGTGGATGGCTATCTGCTGCCCAATCTGGAAGCCGCCTTCGCCTATCGCGTGATGGCGCCGGACGCTTACGTCAAGGTCAAAGACTTGATCGAGAAGGACGTGGCGAGCGCGCTCATTTATCTCCCTTCCCACGCCTCCGACCTGAAGAATCCGGAGGTGCGCAGCTATCTGGATAAATTCGTGCGCGGCTCAAACGGCTACAGTGCGCATGACCGCATCAAACTGATGAAGCTGCTCTGGGACGCCATGGGCACAGAGTTCGGCGGTCGCCATGAACTTTACGAACGCAACTATGCCGGCAATCACGAGAACATCCGCATCGAGACGCTCGGCGCAGCGATGGCGATGGGCGTGGCCGATCGGTTGAAGGCCTTCGCCGAGAAGTGCATGGCCGAATATGACCTGGACGGCTGGACTGCGCCCGACCTGATCAACCCCGACGACGTGAGTATGGTACTCAACAATCGTTAGTTTTTCAGGCGCTTTGCTCTGTTGTTTTTTGATTCCAGGAGGAGGCAATCATGTCTGAACCGATCTTTGACACACATCAACTGGCGCATGTCGAAATTTTGACGCCCAAACCCGACAAGACACTCTGGTTCTTCCGGGATCTCTTGGGCATGGAGGTCACCACGCAGGATGGGCAATCGGTCTACCTGCGTGCGTATGAGGACTGGTATCACCACACACTCAAAATCACCGAGGCGAAGGAGTCGGGGCTGGGGCATGTGGCGTGGCGCGCCAGCTCGCCGCAGGCGTTGGAGCGACGCGTGAAAGCGTTGGAAGACTCCGGCTTCGGCAAGGGATGGATGGACGGCGACCTCGGTCACGGCCCTGCGTACCAGTTCACCACACCGGACGGCCATCGAATGGAGATTCTGTGGGAGGTGGAATATTACGAACCGACGGCAGACCAGAAGACGCCCCTGCTAAACCGGCCGCAGAAGCGTCCGTTGCGCGGCGTGCCGGTGCGCAGGCTCGATCATGTCAACCTGCTCGCTTCGGACGTCACGCCCAACAAGAACTTCATGATGGAGCGCCTGGGCTTCCGCCTGCGCGAGCACATTGTTCTCAACAATGGCGTGGAAGCCGGCTGCTGGCTTAGCGTCTCACCCTTGGTGCATGAAGTTGCGCTGATGCGCGATGGCAAGGGTGCGCGCGGGCGTCTCCATCACGTCTGCTACTGGTACGGCTATCCACAAAATCTCAACGATCTGGCCGACGTCTTTCGCGAACAGGATATCTACATCGAGGCGGGGCCCGGCAAACATGGCATCAGCCAAGCCATGTTCATGTACGTCTACGAGCCGGGCGGCAATCGCGTGGAGCTTTTCGGCGACCCAGGCTATCTGATCTTCGATCCGGCCTGGAAGCCGATCGTCTGGACGGAAGAGACGCTGGCCGCCGGCATCGTTTGGTTCGGCGGCAACCTGCCCGGCGAATTCTTCCTGTACGGGACGCCGCTTGTGGAAGAGAAAGAGATGACGCCTGCATGACAGGAAGGCGACAGAGGGCGGTGAAAATCGCTGCACCCTCTGTCGCTTCGGTCCCATCAATGGAAAATCTGTAGAGAAGTCGTCGTCGCGTGCTGTTGGTGAAAATCGGACAACAGGCGTATACTAAAATTTCGCCCCTCGCCGTCATTCAAGAATCATCGTATCCCCCAGGGTGGAATGAACTCCGCCCTGAACCGATTGTCTTACATAGCGGGGCAAGCGCCGGTGTCCTGGTTTGTCGGGAGGTTTTCGATGTTGCGAACGCTCCATAAAGCCGCGCGCGCGTTGACGCTCTTCACGCCGCTCCAGCCGGAATGGACGGTGGGTGAAATGGCGAAGGCGCTTGAATTGCCCAAATCCAGCGTTTCAGAGCTGCTCAGCAGCCTGGCAGAACATGGGTTGCTGCGCCGTGTTGGCTCTGGCCGCTACCGGCTGGGGTGGCGTCTGCTAGAGTTGGGCCAGACGCTGCTCAAAACCACCGAATTTCGCGACGAGGCGCGCGCGGTGATGCAGGAGATGGTGACGCGCTGGGGGGAGACGATGCATCTGGCCGTGTTGGAGTCCGGCGCCGTAGTCTATCTCGAAAAGTTGCGCGGCCAACAAGGGTTGCAGGTCGAGCTTTCGGGCGTGGGCGTGCGATTGCCTGCGCATTGCTCCGGCGTCGGTAAGGTGCTCCTGGCTCATCGACCGTGGGAGGAAGTGCTGCGCGTGGTGGGAGACGGCGAGCTGCATCCATTTACGCCCAACACGATCACATCGCTTGACGCGCTGGCCGAGGAGCTTTCGAGAGTGCGTCGGCAGGGGTACGCCTACGATCTGGAGGAAGTCTCCATCGGCCTCTGCTGCGTGGCGGCGCCGATTCGGGACTATGAAGGGCAGGTAGTGGCCGCCGTCAGCTTTTCGACGCCCACGCATCGCTTTCAGATGCACAAGATGCAATACACTCGCGCCATTGTCGAGGGCGCGCAGCGCATCTCGGAGCGTCTGGGCTACTTCGAGAAGGAGCCTGTATGCAAGCCGACAAGGTCAAGGTCGCCATCCTCGGTTCCGGCAATATCGGAACCGACTTAATGTACAAATTGTTGAAACAGCCGGGTTCGATGGAGCTGGTGATGCTGGCCGGCATCGATCCGCACTCTGAGGGGTTGGCGCGCGCCAGAAGTCTGGGCGTCGGCGCCAGCCATGCAGGCCTCGACGCCATTCTGGAGGCGCCGGAGATTCGGATCGTTTTCGACGCCACCAGCGCCAAAGCGCACGTGCGCCACGCGAAGGCGCTGCGCGAGACGGGACGCATCGCCATCGATCTGACGCCGGCCGCGCGCGGCCCATACGTCGTGCCGCCGGTGAATCTGGGCGAACATCTCGATGCGCCCAACGTCAATCTGATCACCTGCGGCGGGCAGGCTACCATCCCGCTGGTCTACGCCGTCCGTCGCGTGACGCCGGTTCGCTATGCTGAGATGGTGAGCACGGTCGCCAGCCGGTCGGCGGGGCCGGGCACGCGTCAGAACATCGACGAGTTCACCTTCACCACGGCGCGCGGGCTGGAGGTCATCGGCGGCGCAGCGCAGGGGAAGGCGATCATCATCCTCAACCCGGCCGAGCCGCCCATTTTGATGCGCAACACCGTTTACGTTGCGCCGTCGGGTGCATTCGACGAGAAAGCAGTGATCGATTCTGTGGAGCAAATGGTCTCGGAAGTGCAACAATATGTGCCCGGCTATCGCTTGAAGAATCGCCCCGTGATTGAGCGTCGAGAGACGCCATGGGGGAAACAGCCGGTGGTCATCATGTTGTTGGAGGTGGAGGGCGCCGGCGACTTCTTGCCGCCCTATGCCGGCAATCTGGACATCATGACGGCTTCAGCGCGGCGCGTCGGTGAGCT
The DNA here is from genome assembly GCA_025055055.1 of Caldilinea sp. GTDB lineage: Bacteria > Chloroflexota > Anaerolineae > Caldilineales > Caldilineaceae > Caldilinea. The sequence continues at coordinate 3,602 of JANWYX010000273.1, read as the reverse complement.
GTTTGCACAACGCCTGCTATCCCAAAAGGAGGTCATGGTATGAAATCCCCCCGCATCACCGACACCACCTTACGCGATGGCTCTCATCCCATGCGCCATCAATACACGCGTGAGCAGGTGCGCTCGATTGTTCAGGCGCTAGATGCTGCAGGCGTGCCGGTGATTGAAGTGTCGCACGGCGACGGGTTGGGCGGCTCGTCGTTGCAATACGGTTTTTCGCGTGAATCCGAGTTCGACCTGATCGAAACCGCCCGTGAAACTGCCGGTCGCGCCCGCATCGCCGCCTTGATGCTGCCGGGCATCGGCACGCGCAAGGAGATGAAAGAAGCGGCGGCGCGCGGGGTGCAGGTGCTGCGCATCGCCACCCAATGTACGGAGGCGGACATCTCCGAACAACATTTCGGGTTGGCCAAAGAGTTGGGGCTGGAGACAGTCGGTTTTCTGATGATGGCGCATATTCGCCCACCGCAGGCGCTGGTGGAGCAGGCAAAGCTAATGGAGTCCTACGGCGCCGACTGCGTTTACATTGTGGATTCGGCGGGCGCCATGTTGCCGCATGAAGCTGCTGCGCGCGTGGCTGCGCTGAAGGAAGCGCTGTCCATCCAGGTCGGTTTCCATGCGCACAACAACCTCGGCCTGGCCATCGGCAATACGTTGGCCGCGCTGGAGGCAGGCGCCGATCAGATCGATGGCTGCCTGCGCGGATTGGGCGCCGGTGCAGGCAACGCCGCCACAGAGCTGCTGGCGGCTGTGTTCGACCGCCTGGGCATCAATCCCGGGCTGGACGTCTTTGCGCTGATGGATGCGGCCGAATACATCGTGGCGCCGATCATGCCCTTCCAGCCTTTCCCGGATCGCGACGCCATCGCCATCGGCTACGCCGGCGTCTATTCGACCTTCCTGCTGCACGCCAAGCGCGCCGGCGAGCAATATGGCGTCGACGCGCGCGAGATTTTGGTGGAGTTGGGCCGTCGTCAGGCCGTCGCCGGCCAGGAGGATTGGATCCTGGATGTGGCGCTGGAGCTTGCCAGAAATAACGGACAGCCTGTCGTCGGCGATCGCTTGTTTGAAAAGTGATGGTTTGCAAAGGAGTTCTCAAATGAACGTTGAAATCGCCCCCCAGCCGAGCGTGATCGATGTGCGTCTCTTTCGGACGACCATGGGTTGTTTCGCCACAGGCGTCACCGTCGTCACCACAGCCTGGGAAGGACAGGTGCACGGCATGACCGCCAACGCCTTTCTCTCCGTATCGCTGGAGCCACCGTTGGTGTTGGTCTCCATCGGCCGCAATGCGCGCATGCACCAGCTTCTCGCCGTCGGTCGCACCTATGGCGTCAGCAAATTGACCGAAGCGCAGGAGCATTACAGCCGCCATTTCAGCGGCAGGCCGGTCGAGGGGCTGCAGCCCACGTTCGTCTGGCACGGCGAGACGCCTCTGCTGGCCGATGCACTGGCCCATGTAGTTGCGCGCATCGTCGACGCGCATCCGGCCGGCGATCACACCCTCTTTATCGGCCAGGTGGAGCATCTGCATCACTGCGATGGCCGACCGCTGCTCTTTTATCGGGGGCAATATGGCCGCCTTGCGTCCGATGCGTAATCAGCAGGCTCCCTCTGGTTTTCCTTTACATCTTTGCGGCTTTGTATTGACTCTACTTTCAGAACAGTGAAAGGCAACCTATGTCATCGGCGAAACAAATAACGATTCGCGGACAGGTCACCAACTATCATCGTCAGGGCGAGGAAGCAGGTGCAACGCCTATCCTCTTCATTCATGGCTCCGGACCCGGCGCCAACGGCTGGTCGAACTGGCAACTTGCTCTCCCTGCGCTGAGCGATCGCTGGGATTGTATTGCGCCCGATCTGATCGGCTTTGGCGAAAGTCATCACCCCGAGCCGGCGCCGACCGGTATGCGCGGGTGGATGCGTCTGTGGGTGGATCAAATGCTGGGGCTACTCGACGCACTGAACATTGAGAAGGCGCATCTTGTCGGCAACTCGATGGGCGGCGCGGTGGCATTGCATCTGCTCATGGAGGCGCCCCAACGCTTCGAGCGCGTGGTGCTGATGGGCGCTATCGGCGCGCCCTGTCGTCTTACGCCGGAGCTGGATCGACTGTGGGGGTTCTATGACGATCCTTCGCCGGCGGTGCTGGCCCAGGCGATCCGCTGGTTCGTCTACGATGATGGCTTTCTGCGCGAGCGGTTGGATGAGATCGTGCGCATTCGTTACGCGGCGGCAATGAAAGAAGAAGTGCGGCGCTCCTTTACGGCGATGTTCCTGCCCCCGCGTCAAAAACATCTCGACGACCTAATCGTGCCCGATTCGACGCTGCGCCGCATCGAGCACCCGGTGTTGCTCGTGCACGGTCGCGATGATTTGATCGTGCCGGTCGAAACCAGCTACTATTTGGTGAATCGCCTGCAGAATGTGGAGATGCATATTATTGGCCGGTGCAGCCACTGGACACAGATCGAGCACAGTCAACGTTTCCATGAGCTGCTGATGCACTTTTTCGGCGAAACTCGATAAACCACGATCGACGCATTCTTGGACTCAATCATGAATCTGAACGCTGCTGAACAAACCTTGGCCGATGCCATCGCCAACGCGCGGCGAAATCGCATTGCGATGCCGGGGCGCACACGCGAATGGAACGTGGATATTGCCGGCGCCTATCGCATCCAGCGTCACCTTCAAGCGCAGACCGATTGCGTCGGCTACAAACTCGGCCTCGTCGGCCCTGCCAAGCAGGTGCAAATGGGATTGCAGCAGCCAATCTACGGGCAGATTCGTCGCTCGATGTTGCTTGAGGGCGAAGTACGGTTGAGCGACTTCATCCAGCCGCAGCTGGAGCCGGAGATCGCTGTGGTTTTGCGCAAAGCCTTGCCTGCAGAGGCGGAGCCCGGCATGGCCGCCCATGCTGTCGGCGGTTATTTCCTCGGTGTCGACGTGTTGGACAGCGTGTGGACGGACTACCGCTTCAGCGCCGCCGAGGTGATCGCCGACAACGCGTCCGGCGGCGCATTCTTGCTGAGCAACCGCCTGCTGGAAGCGCCGCCTGTCGGCTCGTTGCGTCTCTATCTCAACGGCATTCTGCGCAGCGAAGGGCCGGTGGAAGCGCTGGGCAACGTTGAAGAGCAGTTGTGCCGGCTGGCGCGCGCCGTAGGCGGCCTGGAGGCCGGGCACATTGTCTTTCTCGGCTCGCCGGCAGAGGCTATTCCCGTCGAGACGGGAGTCCTAGAAGTCAGGAGCGCAGACCATCACCTATTGTTGGCAAAGCTTGAATAGCAGTCGATCCCTGTCTCCGTTTTCACCCGTTGCGGTGCGGCGCCCCGAAAGCGGAGCCTTGCACTCTATACGGAGGTCAAGCCCTATATGTCTCAGCAGTTCAGAACCGCCGAACAACGTGCAGACGAACGAGAAATAGACGCCTTGGCCCGGCGGCTAGATCGCGCCTGGGAAGAGCGCTTCACGATCCCGCCTTTGACGGAAAGCGAGGGTGTAACGGACGCAGCCACCGCCTACGCCATCCAGACGCGTTGGACTGCGCTGCGCGTGGCGCGCGGGGAGCGCATTTTGGGGCGCAAGATCGGGCTGAC
>JANWYX010000271.1 GCA_025055055.1 Caldilinea sp. | reverse complement strand
TGAGATCGGTCAGCGCCAGCAAGTCGAGCGGCGACTGTTGAGCTACTCCCTCTGAAGGAAAATTCACGGCGCGCGCAGCGATCGGCGATAGGACGGATGGCGTTTGTGTGCGCGGAGGGACGAGCGCAGCATTTTTCGCTTGTGCTGCATCCGGCACGACCACAAAAGCGCCTGCAGCCGCGGTCGCCAGGATCGATAAAACCAACAGACAGATTTTTTTCCACCCCATAAGCCAGACTTCCTGTCTTGTATTCATCATTCCATCTTACTCGTTCAAACGCCACAAAGGGCCGGCTTTCTGCAATCGACTGCTGTCCAGCCAGGTCGGCGCATCGGCGAAATAGATCGGACGCCGTCCGGCGTACATTTCCACCAGATAAGGAACCGAAACGTCGATCCCCGGCAGATCGGGATAAAGATCGCGTTGTAGACGTTGGTACCAGGCGAACTGATAGAGCGATTCGTTCACCGGGATCAGGCCTGGGGACGCATCGACCAGCGACCCATCTCCCCAAACGCCGTACCAAACGGCGAAGGTTTCCCGGTCGTTCAGCGTCACGATGATGCTCTCTGGCTCCAGCTCGGCGCTGATCTGCGCGAGGTATGTGCGCGCCTCCGCGTCGTTCCGCAACGCAATTGCCTCCCAGCGCGTGCTCACGAGCAGAGCGATCGACAACACCGTGAAAAGTCCTGCAGCATATGATATCCGCAGTGGGAAACGCATTGCGAGCCACTCGAAGACGCTTTTCAAGCCCACCGTCACCGCGATGCTCAACAACCATGCTACGGGCAAGAGATAAATTTCGCTGTCACGGGTTTGATACAGGATGGCGTAGACGCTGACCGGCGCAACCCACAGGAGGCTGAACGTACGCAGCGCAGGCGCAACCCGATCCCAAACCGCCAGCCCGACAAAGCCGAGCGCCAATCCGACCGAAGTGAATTGCTCCGTCACCACATAGGCCCATATCGTCACCCGCTGAAGCACTGCTCCGAGGGAGGCGCCGACCAGATACCCGCGATATGCTGCTCCCGTCACCAGCCAGAGAAACCCTTCCCAGTTGTCGGCGTATCCCCAGTTGATCGGTGGTGGACCAACGGCTGCCACGACGGGAATGCGGATGTAGAATAATGCGCCGATCATACCGCCGATCCCCAGCGCAAGAAGCGGCCCCAACCAGCGTCTTATCCCGCTGCGCGACATGATCAGGGCGTACACGGCCGCCGGCAACAGCAGCAATAACGTGAGGTGATGCGCAACTCCCAGTGCCACCGCTGCAGCCGTATACCTCAGCCGCAACGGCTTCACCAACACGGCCCAACCGAGCAGCGCAACCAGCAGTGCATGCAGGCTGTACACCTCCGTGAGGATCGATTGGCTCCATAACAAGGGTGAAGCCATCCACCCCAGCCCGGCCAACAGCCCCCATAGCCAGCGAAAGGGATCTTCCCTGAGCGAGTGCGCCGCCACAAGGACGGTGACAAAGACGCTGGCGGCCCCGAAGAATGCGCTCAGCAGATTGCCACGCCACGCCAGATCGGTGGCCGGCGCCACCCAACCGATGAACGCCAGCCACTGCTGCAAGACCATGACGTAGATCGGGTACCCAGGCGGATGGGGCACGCCGTTGACCACGGCGGCAGCGAGCAATTCTCCACCGTCGGCGCCCTGATGTGACCAGGTCACTCCCGGGGCCATTGAAAAGAGATAAAGCAACAGTGCAACCCATGCTGCAGCCAGCCCTGCGATGAAAACCGATGCAGAGCGCCAACGCGCCTCAAAAAGTTTCACAGCGCACCCGGGCGAGGGCCATCATCGGACCACTGCAAATTACCAGAAATCCGGCGGTTCGGCGGGCGGCAAGCCAACCAGCACCGATGTATAGGTCGATTCGGCGTTCGCCGCCTGCGCAACAGCGGCGCCGTCAAGGACAGTGCCGTTCGGCAGATCGCTTTCGGCGACGACGTTGATGTTCACGAGGGCGTTGACGCCGACGGCCAGCTCCGGCCAGGCGACGACGATCACCGATGTTCCGTTTTCACTCACCTCCTCCATGACCTCGCCGCCGTCGGTCGCCGATGCGCTGACAAAGCTCAGACCGGCGGGAAGCTCAAAGGAGAACTGCACATCTGTTGCGCTTGTCTCTCCAAGATTGACGACCGTAAACGACAACGCCACGGGCTGTTCCTGGATCGCCTGCACCCAAGGCTGGACCGTCAGGCCGATCAGGGTCGCCGAGAGCGTGGAGGATGTGGACAGCGTGAAGGTGTCGCGACTCGTGAGGACGGGGAGCGCCGCCAGTTCCGCTTCCGTCGCATTCACCGTGATAAAGCGAGCAGCCACCCAACCGAGGACTTCGTTGGGAAGGCAACAGACCAGCCACCAATCCTCCTCGGCATTGCGGCCTAGAAGAGAAACAGTTGTTCCCGAGGCGAACTTGCCCAAAATCTCGGATTCCGTTGACGGTTCTGCGCGCACGTTGAGCACGGGCGCGGACACTGCGCCGGTCGGTGCGTTTGCCGGCCGTTGTGAGGCCGGAGCGTCACCTTCAACCGGCAAGAGTACAAGTTCTTCCTCCGTATAGCGGGGGATCAAAAACTGCGCGTTGACCCAGCCTTGCGTTTGCGCATCAGAGACGCAGCAAATCTTGAGCCAGTTGTTGTTCGGGTTGCGCGCTTGAAGCGTCACGCTGGTTCCCTGCGTAAGCCGACCGATGACGGGGAAGGTTGTCCCTGGCCCTTGACGTACATTGAGAGCGACAACGTTGACCGTTGCAGTCAAAGTCATCGTCGGCTGCAACGATGGTGAGGTTGTCTGTGTAGGCGCAGAGGCAGGAGCGCCGCCCTGGCTTGTTTCAGGCCGAGGAGTAGGCCGCGGCGGGCGCGGGGTCGGCGTTGGAGGCTGTGGCGTTGGAGTCGCAGTCGGCGGAGGCGGGATCGTCTGTCGATGGTTATACACGCCGTCCGCCGCCCAAACTTGAGCGCCCCCCCAAAAGATTGCGCCCGCCAAAACGAACGCCATCCAAAGTTTTCGGCGCAGCACAGTCTGCCCCAGCAGATGACTTCTGTGCATCCTGCTGACCTGCATGCGATTTACTTTCATTCCGTGCTTTCTCCTTCCATAGTCACCAGGTTGCTCTTGCGCACTTCAATCTGCGGCTGCTCCAAGCCTCCATTTCCACGGATTGCGTACATTAATGCGCGCCGTTGCCGCGGATAATGACGGGAAACGTACGCAAGAGGATTTCAAAATCCCTACGCAGGCTGTAATGTTCGATGTAGTCTAGCTCCATTTGCAAGCGTTCGGCGAAACTCAAATCACCGCGGCCGTTGACCTGCATCGGCCCGGTCATCCCCGGTTTCACGGCCAACCGCTTGCGATGGTGATCTTGGTAGAGCCGCACGATGCGCTCTTCCTCCGGGCGGGGGCCGACCAGGCTCATTTCGCCGCGCAGCACGTTGTAGAACTGCGGCGCTTCATCGAGCGAGGTACGTCGTAGAATGCGCCCCACGCGTGTGACGCGCGGATCGTTTTTCAACTTGAAAGCCGGCTCCTCCAGATGTTCGAGATCGACCAGTTCGGGCAGCCGCGCCTCTGCATCGGCGACCATCGTGCGCAGTTTGACGATGCGAAAGGGGCGGCCGTTTTCGCCGATGCGCACCTGCCGGAAAAAGACCGGCCCGGGCGATTCCAGCTTGATAGCGATGGCCGCGATCGCCACCAGGGGGATCGAAATGGTCAGGCCGATGAGTGCACCGACGATATCGATCGTGCGCTTGACCAGCCGCTGCCAACCCGAAATCACAGGTTGACGTGCGCCGGGCGGCGTGCCCGCAAAATAGATCGTGCCGATGAGATAGCCGCTGCCTAGCGCCAGGGCGCGCACCACCAGCATCGGCGGGCCGATCAACGCCAACGCCGCGGAGCGCCGCGCCAGCTTGCGTACGAAGGGCAACGTCGTCAACGAAAACGACAACGCAGTCGCAGCGACGGCAGCCCATAGCCAGTTCAGAGGCGGCCAGATCAGGCCGAACAACGCAAGCGGCGCCAACGCAATGAGGGCGGCCAGCAACACGATCTGAACTTTCAGCACCTGAGGTGTGTGGCTATCCTGCACCATCCGCTCTGGATGCCAGCGGATCATCAGCGCTTTCCAGAAACCGATATAGTACTTACGCCGAAAATATTCGCGCACTCCGCTGTCATGCAGGTGGCTGACCCTGGCGGCCGGCGCGAAGACCAGTCGATATCCTTTCTGCGCCAGTCGAAAGCTGAACTCCTGGTCCTCGACGCTGGCCGTGGTGAAGATCGGATCGAAGCCTTGGTTTTCCAGAAAGATAGAGCGCCGATAGGCCGCCGAATAGGTGTCAATAAAGTCGATCTGCGCCTGGCCGGCCATGCGATCGTATCGATCCTCATATTCCGCCTGCACGAAGCGCGGCACCAGACCGGTCTGCTCGGTCACATAAGCGCCTTTGGCGCCGGCTACGTCTGGATCGGCGAAGGGGGCGGCCATGGCTTCGATCCAGGTCGGCGTCGGCGCGCAGTCGGCGTCGGTGAAGAGTAGCAAGGGAGCGCGCGCCGCCACCGCTCCACGATTGCGCGCCGCCGCCGGCCCGGCGTTCTCCTGCAACAACAAAGTAAGCTGAACATGGGGGTGCGTCTTGTGCCAGCGCTCTATCGCCGCAGCAGTTTGATCCGTAGAGCCGTCGTCAACGACGATCACTTCATAGCGCTCGGGCGCAACCGTCTGTGTAGCGAGAGCGTTCAGGCAACGCTCGATGGTGCCGGCTCCGTTGTAGACGGGAACAATGACCGAGCAGAGAAGATTCTCCGACTGCATGGGTTCGCTCATAGAAGCTTCAGGTCGGCATATGGAACGTCAGAACGCACTCCAGCATAACCAAAACGGCTTCTCTGCAGCTCTTCTACGTGTCGTGTATGCCGACACGACTGTTGCCTGCTGTTATTCCGCCTCGTTGGGCGCCAGGCGCGCGATGACGAAAATGCGATGCGTGGTTGTTGCAGCCGGCCAGCCGGTGACCAGCGTCAACCGCGCGTCCGCTGTCGGCGCTACATAGGCGGCCGCCAGCGCCCGCTCTGTTTCGCTTGCACCAACCAAAGGAATGGGTTCCGAAATCACCGCCACCTCATAGGTCGCCGTGTCGCCGGTTTCGTCCGAAAGCAGAATCTGCCGGCCAACCTCCAATTCGCCCAAAGCAATTGCCTCGAACACGGCCTGCCCTTGCGCCTGATGGCCGGCAATGACAACATTGCCCAGTGCACCGACGCCTGCGCTGTTGACCGCCCAGCCCGCAGCGTCTTCTGGCGGCGTCCAGCGCGTCGTGCGCTCGCCGTCCACCGTCACAATTTCCCACGTCATCGGGACGACGGGAACGTCGATCTCCAACTCTGGAATCTGAAGTCGCACAGGCGGGCCACCGACCGACGGTACAGTCGCCAGATCGACTAAAGGCGAAATCACGAGCGACGTTGTAATAGGCGTAGACGCTGCATTTTCATCGGCGACCGGTGTGGTGACGAGGCTCTCCTCTGGAACGAGAAGCGCCAACTGCTGGCAGCCAGCCGTAAGCACACCACCGATGAGGAAGACGATGAGAGGCCAAAACACGCGACGAACGTCCATCGGATTCACAAATCCTTTCGAGTTTGAACAGCAGACTCGACAACGGACTCAGATGGCGACGGATTTGTCTTCTGGCTTGACTTCTGAATCCATTCCCTTCTGCGTTCGTCGTTGCACCCTGGAGCGACAATAGATTCAGAGACGGCAACGCAGAAGTTGTCTTGTCGGCACAATCCGTTCTCTTTTCTGCATCCGTTGCGGCAAACCATGCCAAATTGTAGTGGAATTGAGATCGATCCGCAAAATAAAGGGAAAAAACGACTGAGGCGCCGACGGCAATTTTTGCCGAGCGCTTCGGTATAGCTAGAATGGGCGATGGGGAGGAATGCGTCCCGGTGGGCGTCCCGGTCTTCAAAACCGGTGGCAGGCGGCGCAGAGTCGGCTGCGGTGGGTTCGACTCCCACGCCTTCCCGTTGTAGACAGATTGCGGGAGATGACAAGGCATGGAAATTTCGTTATTTGATGACAATGCCGAACTGCGCATTGAGCGGTGCATCCTTTATCCGTATCCCGACCTGAAGCGCATCTGGACTCGCCTTTGGATCACGCCCACCCAAGCCGAAGAGAAGCCCAACATCGAAGTGATCGTCCTGAACCCAGACGGCAGCGAGAATTGCAGCGTTTTCATGATGGCGCACGCCGAGGCGCGCGCCGAAACCACCCTGCACATGCGCAATCCGATTCCAGGCGCAACCTATCGGGTGGCCGTGGAAATGACGCAGGGGCTGGGCGAGGCGCAAAAGGTGCTCGACCGCCATCTCTTCGAGATGGTGCTCGAATTCCGCAATCCCGAAGCCGGTGAGCCGGGCTTTGGATTTGGGGTGGATTGGGATGAGCTGAAACGCAAGGCAGGCTCCCATGGATGAGACCATCTGTCCTGTCTGTCACCAACCTGCCGATGCTCGGCTGCTGGCGATGGCGACGCAACTGGCGCCGACCGTCATCCGTTCTGTTGCGCGCGCCTCGCCCGACTGGCGGCCGGAGCACGGCCTCTGTCCGGTGTGCGCTTCCGTTCATCAAAATCACGTCGCAGCGCAGCGCAGTCACTTTTCACTCCACACCTCAACCGACCCTCACACCTCGTTTCCGTACTATCATCGCGAGGAAGAAACGCTGCTCAGCCAGCCGGAGCGCCTGCCTGATTATTACACTTTCACCGGCGCCGGCGTCGCAATAGCGTTTCTGGACAGCGGTTTCTATCCGCATCCGGACCTCACCGAAGAGCTTTCTTGGCTAGAGGGCGAGTGGCATCGCATTCCCCAACGACGCTGGCGCCCTCTGCTTGAGCGGGCAGGTCTGCGCATTCAGGAGTACGCCGACCTGACCAACGGCGCGGAGTGCGTGGGCCTCGACGCGCCCAGCCTTTGGGACGGCGCAGGCGACAGCTGGCACGGTCTGATGACCACCGGCATCGCAGCAGGCAACGGCTGCTTGAGCGGTGGTCGCTATCGCGGCTATGCGCCGAAAGCGTCGATCGTGGCGATCAAGATCGGGCGCAGCGGCGGTCGCATTCCGGAGGAGGACATCCTGCGCGGCCTACAGTGGCTGCTGGAGGAAGAGCGCTGGCAGCGTTACGGTGTACGCATCGTCAACATCAGCGTCGGCGGCGATTTCCCAGAAGAATGGAGCATCAATCCGGTCTGTCGCGCGGCCCACGCTCTGGCGCAGCGCGGTCTTTTTGTAGCGGCGGCGGCGGGCAACCAGGGGGTGGATCGGCTGTTGGCGCCCGCGCAGACTCCAACTGTAATGACTGTGGGCGGCGTCGAAGATCACAATCGACGCTGGCAACCCCAAATTCCCGGCGCCACGACGGCGCTCTCCCTCTATCATCACAATACAGGCGTCGTCATGTATCACCATGCGCCGATCCGCAAGCCGGAAATCTTGGCATTGGCACGATGGGCGCCTTCGCCTGTATTGCCGCTCAGCCACGTCTTCTATGAAATGGTCGCCATCGACCTTGTGCGCCGCGTGCTGCGTGGGGAGACGGGCGACTTGCCGCCGGATGTGCTACGTTCCGGAGGGAGCGAAGAAGCATTCTCGACGCCTGGTGACATCATCGTCGATGTCGATCACTGGCTGCCGGAGGTGTGGCGCGGGTTGCGCCTACGTATGAACGCGCACAAGTGGGTACATCGGCACTACCAACACGTGGACGGCACTTCCGTTGCGGTGGCCCAAGTCTCTGCAGTGGCGGCGCAGATGTTTCAGGCCAATCCCAGCCTGAGCGGCGAAGAGGTGCGGCAGTTGATGTTGGAGACGGCGCTGCCGCTGCCGCATCTTACTTCGGTCCAGACCGGCCCTGGTTTACTGCAGCCTGCGTTGGCAGTTGCAGCGGCATTGCGCGCAAAAGGCGGGCCTTTGCAAGGATTGCCGATCAGCGGCGCTGCGTTGCATGAGAACGAATTGCATAAACGGCAGCTTCACGGTACATTACCCTTGCATTCTTATTCCCAGTTTGAAAACTCAGGCTGCATCGTCTACTTTGGTCTGTGGGCGCCCTATGCGCAAAGTGTGAGTCTGCTCGGATCGTTCAACCGCTGGCGCCCCGAAGCGCTGAGGCTGCATAGGGTCCAGAACGGCTGGTGGCATATTGCACTTCATTTGCCGCCGGGCGTCCATCTCTATCGCTTTTGGGTGACCGACGCGCGACACCCGCAAGGACGCTGGATGCGCGATCCGGAGAATCCGAACACCGTCGAGAGCGGTTATGGCGACGCCCACAGTCAAATCGTGATTCCATAGACGTTACGTCAGATGTCGCCTGAACGAAAAATCCGTTCCATGCATGCTGCACACAACAGCCAAACCGAGGGACGCCCATGCATCGTGAATATCATAAGTGGTACAGCCCGCGCCTAAATCGAGAAATGGAGCTGTTGATCTTTGGCCACGCCGGCGCGCGCGTGCTGGTTTTCCCCACCAGCATGGGACGCTTTTACGAATATGAGGATCGAGGCATGGTGGCCAATCTGGCCGATCATCTGGAGAACGGTTGGCTGCAGCTCTACTGCGTGGACAGCATCGACGGAGAAAGCTTCTACAACAACTGGGCGCATCCGGCCGGTAGAATTTGGCGCCACATTCAGTACGAAGAATACATTTTGAACGAGGTGTTGCCGCTGAGCCGATCCAAGAATCCGAATCCGTTCCTGATTGCGCACGGCTGCAGCTTCGGCGCGTATCACGCCGTCAACATCGCCTTTCGTCATCCGCACCTCTTCGGCCGCGTGCTTGCGCTGAGCGGCAAATATGACATGAGCAACTTTTTCGGCGGCTATTACGACGACAACATCTACTTCAACACGCCCAGCCACTATGTGCCCAATTTGCAAGATCCTAACCAGATCGAAGCGTTGCGCCGCATGGATATTATCATCGTAGTCGGCAGAGACGATCCGCACATTGAAAACAACCGCGCCCTGAGTCGAGCGCTCTGGGAGAAGGGCATCCCCCACGCTTTTCGAGAATGGGATGGCTGGAGTCACGACTGGCCCTACTGGAAGAAGATGGTGCGACTCTACATCGGAGGGCATGACTGAGCATGTTTCGTGTTGCGTGGCTTTCAGGTCATGACGGAGCACGCAGCGCACAACACTCTTTCTCACCCTATCACAACCACATCACAGGAGGAGCAGCGATGAGCGTCAAGAAAATCGGTCTACTGGTTGGCCGTGAGTGGAGTTTCCCGCCGGCCTTCATCGAAGAAGTGAACAGCCGTAACGCCGGCGTAATGGCGGAATATGTCAAGCTCGGTGGCACGAAAATGAACGAACCCTGTGAATACGCCGTGCTCGTCGATCGCATCAGCCATGAAATCCCCTACTATCGCACCTACATGAAGAACGCCATGCTGCAGGGCGCCTACTGCATCAACAACCCCTTCTGGTGGAGTGCAGATGACAAATTCTTTGGCGCCAGCCTGATCACGCGCATGGGCATCCCTTCGCCCAAGACCATTGCGCTGCCGATGAAGTCCTACCCGGAGGGCGTCGTCAGCGAAAGCCTGCGCAATCTCGTCTATCCACTCAACTGGGAAGCCATCGTCGCCTACACCGGCCTGCCTGCCATCCTTAAGGACGCCTGGGGCGGCGGCTGGAAAAACGTGTACAAAGTGCACACGATCGACGAACTGATTCGCGCCTACGACGAAACCGGTACACTGTGCATGATTTTGCAAGAGTTCATCGAATACGATCATTTTGTGCGCTGCATCTGCGTGGGGCAGACCAACATCATGCCGATCAAATACGATCCCAAACATCGGCGCTACATTGTCGAACATGACCATTTGACGCCGGAGCTGGGCGCCCAAATCATGGACTATGCACGACGCATCAACGAAGTAATGGGCTATGATATGAACAGCATCGAGTTCGCCATTCGCGACGGCGTGCCTTACGCCATCGACTTCATGAACCCGGCGCCGGACATGGACATCAACAGCATCACGCCCCACTATTTCGACTGGGCGGTGAAAGCCATGGCCGATTTTGCCATTGAGATGGCGCACAATCCTCGGCCACAGCGAGCGGAGCAGCGATGGGCTCGATACGTAGACTGAATGAATGAACTGATCGCTTTGTTCATCGGTGCAGTCCTGGGCGGACTGCTGACCTGGTTTTGGCTGATCATTTTGCGCCACTGGAAAAGCAGCCGAGATCTACGCAGCAGCGCAGAAAAGGCCGATAAAGAGGCCGTTGAAAAGCGCAAAAAGGCGCGCGATGATCGCCGTAAATCCCTCGATTTGACTTTTCGCGCCGCAATCGAGACGATCCTATTAGCGCTTGCTCTATTTGTGGTTTTGGCGCTGATTTTGAACTTGCTCGGTTGAAAGGAAACAATCGTGACGAAGAAGCCGTTGACGGCGCTCGTCGCCTGTGCGGGTTGAGCGTCCAAGCTCCCGCCGGGGACATTAGCGCAGGTCGTGCGCCAATTGGCCGGGCTCTTCCCGGCAACTGAATATCCCGATGTGCTGATCGGCCTGGGCGAGCCGGATGACGCAGCCGTCTTCCGGTTGGATGCGGAGCGCGCCCTGATCCAAACCACCGACTTTTTCACGCCGATCGTCGACGACCCGTGGACCTACGGCGCCATTGCCGCGACCAACGCCATGAGCGACGTCTTCGCCATGGGCGGCGAGGCGCTCCTTGCGCTCAACATCGCCGGCTTTCCAGAAGGGATGGACGGAGAGACGATTGCGCAGATTTTCGCCGGCGGCGCAGCCAAGGTGCGCGAGGCGGGGGCGGCGATCGCCGGCGGGCACACCGTCACCGCTCCAGAGCCGTTCTACGGGCTGGTGGTCACCGGCCTCATTCACCCCGACCAAGTGATGCGCAAAGGCGGTGCGCGGCCGGGCGATCAGCTCTATCTGACCAAGCCGCTCGGCACCGGCGTGATCACGACGGCGGCCAAATTGACCGGAGCGGCCGAGCACCCGCTGCGCCGTCTCGCACGCAAGGTGCAACGCCGCCCTGCGCTTGAGGTTAAAGACCTAGATGCAGCCGTGATTTCCATGCTGCAGTTGAACCGCGCGGCCGCCCACGCTGCGCGCGAGGTGGGTGTGCGCGGCGCCACCGACATCACCGGTTTCGGGCTGCTCGGCCATGCCTGCGAAATGGCCATCGCCGGCGGCCGCGAGAGCGGTGTCGGCTTCGTCATCGAGGCTGCCTGCGCGCCGTTGCTCCCAGGAGTGACGCGCTATGTCGAAGCCGGCTATTGCACGCGTGGAGCGGTGCGCAATCCACAACACTTTGGCGAACATGTGCGCTTTGCGACGCACGTCCCTGCCCCTCTGCGCACGATTCTGTGGGAGTCGGAGACGAGCGGCGGGCTGCTGCTTGCCGTGCCCTCGGCCGAGGCGGCGCGTTTCGAGCGGCTCTGCGCAGAGAATCAACAGCCGGTGTGGCGCATCGGCGAAGTGGTGAAAGGGGAGGGCGTCCAGATCGTTTGATTTCTACAACGTCGCTCTCTCGTCAATCCTCCTTTTCAGAGGGTTTTCCTTCGAGTTGATTTGCCCCTGCACGACATGGTAAGCTTCGTGACTGCCGAAACGCTGCAACATTGTGAATGATAGAAGGTGAATGATAGAAGGGATCGCCGCCCTTTCTGTGGAACACTCGGGAGAAAGCTTCTATGCGAATCTATCATGAGATCAATCTCGCCGATCGATCGCTCACGTCGCGCGAGTTGCACGGCAAAGACATCATCTTCGCCGGACGTTATTTGATTGCCAAAACCCTTGTCGAGCGAGGACTCGCCCGTGTGGATCCGCTTTCGCCGGAAAATCTGCTGATCTTCTCCGCCGGTCCCTTCGCCGGCACGACCTTTTCGAACGCCAACCGCACAAGCGTAGGGTGCAAGAGCCCGCTTACGGGCGGCATCAAGGAAGCGAACGGCGGCGGCACATTCAGCTATGCGTTGGGACAACTTCGCATTGCCGGCTTCACGCTCGCCGGAGCTTCGCCGGATTGGGTGGTGATTCACTTCCGCAAGGATGGCGGCGTCGCCTTCGACGACGCAACGCCCTATCTGGGCAAAGGCAACTACGCCGCCGCCGAAATGCTCTATGAATGCTACGGGCGCAAAGTGGCCGTTGCGCTCTGCGGCCCGGTCGGCGAATATCAGGGATTGCTGGCAGGCATTGCTTTCAGCGACAAGGATCTGCGCCCCTCCCGGTTGGCTGCGCGCGGAGGTGTGGGCGCAGTCATGGGTAGCAAGCGCGTCAAGGCGATCGTGGTCGATCTCGACAAAACGCCGCCCTTTGGCGAGCCTCGCAAAGTCACCGACAGCATCAAACGCTACA
>JANWYX010000229.1 GCA_025055055.1 Caldilinea sp. | reverse complement strand
GCCGGTGACCATCTTCACGTTGATCTCCTCGATGATCGTCGCCTACGGCTTCGCCAAGATCCGCTGGCGCGGCCGCGACGCCCTGTTCTGGGTCTGCATTGCCACCATGATGCTGCCCTGGCAGGTGACGATGGTGCCGCTGTTCATCATCTTCAAAAATCTAGGCTGGATCAACACCTACTGGCCCTTCGTCGTTCCGTCGCTCTTTGGCAACGCCTATTTCATCTTTCTGCTGCGCCAATTCTTCCTCACCATTCCGGAGGAGCTTTCCGACGCAGCCCGCATCGATGGGGCGAGCGAGATGGGCATCTTATGGCGCGTGATCTTGCCGCTCTCCAAGCCCGCCATCGCCGTCGTGTTGCTCTTTCGCTTTCTCTGGGCCTGGAACGACTACCTAGGCCCCCTGATCTACATCAATTCGGAGGCCATGCAGCCGCTGGCGCTGGCCATCTATCGCATGCGCACGCTGGCGTTGAGCATGGGCAACACGGCCATGGCATATCCACACCTGATGGCGGTGAGCACGTTGATTGCGCTGCCGATCATTCTGATGTTCATCTTTGCGCAACGTACCTTCATCGAAGGCATTTCGACGACCGGACTGAAAGGGTGAGTGGGACAACGCAAACGATGGCGCTGGCTCGTTTTGTAACCCCGCTGATTGTGGTTGTCTGTCTGTGCAGCGCCCAGGCCGAGCACGACCGGCGGTTTCCGGCCGTGTTTGCTCCGATGCGCGTCGAAGCGAACACTGTAGAGACGTCCTGGAAGGCGCCGCCCGCCTGCAGCGACGCTTTCGTCGCCCATCGGCTCGATTTCATCCACGGCGCACGGCTACGTGAGATCAGCACTTACATCAGCAACGGCGCCGGCGTCGCCGTCAACGACCTGGACAATGACGGCGATTTAGATCTTGTCTTTGCCAGCGTGGACGGCCAGAGCGCCATCTTATGGAACGAAGGAGGGCTTCGCTTCACGCAGGAAACCCTCGATGCGCGCTTCACGCGCGGGGTTGCAACGGTGGACGTGGATGGCGACGGCTGGACCGACATCGTCTTCACGCATCGAGGGCTGGAGCCGCCCTCTTTCTGGCGCAACCTCGGCGGCGAGATCGGTGTTCGGCGCTTCGAACGCCATGCCCTTCCCGGTGTTGACCATTACGCCTACGCCATGGCGTGGAGCGACATCGATGGAGACGGCGCATTGGACCTGGTGACCGGGTCCTACGGCGCCGAACTCAAGCAACATGGAATTCTTCGCCCCGAAAGCGAGCCGAAGGCCGGTGTCGTCCTCTATCTGCAGAAAAAAGGCGCATGGGAGGCCCATCGCCTGGATGAGCGGGCCGAGACGCTCTCGATTGCCATCCTCGACCTCACCGGCGACGGTCGACCGGAAATCTGGGCGGCGAATGACTTTGCGCTTGAAGACAAAGTGTGGACGCAACGCGATGAACAATGGGTGGAGATTCATCCCTTCAACCGGACTTCTCACAGCACGATGGCGATCGAGTGGGGTGACATCGACAATTCCGGCCGTCTGGCGCTCTTCACGACGGACATGAACCCCTACGACACCTCGCCGCGCAATCTGGCGCGCTGGCTGCCGGTGATCAATCAGCTCGGAGAGTATCGTGTGCGGGGGGACGTGCAGATCATGGCGAACGTCCTCTTGCTGCCCGGCACAGACGGTAGGTGGAACAATCAGGCCGTCGCCCGCGGCGTGGATGCATCCGGCTGGAGTTGGGCGGCGAAATACGGCGATCTCGACCAGGACGGCTATCTGGACCTTTATGTGGTGAACGGCATGATTGCAGCGGATCTCTTCGGGCATTTGCCCAACGGCGAGCTGGTCGAAGAGAATCAGGCATATCGAAATCGCGGAGATGGCCGCTTCGCCGCTGCGCCCCAATGGGGGCTCAACGCTACCGCCAGCGGGCGCGGCATGGTGATGGCGGATCTGGACGACGACGGCGACCTGGACATCGTCGTCAACAACTTGCGCAGCTTTGCGCAAATCTTTGAAAATCAGCTCTGCACCGGCGAGAGTATTCAAGTTGATTTGATCTGGCGTCACTCTCTCAACCGCCGCGGCGTTGGCGCACAGATCACCCTCTACACAGATCGAGGAACCTACCGGCGCGATGTGCGCGCGTCCGGTGGATACCTTTCAGGCGATCCGGTGCGCGTCCATATCGGCTTTCCTGCCGGAACGCAGCTTCATGCGCTAGAGGTGAGATGGCCCGATGGCGCCATTTCCACATTCAAGGAGCCAACGCCTAATCGCCACATTCACATCAACAGACAACCAACGACATCGCAAGACGAACTCAAATAGTAAAATAGTTAGGAGGCTCGGCCGTGACGAACACAACGTTCGCCCCTTTCTCACGACTTATCTTGGCGGAAAACCTTCCTTTGTTGCAGCTGTTGCATCCAAAACAATATACTCGAGTTGTAGGAATCTCGCTGGCCATAGGGCTGACGCTGAGCTGGATTGTCGTCGGCGCCGGCATCGCCCCGCTTTGGGCCGCCACTGCTATGACGCTGCTCATCCTGCTGCCTGCCGGTGTTTTCAAATGGCGCGACGATGCTCGGCGATATGGACGCACGGTGATGTTTCTTTCCATCCTGCTCACGGCCCAGGGCCTCCACTCGATCGAACACCTGATCCAGTGGACGCAATATCACATCTTGTACTGGACCATGCGCCAGTCGAACGGACTTCTCTCGCCGGCCAATGCAGAGTGGGTGCACTTTGTGTGGAATTGGTTGGTGTTGATCTTTGTTCTGTTGTTAATATGCGGCGGCATGCGCAACGTCTGGATGTGGCTGCTGCTGGCCGTAGCAGCCTTCCATGCCGTCGAACATACGTACACTTTCATCCGCTATCAGATGATCCTGCGCGAGCTGACGGCGATGGACATCCTGAACGTCACGGCCCAAGGGCTGCCCGGCATTGTCGGCCGCGATGGCTGGCTGGCGCGCAGCGAATGGACGCGCGGCACCTGGATTTGCAGTATTCCGGGGCTCACCACTGCAGTGCGGCTCGATGTGCACTTCTGGTGGAATGCCATCGAGATCACACTGCTGGCGTTCGCAGGACATGTCGCGCTTCGCCGACAAATGCAGAGCAAGCCGTTGCCGTAGCAGCGACTTGCTCTCAAGATTTCACCAGCGAGCGCAGCTGCCCTTCTTCGATCCCCATGGACGGGTTGAACGCCTCTCCTTCCATGTAACGCAGCACGCTGTACAAAAACTGCCGGGCGACCAATCGCTCATCCAAGTTGGTGCGCAGATTCATCGAGCAGACCATCAGACGGCCTGCCTCCAAGCGCGCCTCAAAGAGGAGCGCCAGCCGTCGCGCCTCGAACCACGTGTCGATCACCTGCACAAGCGGTCGCAGCGCAGGCGGAAGCCGGTCGATCTGCATCGCCGCCGCTCCATAAATCAACTCCCACCATTGCCAGTTGGAGTGATATTCGGTGGGGAAGTGGGCAAAAACTGGATGCTCAGGGTCACACAGGACGCCCAGCGTATGCGGCGGTTGTCCGCGCGTCCACGCCGTGTTCCAGAAGACGCTGGAAAAGCCGATCTGGCTGGAGGTGTTCACCTGGGCCGGATCGAGCAGCAGCAAGGCACGACCCTCGAACCGAAGTTTATCCATCGCTTCATCGATGGAAGACGCAATCGCACTTTGTGACAAGGCCGGCAGCTCCAGACGCGGGGCGAAGACCCAGATATCCCAGTCGTTCTCATAACGCTCGGTGCCTGTATCGAGCGTCAGGACGAGCGTATACTTGTGCGCCGGTGGGAAATCGGCCAGTGCACACCGAATTTCTGCCACGATCGGCTGGCCGGCGACTTCCACCCTGTCCGGAAGCAACCACTTACCGTGCGCCTCCACCGTTCCATCCTCCCTCAGAAAACACCACTCTAGCGCTGCATCCACGATCGGCGCCGGGCCGAAATGAAAGAGCTGCACTTCTGCCTGGAATGTCTCGTCTGTGCGCCAGTAGCGTTTCTGCATGCGCGCCAGCGGAACTGTGCTATTACAAAAGCGCCGAAACTGCTCGGCGGTAATGTAACCCTTCTCGTCCCAAAATGGATCGAGCACACCGACCAACGCCGTGCCCTGTCCAGGGAAATCGTGCAAGTCTAGGAGCTGAAAGCCGCCGAAGCCCGGAGTGCGCAGTGCAGACTCGATCTCTTCTTTATAGCAAAGCGCCTGCAACTTGCCGGAGGCAAGCAGAAAATCTTTCGCTTGGTCGCCCATGTGATTGGCTTCCAGAAAATCTCGGAAGATCTCAAAGTTCTTCGGCTTGAGTGCGCCGATATATTTGGCGATCTCGTCGAAATTGGGATAAACGCACCACTGACCAATCTCGTGGCTGATGACCGGCGCGCCCGCCTGCTCCACAAAAGCGCGGTAGTCCGTGACCGTTTCAGGCGGCTGTGCATTGATGCGCGAGGCAAGCCCGGCGCCCCATTGCTGAATGCGCGGGATCGGTGTGTTGTGATATTGATTCTCCTCGAGCATGGGCCAGCCGGCGCCGCCGGTGTATAGGCGTCTGGAGTCGTGCTTGCGCCAATAGGTCACCCATGCGGCCAGATATTCCTCGAAGCGGCCGGCCGGCTCGTTCCCGTAAGCCATCAATAAAAACGATGGATGGTTGCCGTAGGCGTCCAGAATGCGCCAGCCCTCCTGGAACAGCCAGGCGTCCAGCGCTCGCCCCTCCCCGATCGCTGCGCCCTGGTTGGCCCACGCCGGACATTCAACCTGGTAATAGAACCCCAGCTCGTCCGCCGCAATGAAAGCAGCCTCGGGCGGGCACCACGAGTGAAAGCGAATATGGTTCAGACCGTGCGCCTTGCAGACGCGAAGGATGCGCCTCCAGCTCTCGACGTCGGTGGGAGGATAGCCGGTGAGAGGAAAGATGCAACATTCCAGTGTGCCGCGTAGGAAGATAGGACGACCGTTGAGGGTGATCTGTGTTCCCCGCACGCCGACCTCACGCAGGCCAAAATGCACAACGCAGCGATC
>JANWYX010000266.1 GCA_025055055.1 Caldilinea sp. | reverse complement strand
TTCGAATCCGTGCCGGAAGTTGCCTGATGCCGCGGGTACTTTCACACCGAGTGCATGTTCGAATTCAATCGCACTGGCTGTACAGTGTCCACAGGGCAGGGTTGTACCCAAAGATAGCCGCATCGACCAGCTAGTTGCTTTGCTCCATGAGTGGACATACGTTGATCCGTTTAGAACCAGGCGTGCTTAAATGGGCGAGGGAACGCGCCCGGCTTGATGCCGAGACCCTGGCACGTAAAATCGGGGTGAGGCCAGAGCGTATCCATGATTGGGAGCAAAGTGGCCGGATCACCATATCTCAGGCCGACAAACTCGCGCACCATACTCACACGCCGATCGGTTATCTATACCTGTCAGAGCCAGTCGAAGATCCCTTGCCCATCCCTGACTACCGCACCGTAGCCGACCGCCAGGTGCTACGGCCTAGCTTGGAATTGCTCGACACTGTGCAGGCTATGCTGCGCCGGCAGGCATGGATGCGCGATGAGCTGATTGAGCTGGGTCGCGAACCTTTTAGTTTTGTCGGCAGCATCGGTTTGGACTCTCCGCCCGCTGAGGTGGCTATCAAGATGCACGAGCTATTAGGGTTAACGCCCCGCTGGGCAGAGACAGAACGCAACTGGGAGAGCGTCTTGCGGCGCTTACGCGATCGCATAGAAGAGGCAGGCGTGTTGGTGGTCTTTAACGGTGTTGTTGGTAATAATACCCACCGCAAGCTCGATCCGGATGAATTTCGCGGTTTTGCATTGGTGGATGAATACGCTCCACTGATCTTCGTCAACGCTGCTGATTTCAAGGCGGCACAGATTTTTACGTTGATGCACGAGTTCGCTCACGTGATGATCGGCAGGCCTGGCGTCTCCAATTTCGAGGCCTTGGAGCCGGCGCCGCACGAAGTGGAACAGTTCTGCAATCGGGTGGCCGCGGAATTTCTCGTTCCAGAGTTAGACCTTCGCCAAGCCTGGGAACAGATGTCGCCATGCGACGACTGCTTCGATTTGCTCGCGCGGCGATTTAAGGTCAGCAGTCTCGTGGTTGCGCGCCGCGCACTTGATCTCGCGCTCATCGACCGGGAAACATTCTTCACGTTTTACAGCACCTGGCAGCGGGATGAGAGGCGCAAGCAACGCTGGGCTCAAGACGGCGGCAACTTCTGGAATAGCCAATACGTTCGTATCGGCATGCGCTTCGGTGCGGCAGTGGTTCGAGCCGTGAAGGAAGGTCGGCTGTTGTACCGCGAAGCCTACTCACTGATCGGACTTAGCGGCAGAGCATTCGACAAGTTCGCCCGGCAGCTCGAAGGGCCCTTGATGACGTGAAGTCGAAAACGACTTTTCTTCTGGACACGAATGTCTTCATAGAGGCGTATCGCCGGTATTACGCGCTGGATTTGTGCCCCGGGTTCTGGGAATGCCTTATGCATTATTGTAAGGAGCCACGGCTCCTTAGCATCGACCGGGTGTGCGACGAGATCAAGGAGGGCGATGACCTGGATACTTGGGTCCGACAGGCACCGAAATCTTTGTTCGCTTCAACAGCCGATCCGGCCGTTGTCAAGCGATATTCCGAGTTGATGGCCTGGGTGCAGAAAAGCCCCCAGTTTCGCCCCGAGGCCAAGGCCGCGTTTGCACGGGGAGCCGATGGGTGGCTGATCGCCTACGCCGTAGAGCATGGCTACGCCGTCGTGACCCACGAGGCATTCGATCCCGGGATCAAGAGGAAGGTGCCGATTGCGAACATTTGCCAGCAATTTGGCGTTCGGCATGTGGACACCTTCGATATGCTCCGGACTCTGGAAGTTCGGTTCGGTTGGGACCGCGCAAAGCCATGACGACCGACACCTCCGAACGTGGCCTGGAGCGCCTGATCTGCACGGCGCTCACCGGCGCGCCGTGCGATGCGGAGGTGCCGGCCAACGTCGTGGAACAACGGCCGGCGACCTACGCTGCGGGCTGGATCTGTGGTTCCCCCGAAGACTATGAGCGCGAGTTCTGCGTCGACCTGGTGCAGCTTGCGGCCTTCCTGCAGGCGACCCAGCCGCAGGTGTACGACGCGCTCGACCTCGCCCGGGACAGCCCGGTGCGGCGCCGATTTCTCACGCGGCTGCAAGACGAGGTGAGCCGCCGCGGCACCATCGACGTGCTGCGCCATGGCATTAAGCACGGGCCGCACCACATCGACCTCTTTTACGGCACGCCGTCGCCCGGCAATGCCGTGGCGGAGGCGCGCCACGCCGCCAACCGCTTCAGCCTTACGCGGCAGTTGCGCTACAGCCGCGACGAGACCCAGCGCGCGCTCGATCTGGCGTTGTTCATCAACGGCCTGCCTATCGCCACCTTCGAGCTGAAGAACAGCCTGACCAAGCAGACGGTGGAGGACGCCGTCGAGCAATACCGGCGCGACCGCGACCCACGCGAGCGGCTGTTCGAATTCGGCCGTTGCGTGGTGCACTTCGCGGTGGACGACCACGAGGTGCGCTTCTGCACCCACCTGGCCGGCAAGGACTCCTGGTTTCTGCCGTTCAACCAGGGCTTCAACGACGGCGCGGGCAACCCGCCCAACCCGAACGGGCTGAAGACCGATTATCTGTGGCGGCGCATCCTCACCCGTGCGAGCCTCACCGACATCCTGGAGAACTACGTCCAGATCATCGACACCCGCGACGCACAGACCGGAAGGAAAAAACGGCTGCAGATCTGGCCGCGCTATCACCAGCTCGATGTGGTGCGGCGGCTACTCGCCGACGCGCGCGAGCACGGCGTGGGCCGACGTTATCTGATCCAACACTCGGCAGGCAGCGGGAAGTCGAACTCAATTGCCTGGCTCGCACACCAGTTGATCGGCCTCGCGAAGGACGGACGAGCAGTCTTCGACTCAATCATCGTCGTGACCGACCGGCGCGTCCTCGACCAGCAAATTCGGGACACGATCAAGGAGTTCGCCCAGGTGGCCGCAACCGTCGGACATGCGGAGCGTTCGGGCGATTTGCGCCGCTTCATCGCCGAGGGCAAGAAGATCATCATCTCCACGGTGCAAAAGTTTCCGTTCATCCTCGACGAGATCGGCGCCGAGCACCGCGGGCGCACCTTCGCGATCATCATCGACGAGGCGCACTCGAGCCAGGGCGGACGCAACGCGGCGGCGGTGGCGATGGCGCTCTCGCCCGCCGGCGTCGAGGATGATGACGAGACGCTGGAGGACAAGATCAACCGGCTGATGGAGGCAAAGAAGCTGCTGCCCAATGCGAGCTACTTCGCCTTCACCGCCACGCCCAAGAACAAGACGCTGGAGATCTTCGGCACGCCGCAGCCGCAGCCAGACGGGCGGGTGCAACACAGGCCGTTCCACAGCTACACGATGAAGCAGGCGATCGAGGAAGGCTTCATCCTCGACGTGCTAAAGCACTACACGCCAGTGGCGAGCTATTACAGGCTGATCAAGAAGATCGAGGACGACCCGGAGTTCGACACCCGGCGCGCGAACAAGAAGCTGCGCCGTTACGTGGAAAGCCACGACCATGCCATACGACTGAAGACCGAGATCATGGTCGATCACTTCCACGCGCAAGTGCTGGCGTTGAACAAGATCGGCGGCAAGGCGCGCGCGATGGTGGTCGTGCACGGTGTGGAGCGGGCGATCCAGTACTTCCACGCCTTTCAGTCGTATCTGGCCGAACGCAAGAGCCCCTATCGGGCCATCGTCGCCTTCTCCGGCGAGCACGAGCACGGCGGTGCCAAGGTGACCGAGGCCTCGCTCAACGGTTTCCCGTCCAGCCAGATCGCCGACAAGATCCGCCAGGACCCCTACCGCTTCCTGATCTGCGCCGACAAGTTCCAGACCGGCTATGACGAGCCGCTGCTGCACACCATGTACGTCGACAAGCCGCTTGCGGGCATCAAGGCGGTGCAA
>JANWYX010000182.1 GCA_025055055.1 Caldilinea sp. | reverse complement strand
CCGAACTCGTCGAGGAGCAGTCCTACGCTTCGCACAGTGCTGCGCATCACGCCATCTTCCTCTACATCGAAGGCTTCTACAATCTGCGTCGTCGTCATTGGGCTCTTGGCTACCTGAGTCCGACAGAATTTGAACGTCGTCACTCGATCACCTTCTGTGCGCAGAAGGCGGTTGGTGCTTAACTTTCTTTCCATCAAAACGGGTCAATATCAGGACCGTAACGCACCCTACAAGAAAGGTACGGACTGTTATGAATAATAAGATAGAATTCTTGGCTTTTGTCTCTCTCATGGGATGTCTGCTATTCCTCACGCTGTCGTTTACATTATTTTCTGGTGGCTGGACCATTGTTGGAAGCGTGATTGCAGTGATTCTTGGCATTCTATCTGGCGGATTGTTCGGACTCTCAGTCAAGCCCAAGAAATGATTGCAGCGCTATTCCGCAAACAGTTTGTTGCCCTCCAACATCGCTACGAGCCGACCTTACCTCGTTCAGAGGGGACGGCGGGCTAAAAAACTGAATGAATTGTGCCAGGGAAAGACTTCAAGCTCGCACTGCTCGGAGACTCAAGCATACGTTGGGCGGCAGGTACTGCCAACATGAAGTGCAACCGGAGAATGATCCTAACAACTTTTCGCAAACGCTTCTTAAGCATTGCCCTGCCCCAGATGGCAGGAATAGGTTTTGCTCTTGTTACAATTTCTACAGATTCACCTCTCCCGACCATGATGATGGCCTATGTTTCTCTGATCAGCTTTAGCACCATACTTTTTTTCTGGACAGCCTTTTTCTTGTCATTTCCGAACATTCTCATAGGTCAGCGAAAGATGTTGTTCATGCTCTACCGTATTGGACAGGCAACGTTCGTTGTCACAATGGCCGTGGCTCTTTGGTCACTATTCAGTCTATTCGGCAATCTCTCACATTGGCTCTTGGTCGGCTTGGGTTTGCTGGAATGCTCTGAGCACTTTGTGGTTCGGTGGCTTGATGGTAATGGGAAGTTTTTCATACAACGACCCTCGCATGCGTGGATAGGGGGGGCGGCGGGAATTGCACTCAAACGCTCAAGCAAGTTATACAATGAAGTGTAAGTCGAAGGATGCAATGATATGACCTCATTAGTGACTAAATCCGCCCGACAAGCGCTTGCACCTGACGCCGCTCCGCTGCGCGGCGCGACTGAAGCGCAAGCCGTTAGCCCGTTTACAATAGCGATAGCAAGGTGTGTTAGGTAATGGATTCAGGTCGAGAACGCAAAGCAGCAGAAATCGTTCGTTACAAACGCGCAGCAACGGAGGGACTGCCTGGGCATGCATTCCCTCTGACAACGAGGCAACCATCATGAGGATCGACCCCACTCGCCCGACTAACCGGTCGGATCAACGGAATCAGTCCGAGCAAGGAACCCAAGTTATCCAAGTTCTTCTCCTCTTCCGCTGGGCGAGCCTGGCCCCCGCGCTGATCGTCTGGCTGATCTCGCCCGCTGCGGCGCCGCTGACCGGATGGATGCTGCTTGCGCTGGCGACGATCACGGCGATCATTTCTCTGCGCCACCGAACACTCAATCGATGGCTGCAGCAAAAGCCCTGGTTGCTTTCCATCGACCTGGCGCTCTCCGCCGCAGCAATTGCCCTTACAGATGGCGTCATCAGCGCTTTTTACTTTCATGCCCTGTCGCCGATTCTGGCCGCAGCATTTTTCTTTAAAATTCGAGGCGGTTTGACAACGGCGCTGGCGTTTACGCCGCTGTACATCTCTGCGGTCTTGCTCGCCCGACAACAACCCACCACCGTCGTGCCCACCTCGATCGAGCTATATCTGGGCTTGACGCAACTTTTCACGGTTTACCTGATCGCCGTCATCTTCGGCTATTCGGCTCGTCTGCTGGAAACTTTGCGCCAACAAACCGAGCGCCTCTCCAGGACATCGCAAGAACTCATCCAAAGCAACGCCGAGTTGGAGCATATGAACCAGCAGCTTCGTCTTATCCAATCGCTGACGCTGAGCCTGCAGTCGGCGGTCGAGCCGGTGGAAATGCAGCAGGTGCTTCTGAAAGGTCTGGTGGAAGAGATGGGCTATCACACTGCGGCCGTGGCGCTGAACGACGGCGATGGGGCGCTGGTAGGCTGGATGCTCCGCCGTCGCAATGACGCCGAGGCGTACAGCGCAGCCCAGGAAATGACCCTCGATTTGCAGAAAGCCGAAGAAAGTCCGGTTGGACGGGCTGTGCGTACGCAACGGTTCAGCTCCGCCGGCGTGCAGACGCCGCCCACCGGAGAAGCCGCGCTGGACGGCTGGCTGCATTTTGAGCGAGCGTACGTTGCCGCGCCGCTTCACCTGCGCGGCAACCTGATCGGCGTCTTGCTGGTGGAGACGGAAGAGCTTGCTGCGCCCTCGGACGCCAAATTGACTCCGCTGGCGCTGGTCGCCAACCACGCCAGTGTAGCGCTGGGCAGCTTGCGGCTCTGCATTGAGCGCACGCAGCGGCTGGCCTCCGAAGAGGTGCGCAACCGCATCGCCGCCGATATCCATGACTCCGTCTCCCAACAACTGTTCGGTCTTGCCTATGGCCTGAACGCCTGCAACCAACTTCTCGAACAGCATCCGGAAGCGACGGCGCAGGTTAAGGCGCAGCTCGCCAACCTCGAGCCGCTCGCCTTTGCCGCACTGCACCAAATGCGCAGCGCCGTTCTGGGGCTGGCGCCAGGTGGTCTCGACGGTAGACGGCTAATCGCCGGCTTGCGCAAACACATGGCTTCGCTCTGCGTCGGCCGAACGGTGGCGTTCGACGTGTACGTAACGCCTACATTTGACCGCTGGCCTCTTGCCCTCCGCCACGAGCTGCTGCTCATCGCCCAGGAAGGAGTGGCCAACATTGCCCGTCACGCCAACGCCTGCCATGCCCGTCTTGAGATCGCAGAGCACAACGGCGCCGTCGTCGTGTATATCGAAGATGACGGCGTCGGCTTCGACCCCGCCCAGGCAACCATTGTCGACGGTGTAGGGTTGGACGGCATCCGGCGTCGCGTGGAACGACTAGGCGGCCGTTTTTCTCATGAAGCCTGTCCCGGCGCAGGTGTTCGCCTGCATATCGATATTCCGTTGCCACGCCCTGCCATGGCAAGATGAGTGATGCACAACATCCGATCCGCATTTTAATCGTCGACGACCATGCCGTCGTGCGCCGCGGGCTGACGATGGTGCTTTCGTTGCAGCGCGATTTTGCCGTCGTGGGCGAGGCAGGTTCCGCCGACGCTGCCGTGCAAATGGCCGAAGCGTTGCAGCCTGACCTGATCCTGCTCGACCTTGCCCTGCCCGATCGCAGCGGCGGCGCTGTTGCCCCGGAGCTGCGTCGTATTGCGCCACATTCTCGCATCCTCGTCTTGAGCGGCGCCCAGGACGCCCGTCTGGTGCAGGCGGCAGTGGACGCGCGCGTCGATGGCTATGTACCCAAAGAAGTGACGCCCGCCGAACTCGCCGACGCCATCCGTCGCGTCGCTGCCGATGAGAGCTACATTCACCCCGACGTGCTTCATCTGTTCCAACACACCTCCCGTCATCCTCAGGTTCATCACCCTTCCCTAACCCGCCGCGAGCTGGAAGTGCTGCAGTTGATGGCGACCATGGCCACCAACCGCGAGATCGCCGAGCGATTGGTCGTCAGCGAAGAGACGGTGCGCTCCCACGTCAAGAGCATCTTGCGCAAGCTTGATCAGCCCAATCGCACCCAGGCCGTGATTGAGGCAGTGCGCTGCGGACTGATCGACGTGTAACCCCCAACCAAAATTCACCCTTCTGGGGGATGAAATCTTTTTCGATCCGCCGTAGACTAGAGCACACTTCCTGGATTACCAAAATTCATCACGTTCTCAACCTGTTTCGTTGCAACCTGTTTCGTTGCAAGGAGAAAGCGCATGGAGAGCGTCTTGCTCACAGTCGATGCCGTCGCCGACTTGCAGGCGACTGGTCACGGTGAAATATTTGTGCAGGAGCTATTTGCCGCTTTGCAGCACCCCTCCAACCTGCTTTTGCTGGATGTGCGCAACGACGAAGAATTTCGATTGTGGCGCATTGAAGGCCGTTACACACCGGAGACGCTCCATCTGCCCTACTTTTTCTTTCTCGAAGACGAAGACAACGCCGTTGCGCAGGTCAAGGAACGCATTCAAGATCGGCGCCCGGTCGTTGTGGTTTGCGCCAAAGGCGGCGCCAGCGGCTACGTGGCGGAGCGCCTGCGGGCACATGGGGTGCGCGCCATCAACCTGGCCGGCGGCATGGTCGAATGGGGCGACTTTTACGATGTACGAGCGGTGGCGCAGCAACCCGATTATCGCATTTATCAGGTCGATCGCGTGGCGCGTGGCTGTGTAAGCTGGGTCTTCATCAGCCGGGGCGAGGCCGCCGTGGTCGATCCCCTTCGCTTCGGAGAACGATATCTGAAGCTCCTGAAGCAACAAGGCGCACAGCTTAAGCTGCTGCTGGACACCCATGCCCACGCCGACCATATCAGCAGCGGGCCGGAGTTGGCGCAAATGACCGGCGCCGCCTACCATTTGCATCCCTATGACGCCATTCACCCGTTCGATATGCTGCCTGCGCGCATGCAGTATGAAATGCTCCACGATGGACAACGATTTACACTGGGCGCTCTGCAGATCGAGGTGATCCACACGCCCGGCCACACACTGGGACAGGTCAACTTTCTCGTCACTACGCCCGACGGTGAAGCGTTCTGCTGCACAGGCGACAACCTCTTCATCGAAAGCTTTGGCAGGCCCGACCTGGGTGGACAAGGAGAGCGCTGGGCGCCAGTGGTTTACGACACCATCTTCGGTGTGATGAAACGTCGCGTACCTGCCCGCGCCTGGATTTTACCGGGCCACTATGCCTCTCCCGCCGAGGCCAATCCAGACGGCCTCTACATGAAACGGCTGGAGGACCTATGGCGAGAGAATCGCAGCCTGCATTTCACGGACAAAGAACGCTTCGTCGAGTTCGTTCTCAGCCACCTGCCCTACATGCCGCCGCAATACATGGAGATCAAACGCGTGAACATCGGTCTTTCCAACCCATCGCTCGACGAAGCGGACGAGCTGGAGCTGGGCAAAAATATCTGCGCTTTGTCGGGCTAACGAAACACTACGCATCACGGTCACAGAAAGGGGGAAAGCGCATTCTATGGCGTCTATCGAAACAGCAACCATTCAGGTTGATCAGGAACTCGATGTCCGCGGGCTGAACTGCCCGATGCCGCTTGTCAAAGCGCGGCAAGCAATTCTCAAACTGGACGTAGGTCGGATCTTAAAAGTGATCAGCACCGACCGCGGCAGCGTCAAGGACTTTCAAGGTTGGGCCAAAGCGGCCAACAACGTGACGCTGCTGGCCCAAAGCGAAGAGACCGACTCCGGCGGCAAGACGCTCTATCTGCACTATGTGCAACGCACGAAATAGCGCACAAAATAGGAGGTCACCGTGAGCACCGCACCTATGGAGCTTGACACCAAAAGCGCCGTTGCAACGAACGGCGTCGGTGACGCCGCGCAGGCGCTGCCCCAGCGCATCGCCGCACTCGAGGCTCGGCTCGAGGAAATGGAAAGCCGTATTCCCAAGGACAAGGTGACGATGGTCGTCTTTTCCGGCGACCTCGACCGCGTGCTCGCCGCCTTCATCATCGCCGGCGGCGCGGCAGCCATGGGCCAGGAAGTTTCGATGTTTTTCACATTTTGGGGACTGAATGCGCTGCGAAAGCAACGTAAATTGCAAGGCAAGAAACTGACCGAAAAGTTGATGGCGCTCATGTCTCCCGCTGACACGAGAGGCTTGGGCGTCAGCAAGCTCAACTTCTTCGGGGCCGGCGCCCTGATGCTGCGCCAGATGATGAAGGAGAAGAACGTCACCTCTGTCGAGGAGCTGATCGACCTCTGCGCACAGATGGGCGTCAAGATGGTCAGTTGTGAGATGAGTCGCGACGTCATGGGCATCGATCCGAGCGAGCTGCGCACCGGTGTGGAGACAGGCGGCGTGGCCGCGTATCTCGCCGACGCGCTGGAAAGCAGGGTGACGCTGTTCATATGAACTACGGATTCGTCATCGACAACCGCAAATGCATCGGCTGCCACGCCTGCTCAACGGCGTGCAAGAGCGAGAACGAGGTGCCGCTCGGCGTCTACCGCACCTGGGTCAAGTACGTCGAGACCGGCGCCTATCCAAACGTCCGACGCCATTTTCAGGTGACGCGCTGCAACCATTGCGCCAACCCACCCTGCGTGCGCATCTGTCCGGTCACGGCCATGTACCAGCGTGCGGACGGCATCGTGGAGTTCGACCCCAGGGTGTGCATCGGCTGCAAGGCGTGCATGCAGGCCTGCCCTTACGATGCCATTTACATCGACCCGGAGACGCACACTGCGGCCAAGTGTCACTACTGCTCGCATCGCATTGAGCTGGGCTTGGAGCCGGCCTGCGTCGTCGTCTGCCCGGAGCACGCCATCATCGCCGGCGATATGGACGACCCCGACTCGGAGATCAGCCGCATATTGTCCACCCAAAAGGTGACGGTGCGCAAGCCGGAACAAGGCACTGCACCCAAGCTCTTCTACATCGAGGGCAACGACTGGGCGCTGCATCCCACGGCGACCGAGCGCGCGCCGGAGACCTTCCTGTGGGCGGACGTGATTCCACTGCACGCCAAGTCTCATTCCAACGGTCATGCCGATGGCGCCGGCAATGGCCACGCCGTCCGCACCGAATTCGCCGCCAACGTCGCCCTCTACCCGGCCACAACCAAGACCGCAAGCTCGGGCGTAGCGATCCGCAAGCCGCAACCTCAGGGGGACCCGGTGGGCGGCCCGATCCACATTGGGCGAGGGAGGATGGCCGAGCATATGGTGCAAGTGGCCTATAACGCCCAACACAAAATCCCCTGGCACTGGCCGGTGCCCGCTTATCTGGTCACCAAAGGCATCGGCTCGGGCGTCTTTATGCTGCTCACTTTGGCCTTCGGCCTGGGCCTTAGTGTCTTCGACGGGTTGACGGCTGGAGTGAGCGGCTTTGTGTCGCTGCTTTTCATCGCCGCCACGACGGGGCTGTTGATTTATGACCTAGAGCGACCGGAGCGCTTTTTATCCATTGTCTTCCGTCCACAGTGGCGAAGCTGGTTAACGCGCGGCGCGTTCCTCCTGATCGGCTTCTCTGCGATCGCCGGTCTTTGGTGGCTGCTGGAGACAGGCGCGCTGCTCAGCCTGCTGCCGGCGGAATTCAGCGCCGCATTGCGCCGGCCGTTGCTCTGGATCGGCGGCGCATTGGCGGTGGGTGCAGCAGTCTACACTGCCTTTCTCTTTGGCCAGGCCGAAGGCCGAGATCTTTGGCAGAGTTCGTTGCTGCCCTTCCACCTGGTCGTGCAGGCCCTGATGGTCGGCGCAGGGACGCTCTCGGTGTTGGACCTGTTTCTGGCCATGCCCGAAGCGTTCACCCAACTCACGCGCATCGTCTTTGTCGTCGCCCTGTTGGTAGACCTGTTCGTGACGTTGGTCGGCGAGTTCTCTATGCCCCACGCTACGGAGCTGGCCGCACGCGCCGCCCATGAAATCAGCCACGGCCGCTATCGCCGTCACTTCTGGCAGGGCAGCGTCTTGCTGGGTCACGCGGCGCCGCTGGCGCTGATGGCGTCGGCCTTTTTGATTGCACCGATTGCGCCGCTGCTGGCCGCCGTTGCAGGCCTATGCGCCATTGTCGGACTGTATTTCTTCGAGTACGCCTTCGTCATGGCGCCACAGGAGCTGCCAAACAGCTAAACCTGCCAGATTGCGCGACGTGTCCGGAAAACGGAGGGAGCGCAGCTACGAGCAGGGAGCGTCGGAGGGGCGGTTCGCAGCCGCCCGTCCGCAGAGGACCTTCTGCCTAGGGAAAAATTAGAATCGTCGGGCGTCTGTCAATTTCGCAACAATTACCGAGAGCATCGAGATATGACCGAACAGTCCAAGATCAATCGATTGTTATCCGCTCTGCTGGGCCGCAACTCCGACATCCGGCGCTTGCGCAAGGGAGAAAACGGCTTTGGCCTGCCGGAGTTTGCCCCCACCGACCTGAAGCCGGAGCCTGTGCCCATGACCGTCGTCCATCATCCCGACGGCCGCATGAGCCAGTATCCGCCGGTGGAGAAGTGGGAGGACTGGGTGGAGTGGGATGGCAAGCTGTGGCCGCAACGTGTGGCCCGGCGGTATATGCTGATCCCGACGGTCTGTTTCAACTGCGAGAGCGCCTGCGGCCTCCTGGCCTACGTGGATCGGGAGACGCTGGAGGTCAAGAAGTTCGAGGGCAATCCCGTGCACCCCGGCAGCCGTGGGCGGAACTGCGCCAAAGGCCCCGCCACTCACAACCAGACCTATGACCCGGAGCGCATTCTCTACCCGCTCAAGCGCGTCGGCAAGCGCGGGGAAGGCAAGTGGAAACGGGTCACCTGGGAG
>JANWYX010000144.1 GCA_025055055.1 Caldilinea sp. | reverse complement strand
TCATCCGCGCTGCCCGCATGTGATGGACATCTGTAAACAGGAGATGCCGGGGTACACCCAGGTGGCATCCAACCATAAAGTCGCCTGCTGGCTGGTTGGGGAGGGAACGCATGGAAAAGCTGCTTGAAGTGGAACATCTCACCAAAACCTTCACCCTGGGCAGCGTAATTTCGCGCGTCAGGATCACCGCAGTGGACGACATCTCGTTTTACATCAAACCGGCGGAGATCTTTGCACTGGCAGGCGAGAGCGGCTGCGGAAAGTCCACGACCGCGCGCATCATCATGGGCTTCGAGCACGCCACCTCCGGCACGATCATTCACAGCGGCAAAAAGGAAGCCAAAAACGAGAAAGTCTGGTTCACCGAGGGCATTCAGGCCATCTTTCAGGATCCCTTTGCCACCTTCAACCCGCTGCGCATGGTGGAGCGATACTTCTTCGAGACGATTCAGAACTACAAGCTGGCGAAGAGCAAGCGGGAGGCGATCGAACGCATCGACGCTAAGCTGCGTCTGGTGGGCCTCACCTATGAAGACTTGGCGGGCAAATATCCAAGCGAATTCTCCGGCGGTCAGCTTCAGCGCATCTCGATCGCACGGGCGCTCTTGACCGACCCACAACTCATCATCGCCGACGAGCCGGTCTCTATGGTCGATGCCTCGCTGCGCATGTCGATCGTCAACCTCTTTAAGCGGCTGCGCGATGAACTAGGCGTCAGCGTGCTCTACATCACGCACGACCTGGCGACTGCCTACTATGTGTGCGACCGCATCGCCATCATGTTCCGCGGCAAGATCGTCGAAATGGGCACGGTGGAGCAGGTGCTGATGGCGCCGAAACACCCGTATACACAGCTCCTGCGCGCATCGATCCCCGAAGCGGACACCGCGCATCGCTGGCAGGGCGAAATTCGCCTCTCCGACACCGAGCAAGATGAGTATCTGCGCCAGGGTTGCCGCTTCGCCGGGCGCTGCCCCATGGTGATGGACATTTGCCGCCGTGTCACACCGCCACAGTTCGACGTGGACGGCGCACTGGTGGCCTGCCATCTTTACGCAGAGACCGAGCGATGAACCGTAGTCCATTTCGACCCGATACATGATATTGGAATTGTTTCCCGTAGAGACGCCGAGAACAAGGTCTTAGGGATTCCAGAAGGCGCAGATCGTGGCTGCGCCTACGGAGCGCCAGAAGCATTTGTTCCATCTTTTGGAGCTTTCTGATTTTGGAGCTTTCTGAAAGATGACAAAGCAGAGAAGAGCTGCCGGCGCACTCTGCGTCTTTGCGGGGAAAGAATATCTTCCAACACCAAATACAAAAGGGTTTTGAACCATGTCGACTCCCATCAAAACAAATTATCCGTATCAGGACGCCGGCCTGCCTATAGAGGCGCGCGTCGATGACTTGCTCGGCCGCATGACGGTTGAAGAGAAGGTCGCCCAACTGGGCAGCCTTTGGATTTACGAGATCGCCGACGAACAGGGGTTGCGGCGAGAATGGGCGCAGGTGCGCATGGCCAGTGGCCTTGGGCAGGTGACGCGGCTCGCCGGCGGCAGCACCCTCGGCCCGGTCGAAACGGCAAGGCTCGCCAATCAGATTCAGAAATTCCTGCTGGAAGAGACGCGGCTCGGCATTCCTGCGCTGATCCACGACGAATGCTGCAGCGGCTTCCTGGCCAAAGGCGCCACCAACTTCCCGCAGATCATCGGCGTTGCCAGCACGTGGGAGCCGGAGCTCGTCGAAGCCATGACGCGCGTCATCCGCCGGCAGATGCGTGCGGTAGGCGTCCATCACGGCCTGGCGCCGGTGCTCGACATCGCCCGCGACCCGCGCTGGGGCCGCACCGAGGAAACCTTCGGCGAAGACCCCTATCTCGCGTCCGCCATGGGCGTTGCCTACATTCGCGGCCTCCAGGGGGAAAGCTGGGCCGATGGCGTCATGGCAACCGGCAAGCATTTCGTTGGCTACAGCGCGTCCGAAGGCGGCCTCAACTGGGCGCCGGCGCACATCTCTGCGCGTGAGCTACGTGAAGTGTATCTGACGCCGTTCGAAGCAGCGGTGCGCGCTGCGCGGCTGGCCTCTATTATGCCCGCTTATCACGAGATCGACGGCGAGCCGTGCAGCAGCTCTCACCGCTTGATGACCGAAATCCTACGCCACGAGTGGGGCTTCGATGGCCTGGTCGTCTCCGACTACATGGCGATCAACCAGCTTTGCGACTATCATCGCCTGGCGCGCGACAAGGCGCATGCTGCCAAACTGGCGCTCCAGGCCGGAATGGATCTGGAGCTGCCCAACATCGACGCCTACGGTCAAGCGCTGATCGACGCCATCCACGCCGGTGAAATTCCGCTGGAGTGGATCGACCGATCGGTGCGCCGCATTCTCACCTTCAAATTCGCCTTCGGCTTGTTCGAGCATCCCTACGTCGAGCCGGGGGCAGTGCCTGAAGTCTTCGACACGCCGCCCCAGCGCGAGCTCGCGCGTACGATCGCGCGCAAGTCGCTTGTGCTGTTGAAAAATGTAGGCGACCTGCTCCCCTTGCCCAAGACGCTCACCTCCATCGCCGTCATCGGCCCTAACGCCGACAGCAAGCGCAACTTGTTGGGCGACTACTCCTACCCTGCGCACATCGAGACGCTGATCACCTTGCGCCAGCTCGGTTTCTCCCAACATCCGCTGCCGGAATCGGTCAAACTGGTGGATGACTACGGCTCCATGCTCTCCATTGTGGAGGCGATCCGACAAACGGTCTCGCCCGAAACGCAGGTGCACTACGCCAAGGGCTGTGACGTCAACTCGACTTCGACCGAGGGATTCGCCGAGGCGGTGGAGGCGGCGCGCAAGGCGGAAGTGGCCATTGTGGTCGTCGGCGATAAAGCCGGCCTCATCCCGGAGTGCACGTCGGGCGAGTTTCGCGACAGCGCGCACCTGACGCTGCCGGGCGTTCAGCAGGCGCTGGTCGAGGCGATTCTGGCGACAGGCACGCCGGTCGTGCTCGTGCTGGTGACCGGTCGCCCCTACGCCATTCCACAGCTTGTAGAGAAGATTCCGGCGGTCATCGAGGCGTGGCTGCCCGGCGCCGAAGGCGCACCTGCATTGGCTGAGGTGCTTTTCGGCGACGTCACCCCTGGAGGCAAGCTGCCGATCACTTTCCCGCGCCATGTTGGTCAGGTTCCGCTCTTCTATGCGCATCGCCCTTCGGGCGCGCGTTCGTTCTTTTACGGCCCCTACATGGATGAAAGCAACGAGCCGCTCTTTCCCTTCGGCTTTGGCTTAAGCTATACGCAATTCGCCTTTGAAAATTTGGTGGTTACACCTAACTCCGTCGCTACAGACGGAGAACTGCAGATTTCGGTGGAGGTGATGAACATCGGCGCAAGGGCAGGAGAGGAGGTGGTGCAATTGTACACGCGGCTCGAAGGCGCCAGCGTCACGCGGCCGGTCAAAGAACTCAAAGGGTTCAAGCGAGTGCATCTTGAAGCAGGCGAGCGCAAACGGGTGCGCTTCTCGTTGCCGGTAGAGCTGCTCGCTTATTACGACGCGGCCATGCAGCTCGCCGTCGAGCCGGTGACCGTGCGGGTGATGGTGGGCAATTCTTCGGTGCATCTGCCGTTGTGCGCTACGGTTGCGCTGACCGGAGACAAACTCGTCCTTACGCAACGCCGGGTCTACTTCTGCAATGCAGAAGTGGACCCGGCGTGAGCAAGGATCGATGAGACTGTTGCGTGTTGCGTGTTCCATCACGCAGCACGCAACAGACAAACGTTCTTCGTTTGATCTGCTCTCCCCAGATGCACGGCTTCAGCGCGCAACTACAGCGTCTGAACGACGACTTCCCCTGTCTCCGTGTCGTAAAGCGCCCAGGTGGCCTGCCCCTTCATGCCCAGCACTTCCCCCGGGTTAAGCAACCATCCTCTTCCCACCTGCTCCAGCAGTTGATTGTGATCGTGGCCGTAACAGACCAAGTCAAACTGGCCGGATTGGGCGATGCGACGCGCCGGCTCCGGGTAGTGGATCATGGCGATCTGACGGCTATCGATCGTCAGCTCGGCGTAAACGCCATGCAGAGTCACATGGGGATGTTTGGAAGCGATCGTCTGCAAAAGGCGTCCATCGCCATCGTTGTTGCCAAAAACGACATGAATTGGGCCTTGAAAGCGTTCGCCGATTAGGTTCAGCATAAACGGAGCGCAGAGGTCGCCACAGTGGAGCAAGGCTGAAGCGCCTGCAATGTTTGCAGCCTCAAGCGCGCGCGTCAAATGGGCAATCTGATCGTGGCTGTCTGAGAGAATGGCGATGCGGGTCATTGGTTCACCTTCTTTTCGCTGCTCTATTTTTCAATGTGCTATACTCCAGTTTATATGTTCGACCGTCAAACGCAAACAGGGCCGTTCATTCGAGCGGCCCTGCTCTGGATCATGGCAACATTCTTCCTGGCGGCCGGCTGTGGCCGCGTGATTACACTTACGCCGACACCCACGCCTGCGCCGACGCCCACGCTTTCTGTGGACATCGTCGTCGCCACATTGCCGCCGACCTCCACTCCCGCCCCCTACACGCCGGAGCCGACCTTCACACCTACGGTGACGCCGACGCCCATCATTCACGTCATTCGGGCCGGCGAAACGTTGTTGTCCATTGCCTCGCAATACAACGTGAGCGTTTCGACGTTACAGGATGCCAACGGCATCTTAGACCCACGGTTGTTGCAGGTGGGTCAGGAGTTGATCATTCCACGCCAGGAAGAGTACGATGAGGCCCTGGCCGCCACCCTGACGCCGACCCCAACTCCTCTGCCCATCGCCGTGGAAAATGTACATTTCAGCGAGACGATGATCGGCGGCCTCTCGGTGCTGGGCGAAGTCTGGAACAACACCGATACGCCTCTGGAGCAAGTGCGCATCGGCGTCACCTTGCTCGACGACGCCGGTCAAATCGTAGCCAGCGCAGAAGGGTTGGCTGCGCTCGACCTCGTGGACGTCAACGAGCGCGCCCCCTTCGCCGTGCTCTTCGGCGAGCGTCCTGGCAAATTTGCGCGCTACCAGGTAGTGGTCTTGCGCGCCGTGCCCGCTTACGTCGGCAGCTACTATCGCGACTTGGAAGTCGGCGACCTGACCGTCGTCAACGAAGGCTACGCCTCTTACACGGTCACGGGCCGCGTGAAAAACGTCGGCCCAGAGGAGGCGGTGCAGGTGCAGGTTGTGCTGACAGCGTACGACCCGTTGGGCCGCGTCGTGGCGACGCGCAAAGTGGAACCCGACTACAACGTCGTGCCGCGCGGGGGGGAATCCACCTTTACAGCTGTGCTGGCGCCCGCCGGAGGACCGGTGGCGCGCGTGGCCGCGCTGGCGCAAGGCCGCCGCCTGAGCGCAGTCAATCAATAAAAGGGCGTCCTACAAAGCAGCGCTCGAGCGCGCGGGGGCGAAGTCAACGACTTGGGCCGAGTTCTCTGAACAGATGCCGGCTTTCTGACGGACGGGCTTGATCATCGGCTTCAAATTTATGCGAAGGCCGAAGCGTTACGGATTCGGCGGCCGTTACTGGAGTTGGACGATCGGAATTTTTGTTGCTATATTCCAGCCAACAGGACAATTATCTGCTCCAATGTAGCCTCCGGTACCAGCGAAGGAGGGCTGCGGAGCAACAGTGGAGCATCCCA
Organism: Caldilinea sp.; assembly: GCA_025055055.1. Taxonomy (GTDB): domain Bacteria; phylum Chloroflexota; class Anaerolineae; order Caldilineales; family Caldilineaceae; genus Caldilinea. The sequence continues at coordinate 7,367 of JANWYX010000144.1, read as the reverse complement.
ACATGGGTAGATAGCGATTCCCTATGCGTACATTCTGGATTATCGGCTTTTGGATTCTCAGCATCACCCTATTGAGCGGCTGTGGAAACAGCGCATCGGCGGCCGAGGCGCTCCCTCCTGTGGAAAGCACCTCCCCCTTCACCGACATGAGCCATATCGCCGCCTCTGACCGTCCGGCGGCACCCTTCAAAGCGCCGCTCTTTCACCGACCGAACGTGCAACCGGTGCCGCCCAATCGCCTTGTCATCCCCGCTATCAAAGCCGATATGCCGGTGGTGGAGCTGGGCTGGAGCACCAGGAAGGATGCCGACGGCGCCATCTTCAGCGAATGGGAGGTGGCCGACAATGCGGCCGGCTGGCACAAGAACAGCGCCCTGCCCGGTCAGCCGGGGAACATCGTCTTGAGCGGGCACAACAACATCAAAGGAGCGGTGTTTCGCCAGCTCGACCAGCTCAAGCGCGGCGATGAAATTCAGCTCTACGCCGGAGGTCGGGCCTACCTCTACACGGTGGATGAGGTGCTGATCGTGCCGGAAAAATATGTCTCGGAGCAGCAGCGCAGAGAAAACGCCAAATACATCCAACCCACCCCAGACGATCGCCTGACGCTGGTCTCGTGCTGGCCGCGCAACGACAACACGCATCGCATTATCGTTATCGCCCGCCCGGCGAATCTGGCGAGCAGTCAATAGAAGATCCACGCCTATGATGCGCAAAGGACAAGTTGAAGCGGCGATTAACGCGTCGATCACAAAATTTGAACGCGAAATGCTGGGGCGCGGGCCCAAGGAAGCCCGCACCTTTATCATCGACGATCTCGTCGTGGTGCGGCTCAAAGGCATCCTCAGCCCCGGAGAGCAACAACTGGCTACGCAACCGGGCGGCATCGAGTTGATCAAGCAGATGCGCACTCGACTGGTGGAAAGTTTCTCCGCCGAACTCTCGCATCTCGTAGAAGAGCAGATCGGGATTCAGGTGGTGAGCATGCACACCGACATCAGCACGCGCACGGGAGAACGCGTGTTTGTTTTTACGTTGGAAAAGGACGCCGAAGCTGAACTGGCGGCCCGCGATATTTCCTCCTTGAACCCGGATCGGCCGCAATTGACGAACCGTTAGGGGAATGCGGTGCATTGGAGCGGAAACTACAAATCAATATAGAAACTTGTTATATGCTTTGTGCAGAACTTGCATAGTTCTTGTTTTGGTGATATACTTTAGCAATACGAGCCACTGAAGCGCATACGCGAGTCGGTGCTCAAAACACACCCGGGCGCAAGCGACATTCAGGCCATTTCGGGCAGGAAGCGTCGATTGAAAGCCAACATGTGATGAATGAAACGTCATCCATGTTGGCTTTTTTGTTGCCTAAAAAATAACCTTTACACCGTTCAGCAAGGAGGAACTTCGATGAAATCGGTGCATCTCATGCAGCCAGAACCTATGCAGAGCAAAGTTGCTCAGGAGCAGAGCGCTTGCGCCGCACACTCGCAGGAGCGCATCCCGATCGCCGTTGCTTACGGCGATGGCATCGGACCGGAGATCATGGACGCAGTCATGCGCGTTCTGGATGCGGCCAAAGCGCCTCTGCGCTACGACACCGTTGAAATGGGGGAGAAGGTCTATCGACGCGGCTTCACCTCGGGCATTACGCCGGAGACCTGGGCCACGATCCGCCGCAACCGTGTGCTTTTGAAAGCACCGATTACGACGCCTCAAGGCGGTGGGTACAAAAGCCTGAATGTCACGCTTCGCAAAGCGCTCAACCTATATGCGAATGTGCGTCCGGCGAAATCGTATGCACCTTTCGTGCCTGCGCGCCACCCCGACATGAACGTAGTGATTATTCGTGAAAACGAGGAAGACCTTTATGCAGGCATCGAACATCAGCAGACCTCTGAAGTGGTGCAGGTGCTCAAGTTGGTGACGCGCCCCGGTTGCGAGCGCATCATCCGGTACGCTTTTGAATATGCACGCGCCTACGGCCGTCACAAAGTCACCTGTATGACCAAAGACAACATCATGAAGTTGACCGATGGCCTCTTCCACCGCGTGTTCAACGAGGTGGCGGCCGCATATCCGGACATTCAGGCGGAGCATCAAATTATCGACATCGGCGCGGCGCGACTGGCCGACACGCCGGAGCGGTTCGACGTCATCGTGACGCTGAATCTCTACGGCGATATCCTTTCCGACATTGCTGCGCAGATCGCAGGGTCGGTCGGGCTGGCAGGCTCGGCCAATATCGGCAGCCAGGCTGCCATGTTTGAAGCCGTGCATGGCTCTGCGCCGGACATTGCCGGCAAGGGGATCGCCAATCCCTCAGGGCTGTTGGTGGCCGCAACGCAGATGCTTGTCCATGTCGGAGCGCCCGACACCGCAGAGCTGATCAAGAACGCCTGGCTGCGCACGATCGAGGATGGCATCCACACTGCTGACGTGTACGATCCAAAGACCAGTCGCGTGCGTGCAACGACGCAGGAATTCGCAGAGGCCGTGATTGCCCGGCTCGGCGAGGAGCCGCGTCACCTGCCGCCGGTGCGCTATCGGGCCGGCGGGGTGAATGTCACGCCGTCACCCACTGCTCGTAGTGAAAAGCAGCTTGTGGGCGTCGATATTTTCCTGGAGTGGAATGGCGTCGATCGCAGCCCGAATTTGCTCGGCCAGATGCTCGAACAGGCGGCGCCAGAGCCATGGCTGCTCAAAATGATCACCAATCGCGGCGTCAAAGTCTACCCGGACGGAATGCCGGAGACCTTCTGCACCGACCATTGGCGGTGTCGCTTCATGCACGTTGAGGGAAGCGCCGTAAACTTCGACCAGGTGCTGACACTGTTGACTGCCTTGCACGGCGCCGGCATGGATGTCATCAAAACCGAACATCTCTACACCTTTGATGGTCGCCCCGGCTACTCGTTGGGGCAGGGAGAGTAATGGGCGAGCGGTTGTATTGGTGGTTTGGCGGGCGTCGCGCTGTCTGTGCGACGCAACATGGCAAGGAGCAGGCCATGGGGCCGCTCCTTGCCCAGCATGCAGGCATTGAACTTTTTACGTTGCCCGGCTTCGACACCGACCGCTTTGGAACCTTCACGCGCGAAATTCCCAGAGTTGGCTCCATGATCGAGGCTGCTCGCGCCAAGGCCATCAGCGCCGCCGAGATAGCATCCGTCGATCTCGCCCTGGCCAGCGAAGGCTCTTTCGGCCCTCACCCGTCGTTTGAGCTGATTCCGGGCAACCTCGAAATTGTGCTTCTCCTGGATCGACGTCATGGCCTTGAAATTGTCGGTCAGCATCTCACAGCGAACGTGCGTTGGGTGCACGGCGCCGTCAACAGCGTTCAGCAAGCGCTGGAGTTGGCGCAGCGTGGAGGATTCCCCGGCCATGCCATGGTGGTGAGACGTTCCGAACATGACCCTCAAGGCATGGTGAAGGGGCTGAAAGACCAAGACTCCTTTGTGCGGGCGGTGCAACGGCTGCTCGACGCCAATGGGGGGCGGCCGGTTTTTATCGAATCCGATTTGCGGGCACACTGCAATCCCACGCGCATGCAGAACATCCGCTGCGCCACGCTCGACCTGCTTGAGGAGATGGCGCGCTTTTGTCCTGCGTGTGGAGCGCCCGGTTTTCAACAGATCGAAGTCATCCCCGGCCTGCCATGCCGATGGTGTCGTCTTCCGACGAGGCTGCCATCGGCTTACCGGTTTCGATGCAATCGCTGTGCGTATCAATCAACCGAGGGAGCTAAAGAGATTTTCGCCGACCCCGGCAATTGTCCGTTTTGCAACCCGTAATAAGGCGAGAGATGCGCTATCGCGTTGCGCTGCCTGAGCGTCTGACAGAAGGTTGCATGTTCACGCGCAACTTGTCGTGGAGATCGTAGGAGGCGCTGCTGGCAGCGATTTCGACGATCGGTTCCGATGGTCCAGAAATGTAGCTATCGGCGTCGATCGCCGAAGCGCCACCTGCTGTATTTAGACGCGGCAGTGCATCGGGGCCGGAGTTTGTTTCCCAGGTCCGAACCGCACGTCGTAGGCGCGCTCAAATTCGACCCGCGTCGATCGGTCACCCGGCTCCAGGGGCGCACATCGGGTAGAGCTTCGTCTGCCCTCTCTTAGAAAGATTTAACGCCGTCATATGTTCACCTCCGCCGGTGATTGTATCACACGTTTGCAGACTATTTTCTGCCGGCCGAACGATACGCCGCCTCGATTGCGCGCATCACCGCCAGACCATCGGCGGCGCCCACAAGCGGAGATTGTAGGGAGCGGACACAGTTTAGAAAGTGTGCGGCCTGGAGGACAAACCGGTCAGGCGCCGTCGCCGCAAGCACCGTCCACTCTGAGTCGCCGATCAGACGATAGCGGGCGCCGGCGTTTGTTGCGTAATCGATGATCACTTCGCCCTCTGTGCCCCACACTCGGATCTCGGCCTCGGAGACCGGCGTCACCCAGCTGCAGTTCAATGAGCCGATCACACCCGAATGGCCGATAACTTGAATCGAGGCCGTATCCTCCACAGAAATAGGAAGCGTGGTCGAAACGGCGGCGTCGATACGGTCGATCTCTCCGGCGAACATTCGGAAAATATCGATGCTGTGCACCAACGTGTCGATCAGAACGCCGCCGCCTGCTATCTCTGGATCGGTAAACCATGACGTCGCAGCGCGCTCAAAGCGAAAACCGAAGCGGTTATAGAGCTGAACGATTTTGCCCAATTTGCCGGCATCGATCAACTCTTTCACCTGACGCACCGGTTCGTGGAAACGGTGACAGAAAGCGAATTGCAAGATTGCGCCTGAGCGCTCAAATGCCGCCACGATCGCTTCTGTTTCGGCCAGTGTGCGCGCCGGTGGCTTTTCACAGAGACAGGCAATTCCTCGTTCTGCCACGTCAAGCGCGATTGGGAGATGCCACTTTGGCGGCGTACAGATGCTTACGGCGTCGAGTCTACACTGTTCTAACATCAGACGATAGTCGTCGAAGGCTGCAGCACGGTAGCGGGATGCTTTCATTTGGGCGATGGCAAAGTCGATGTCGGCGACCGCCACAATTTCACACAATTCTGGCCAGGCGGCGTAAGCGCGCAGATGAGCTTCGCCGATTCCCCCGGCGCCGATGACCCCAATGCGCAGTTTGCTCATACATCACCACTTCGATGAAACACTTGACAGAGCATGGGGATGCTGTCTCGCTTTGTCCACAATGTGAGGCAAAGTGGACGGTTCTACCCCTTAATTCCCGTCAGTGCGATTCCTTCGATAAAGGTGCGTTGCGTTAAAAAGAACAGAATTACGGTTGGGATCATGGTCAGCGTCGCCGCCGCCATCATCAACTGCCATTGCGCGCCATACATATTCTGGAACATTTTGAGGCCAAGCGAGATCGTCCATTGATTTTGTTCGGTGAGGTAGATCAACGGCCCCAAAAAATCTCGATAGGTGGCGACGAAGGTGAACAATGCCACGGTCGCCAGCGCCGGTTTGATCAACGGCACAATCACCCGCCAGAAGATGCCCAACTCTCCGGCGCCGTCGATACGCGCTGCATCAGATAGTTCATTGGGAACGGTCATCATAAATTGACGCAACAGAAAAACGTAGAGTGCGTTGCCGAAAAAAGCAGGTACGACGAGTGGCCAGATGGTGCCCACCCAGCCAAGCTGACGAAAGACCACGTAAAGGGGAATCATCGTCACCTGAGCAGGCAGCATGATCGTGCTCAAATAGATCAGAAAAACCAGGTTGCGGCCGGGCCATCTCACGCGAGCAAACCCATACGCGATGAGCGAGCAGGAGATCACAGTGCCAAGGATGGTCAAGGCACAGATCACCAAGGTGTTATACATATAGAGCCAGAACGGAATGTACTGGGTCGAGGCGAGAAAATTTCCCCATTGCGGATCTTCGGGGAAAAGGCTGGGTGGCACAAGAAAGACTTCGACGTCTGTTTTTAAGGCCGTCGTGATCATCCAATAAAGAGGGAAGACATAGGCCACGGCCATCAACGTGCAGACGATGTAGGCGAAGCCCTTCATGAGCGCGTTCTGTCTGCGACGGCTGCGCAGTCCTAGCGGCTGAAGGGAAAAGGTGGGAGTCGTGAGAGGTTTGCTTGCGCGCATAGTCATTCCTCAGAACGATAGTAAACCCAACCAGAAGTGCGGAAGAGCACGGCGGTGGCCAGCAGAACAATGGCAAATAAAATCCACGCCTGCGCACTTGCATACCCCATTTTGAACAACTGGAACGCCGACTGGTATAGATACATGGCGTAAAACAGCATCGAATTGAGAGGACCGCCGGCCGAGCCGTCGCGCGTCGCCGTCAACACCCACGCTTCCGTAAAATATTGGAAGTAGCCGATGACATTGATGATGATCGTATAAAAAATAACGGGGCTCATCATCGGCAACGTCACATGCCAGGTCTTGCGCAGGGCATTGGCGCCGTCAAGCTCCGCAGCCTCCAACAGTGAGACAGGCACATCGCGCAGCCCGGCCAGATAAATGAGAATGGTGTTTCCCCCGAACCAGAGCCCCATGAAGATCAGCGACGGTTTTGTGAAACGAGGATCGGTCAGCCAGCCGATGCGCTGAAATCCAAGCCATTCTAGAAATACGTTCAAAATGCCGTATTGACCGTTAAAGAGCCAAAGCCAAACGATGGTCGCCGCCACTACCGGCGTAATCGAAGGAAGGTAAAAGATCGTCCGGTAAATTGACAATCCTCGGATCTGTGTCGCAAGCAGCAGCGCCATCAAAAAGTCGAAGATTAAATGGATAGGCAACCCGATGAACACCATATACAAGGTGTTGCGCAGGGCAATTCCGTAGACGCGGTCGTTGAGCAGGTCTCGATAATTTTCCAAGCCGATGAAAATCGGCGGCTGCAGCACGTTATAATCGGTGAAGCTGTAATAAAGAGATTGCACAATGGGCCAGGCCGCAAACGCCAGGAAACCGATTATTGCCGGCGATATGAAGGCAAGTCCGGTCAGAAGCGAGCGCAGCTTGCGTGCGTTTAGGCTCGAGGCTCGGACGTGGGTTGCTGCTGTCATGCTGGTTGTTCCTATGAAATTGCTTTCACCGCCGCTCGATCTCCGGCGAGGGATGCTGTGAATCCCTCGCCGGAGAGGGAACCGGAGATCCAAAATATCTGTAGACTAGCTGCCGCGCTGGAGCACTTTGTCCAACTCCGCCTGCACTTCGGCAGTCACCTGATCCAACGCCTCTTGCGCACTCATCTGTCCATTAAATACGGCGCTTTCGGCCTCCGCCAGCCGTGAGTAAAGCAGGTCATTGACCGGCATCTTGTCCGGCCCGAAGGCATGAGGACCGTTCAGAAGGTTGACGGCCAGCTGGAAGCGATGGTC
>JANWYX010000035.1 GCA_025055055.1 Caldilinea sp. | reverse complement strand
GCGCATCAACCGCACCACCCGCTTCCGGCCACAGCGTATCCCCTGTGCTTGCAGTTCAGCATGGATGCGGGGACTGCCGTAGCGCTGGCGGCTCTCTGCATGCACACACTGAATCAGCTTGCTCAACCGTTCGTCTTCCTGCTGGCGACGGCTGGGTGGGCGTTTCCGCCAGGCGTCATACCCACTCACCGAAACCTCCAGCACTCGACAGAGCAGGGTCACTGCACACCCATTCCGCTCCTTTTCTATGAAGGCGTACTTCGCTTCGGCTCCTGCGTGAAGATAGCTATCGCTTTTTTTAAAATCTCCCGCTCTTGGCGCAAGATCGCATTCTCACGCCGCAACCGCCGCATCTCTTCCTCTGTCGCTTTCAGGCGACCGTGGCCGGGAAATGCTGTTCTCCATCCCGTTTGGCCTTGCGCACCCTCTGCTTGAGCAGCCCCTCCGACAGCCCCAACTCGCGTTCGACTTCGGCTATCGACCGGCCACTCCTCGTAGCGAGTTCAACCGCTTCGCTCTTGAACTCGCTGCTGTGTGTTCGTCGTGTCGCACTCATTGTCTTCATTGCCTCCATTGGTAGTGTAGAGGATTTATCTCTCCCTCCACCAAATCGGGGCAACATCATTATCATTAGTGAGAGAACCATTTAGTTTCTTTAGACAGAACCCATAATACAATACATGTTCTTAGGCGTTGCCCTTGCGGAATTTTTCTATATAATATGCTCATCTAGAATCCATATTCGAAAATTATCTCCAGAGCGTAAAACAGGTTTGCTGCCTGTCAACATGGGTTTCAAAATATTCTCTGAAAGGATTTTATCATTCATGGCATCCGGGAAGTTCCTAGACCTCGTGCGCGCTGCCGTCCGTCTGAAGCACTCTTCTGTCCAGACAGAAGAGCTGATGCCTCTCGGGGCGAATGTTCTCTCCTCTTTTATCAGATGAGAGCGTTTGCACCTTCATGCAAGATCAGGGCTTGATCGCAGGCTTTTTCGAGCAGGATTTCTCTCGGCGAGTGGAGGGCCAACCGCTCGGCGCCAATGGAGGCGGCCTGCAACCGCTGTCAAAACGCATTCCTTTTCCCCTCACCCGCAGAGAAAAAATGTGGGCGTTGAGCCGCAGGGGTGGCGTCCACCCCTCCCCAATGGCTCTACAGCAGTGGGCGGCGCCTGCGTGCGGCATTGCTTCCAGAAGTCATTGCACAAGCAATACATAGCTAGAACACCCTCACTATGGGTTCCCCTAGCTTAAAGTCGTTGCACCTCGAACTGCATTGGTAATTTATGGATTTTTCAGGATTGTTTCTTTCGGACCACCATTTCGAGATATCGATTCAACTCCTTGGAGCTTCCGAAGACATGGTGCAAACTGTTTTCTCCGAAGTTTCACACAGAATTTTTGAGGAGAGAAAGGTATGCAGGAAAAACTTCACGGTGTCTTTGCACCGGTGCTTACGCCGATGAACGACGATCTCAGCCCGGCCGTAGAAATGTGGGTTGCGTTCTGCAAACAGTTGCTGGATGAAGGATGCACCGGCCTTGCGCCCTTCGGCACCACCAGCGAAGCCAATTCGCTCGGGCTAGGCGAGCGACTGTCGATGCTGGAGACGTTGGTCGAGAGCGGCGTTCCGGCCGCACAGCTGATGCCGGGCGTCGGCACTTGCGCCATCCCCGACACGGTGAAGTTGACGAAACAGGCGGTGCAATTGGGCTGCGGCGGCGTGTTGATGTTGCCGCCTTTTTACTATAAAGATGTGGACGACGAAGGTGTTTTTCGTGCCGTCGCCGAGGTGATCGAGCGCGTCGGCGACGACCGGCTGCGGGTGTATATTTACCACATTCCACCGATCGCAGTGGTCGGCTACTCGCTGAAGGTGATCGAACGGCTGCTGGCCGTATACCCCGGCGTTGTCGTCGGGATGAAGGACAGCTCCGGCGATTGGGGTTACCAGAAGAGCGTGCTGGAAAATTTTCCCGGCTTCGACGTCTTCACCGGCTCCGAGCGTTTTTTGCTGGCCAACCTGCGGTTAGGAGGTGTCGGCACGATCAGTGCTATGGCTAACGTTATCCCGGCGAAGATTCGCTTTTTGTACGACAATTACCTCGCAGAGAACGCGGAACAGCTTCAGCATCGTCTTGACCGCTACCGCGCAGCAACGCGCGACTACGCAGCCATTCCTGCACTTAAGCAGATTCTGGCGATGCGCACCGGAGACCGCACATGGCTCAATCTGCGGCCGCCGTTGGTGAACTTGAGCGAAGAGGCGGCACAAGAGATGTTGGCGAAATTCGCTGCGGCAGGCTAAAATGTCTTCCATCAACCGTCCTCGCGAACAAAGGGTCGGCTCCGGCAGGCCGCCCCCGTTGGAGCGTCAACCGCTTTACGAACGCATCTACGCCGTCGTCCGCCTGATCCCACCCGGTCGGGTCGCTACGTATGGTCAGATTGCCGAGATCGTCGGCGGCTGCACCGCTCGAATGGTGGGCTATGCCATGGCCGCTGCACCGGAAGACGTGCCCTGGCAGCGTGTCGTCAACGCCCAGGGCAAGGTTAGCCCACGCGCCGATCACTGGGGCGCCGAATTGCAGCGGCAGCGGCTGATAGAGGAAGGAATCGAGTTCGACGCCGAGCATCGGATGGATTTGGCGTGCGTGCGTTGGCCGGGGCCTTCGCGGGAGTGGCTGCTCGAACACGGCTATCCACCGCCTGAAGCACGCGGCTTGCCGCCGGGACACTCTCAACCTACATTATTCTAATCCATATAGATAGAAACCCCACGGAAACCGGCAAGGAGACCACGATATGGCCACGATCCATGTTCAACCTCCGCTTCCCGGCCCCAAAAGCCGGGCGATCTTGGCGCGCCGCGACGCCGCCGTCTCCAAAGCATCTTTCCGTTCGACGCCGGTGGTGGCAGCCAGCGCCCACGGCGCAGCCGTGACCGACGTCGACGGCAACACCTTCCTTGACTTCACCGCCGGCATCGGCACGCTCAACGTCGGCCACACGCCGACGGAAGTGGTCGAAGCGATCCGCAGCCAAGCAGGCGATCTCATCCATCTCTGTGCCATCGTCGGCAGCTACGAGCCGTATATCGCCCTAGCGGAAAAGCTCAACGCACTGGTGCCCATCTCCGGCCCCAAGAAGACCTTCCTGAGCAACTCCGGAGCCGAGGCGGTGGAGACGGCGATTAAGATGGCGCGCGCATACACCGGTCGCCCTGCCATCATCACCTATGAGGGTGCCTACCATGGCCGCACGCTCCTGACGCTTTCGTTGACCAGCAAATACGCGCTCTTTAAAAAAGGCTTTGGCCCCTTTGCACCGGAAATCTATCGCGTGCCCTATCCGTACAGTTACCGTTGCCCGCACTGTCGCGACGCAGGCGTCTGCAACCTTACTTGCTTCGAGGATTTGGAGCGGGCCCTGATCACCCAGATCGATCCTTCGGCGGTGGCGGCGTTGATCATCGAACCGGTGCAGGGCGAAGGGGGCTTCATTCCGGCTTCCTATGAGTATCTACGCAAGGTGCGCGCCCTCTGCGACAAACATGGCATCGTGCTGATCGTCGATGAGGTGCAGGCCGGCTTCTGCCGCACCGGACGCTGGTTTTCCTTCGAGCATAGCGGCATCGAACCGGACCTGGTCGTCATGGCGAAGTCGTTGGCGGCCGGGATGCCGCTGGCGGCGGTGACGGGCCGCGCCGAGATCGTTGACGCGCCTCATCTGGGTGGCCTCGGCTCGACCTTTGGCGGCAACCCTGTGGCATGCGTCGCCGCGCTGAGGGCCATTGGGATGATGGAGCGAGACAACCTCAATCAGCGCGCCGAGCAGATCGGCGAGATTACGATGGCGCATTTCCGGCGTTGGAAAGAGCAATACCCCATCATCGGCGATGTGCGCGGCTTAGGCGCCATGACGGCCATCGAGTTCGTACAGGGACGCAACGATCGCACGCCCAATACCGAAGCACCTCTCAAGGTGGTGGCGGAGGCGTACCAGCGTGGGCTTTTGCTCATTCGCGCCGGCCTTTACTCCAACGGTGTGCGCACGCTCGTCCCTCTGGTGATCACCGACGAGCAGTTGGAAGAAGGGCTTGGCGTTTTAGAAGAGGCGATCCGCGTCGCCGCCGGATGAACGTTGTCGTCTCCATCAGGCAAACGCCAACGTCAACCATAAAATCCCGATCGCCAGGCTAATCGCAGTGATGAGCGGTCCTGCCTTCAAATACTCCGTGAAAGAGAGGTTTACATCGCGGCGATAGGCGATCTCCGCCACGATCAGGTTGGCGACAGAGCCGAGCAGTGTCAGGTTGCCCGCCAGCGTCGTGGACATCGCCAGCGTCAGCCACGCCTGGGTGGGATTCGGAAATTCGGGAATGTAAGGACGGAAGAGCAACACCGCCGGCACGTTGGAGACAAGGTTGCTCAGCGCCGCCGCCACCAGCGAGAGCGCCGCCACCCCCTGTTCGGCCAACGGTTGAACGAGGACGAAGAGTTTTTCGCTCAAACCGACGCTTTCGATGGCGCCGGTGACGATGAAGAGACCGCCGAAAAAGACGAGCAGAGAAAGGTCGATCTCGCGAAAGACCGCCTCCGGCTCGCGGCGTCGACTGATCAGCAAGATTGCAGCGCCGACCAGAGCCGCCAACGGAATCGGAAACCCCGACACAAAGCCCGCCATCATAACAGCGGCGGCGAAGAGGCTCTTGCGTAACAACGGCTGTTCGGTGCGCACGCGCACCAGCGGCTCTTTCACCAGTCGTCCTCGTAGGTCGTTTCGATAAAGCAACGCCACCACGCCCCAAATCACCGCCATGCCGGCCAGCGCCACCGGCGCCAGATATACCGTGAACGTGTTAAACGGAATGCCGGAAGCCACGCCGATCAGCATGTTCTGCGGGTTGCCGATGATCGTTGCCACCGAGCCGATGTTGGCCGCAGTCACCAGCGCGATCAAATAGGGAATCGGTCGTTGTTTGAGCGCCGCACAAAGATCCAACACCAGGGGCGTAAAAACGATCACGATCGTGTCGTTGAGGAAGATGGCCGACAGCACGCCGGACGCCACAATGATATAGGCTAACAACTGCCGCGCACTGTGCGCATGATGGATAACGCGGTTGGCGACGACCTGAAAGAAACCGGCGCGACGTAGGTTGTAATTGATAATCATCATGGCGAAGAGCAGCGTCAACGTATCGAGGTCGAGTGCTTTGTAGGCTTCTTCCAGGGGAATTGCGCCCATCGCAATCAGGGCGGTGGCGCCCGTTAAGGCGATGGTGGCGCGGTTCATGCGTAGCCAGGGCCAGCGGCCGATCGCTACGCCGATCAACGTAATGACGATGATCAGAAGCACTGCAATTTGAAAGAACGTCATACAAACCTCTGAACTTGAAGCCGTCGTCTCAGGACGGCGTGTCGGCTTTTGTTTTGCAAAGGGATATCCTAACATTAGACGACGTAGAAGAGAAAGCAATCGGAGGGTTCGTGCGGAAACCTGCTCATCGTGGCTCGAATCGAAAGGGAAATTCATGGGAATTGCAGCCGATATTGCCATCATCCTCGTTGCAGCGCAGGTCGGTGGGTTGGTTGCGCAGTGGCTGCGCCAACCGCTGATCGTCGGCTATATCCTGGCGGGCGTCGCCGTCGGTCCTTTTACAGGCGGCGTTACGGTCAGCAACCCCGATGATGTCGCGCTCCTGGCCGAGATCGGCGTGGCCCTGTTGCTCTTTACGCTGGGCATCGAGTTTTCGCTCAAAGAGCTGCAGCCGGTGCGCCGCATTGCGCTTTTCGGTGTGCCGCTTCAGATCTTGTTGACGGTCGCTTTCGGCTATGGCATCGGGCAGGCATTGGGGCTGGATTGGGTGTCTTCGATCTGGTTTGGCGCCGTCATCAGCACCTCCAACACAATGATCGTGCTGAAGCTGCTCGCCGGCCGAGGGCTGATGGGGACTCTGTCCAGCCGAGTTATGCTGGGAATTTTTGTGGTACAGGACCTATGTATGATGGCAGCCATGCTGATCCTGCCCTACATCGGAGGAG
>JANWYX010000017.1 GCA_025055055.1 Caldilinea sp. | reverse complement strand
CTGGGCGTCTGTGGGCTGGACACCCTGCGCGAAAGTCAACGCCACGTCTATGAACCGCTGCTGTTGCCGTTTGGCTATTGCCGGCTTTCCCTGGCGGCGCCTGCCGACCGGCCTGACACCCCCCTGCGCTACGAAAGTCAGCCGCGCGTCGCCACCAAATATCCCAACCTGACCGCCGATTTCTTCCGCGCGCGCGGGGTCAACGCCGAGATCATCGCGCTGAACGGCTCTGTGGAGCTAGGCCCTTTGGTTGGCCTGGCCGACCTGATCGTCGATCTGGTGGAAACCGGGGACACGCTGCGCGCCAACGGCTTGGTGGAAACACGCACCATCCTGGAAGTACAGGCCGTGCTGATCGCCAACCGCGCTGCGTATCATCTCAAACGTCAAGCGGTGGAAAAGGTCATCGGCCGCCTGCGCAACCATCTGACAGAAGGAGAACAGAAAGAGACCTGCAATGGCGGAAATTGTTGAATCTTCCCGGATCGCCGGGGTCAAGATGGTTCGACTCAAAGCATTTCACGATGAACGTGGGCGCTTTCTAGAGACTTTCCGCAAGGAGTGGTTTCCGGAGAGGACATGGGAGCGCGTGCAGACGAACCGCAGCGACAGCCGGGCGGGCGTGCTGCGCGGGCTGCACTATCACTTTCACCAGGTCGATTATTGGTACGTCGCCCAAGGGCGCATTTGCGTCGGCCTGGCGGATCTGCGTCGAGCTTCCCCGACCTTCGGCGCAAGTGAGACCGTCGAGATGGGCGGGCAGCACGAATACGGGCTTTACATTCCCTCCGGCGTAGCGCACGGCTTCTATGCCCTCACCGATGCCACCTTGATCTATCTCGTCGACAATTATTACGACGGCGGCGATGAGTTCGGCGTGGCGTGGGACGATCCAGACCTGGCCGTGCCTTGGAATATAAGTGCGCCAATCCTGTCGGCGCGCGACCGCAACAACCCCCGCCTGCAGGAAATCCCGGCGGAGCACAGACCGTAACCACATGACAACAGCCTGACACGACAACAGCCTGACAGATCGAAAAGGAGAACGCCATGAAAGAACGGGTTCGCATCGGCGTCATCGGCGGCAGCGGCGTCTACCAGATCGAGGCGCTGACCGACGTTGAAGAGATCGTGCTGGAAACGCCCTTTGGGATGCCTTCCGACGCTTATATGGTTGGAACGCTTGCCGGACAACAGGTCGCCTTTCTGGCCCGCCACGGACGCGGCCACCGCTTCAGCCCCGGTCGCGTCAACTATCGCGCCAACATCTACGGCTTCAAGATGCTCGGCGTTGAGTACCTGATCGGCGTGAGTGCATGCGGCAGCTTACGCGAGGACATTGCGCCCGGGCACATCGTGATCCCGACCCAGCTCTTTGACCGCACCCATGGCCGCAAAGGAAGCTTCTTCGACGATCCCGACGTCGGCACCGACGGCCTGGTTGTGCACGTTGGCGTCGCCGATCCCTTCTGTCCCATGCTCTCGGAGGTTTGCTACGAAGCCGTGAGAGAGACGGGCGCGCCGGTGCACTGGGGCGGCAATTTCGTCACGGTCGAGGGGCCGCGCTTCAGCACCAAGGCGGAAAGCCGCGTCTTTCGCACCTGGGGAATG
Organism: Caldilinea sp.; assembly: GCA_025055055.1. Classification (GTDB taxonomy): domain Bacteria; phylum Chloroflexota; class Anaerolineae; order Caldilineales; family Caldilineaceae; genus Caldilinea. The sequence goes on along the minus strand of JANWYX010000017.1, from coordinate 1,828 downwards.
GACATCATCGGCATGACGACCACACCCGAAGCGCAGCTGGCCCGCGAGGCGGAGATGAGCTACGCCGTGATGGCGCATGTGACCGACTACGACGTCTGGCACGAGAGCGAGACGCCGGTGACGGTGGAAATGGTCGTCAGAACTTTAATGTCGAACGCCGAAATTGCCAAACGCGCCGTCGTGAACGCCATTCGCCGGCTTGCAGGGGCAGGCCCCTCTCCGCAGGCGTCGGCGCTGCGCGACGCCATCTTCACCATTCGCGCCGTGATTCGCGCCGACGTTCTCGAACGCCTCTCCCTGTTGATCGGCAAATATATCCCTCCCCCGCAGACAACGGAATAACAGAACGCACGCACTTTGAAAAGGGACTCGTCTCGGACACTATACGTTGATGCTCTTGTCTAACTCCGCCGAATTTGTGCTCGTGCAACAAATGCGCTATACTGATCGTTTGTGAGTTTTGGCGAGTTCAGGCAAAGAAAGAAGGTGTGTTGGTATGGCGAAGAAGGGACCGCGTCAGCTGATCAAGATGCGCAGCACCGAAAGCTCGCACATGTATTTGACGACGAAGAATCGACGCAACGACCCGAATCGACTTGAGCTGCGCAAGTACGACCCAATCGTGCGCCGCCATGTCATCTATCGCGAAGCGAAGTAAACGTAGATCGCGAAGCAAAGTAGATGTATTGCAAAGCAAAGTAAGTACCCCTGTTGACAATCGAGATGGCAAGGCGCAGGGTGCTCCTGCGCCTAACTTTTTGTGCAATATTCAATGCCTTCAAAGGCCTTTTTAGAAAGAACTTTAGAAACAGGCAACACTTTGTGTCGCTGTGAAACTCGGCCGGGCTAAGCAGACGTTTCTAAGAATAACCGATCATCGAACACACATAGAGCTTGTGTAGCGGCGTCGTATTCGGTTTGCATAGATAGCAGATGGCAATCTCCGGAAAAATCTTATAAACTCAAGCCGAAGCGTGCAGCCGAAATGACAAGAACCGCCGCAGTTGATTGTACAGGACACAGAGTGACAGGTACATTCTATGAAGAAAGCATTGATTTCTGTGCTCATGCTTCTAGCGGCGACCACCGCTGCCTCTCCGGTTGTCGCCTCGTCTGCGGACCCTGCGAGCGACTCTGCCCGCACCGATCAAGGCCACGGTCGAATCGAGAGCGCCTATTCTTTGCCCTCGCTACGGGTAAAGACGGTCCCCGTGTTTGCTCCTCTTCGTCAGAGCCAGCCGCTGACGGTGACGACCAATCTGACGGCGACGGAGCGCCTGACCCAGACGCTGCCGAGCTCCGTCGTTTCCACCGCCACGGCGGAGATCACAGGCACGCTCTCGTTGACGACAAGCGCAGAGAGTCTGACGGGCGAAGCATTGGAAACGATCAATCCGCTGGACGATGCTGCAATGGACGCCCTCTACACGGATGTGCTTTCCGGCACGATTATCGCCAACCGCACCGACGCGCCTGTTCGCTTTTTTGTCGAAGGCCGCACCTACGAAGTGGCCCCGTTGCGCGCAATCGGCCTGGAGCTGTTGCGCAGCACGGCTGTGCTCAATCTATTCAACTGTGAGGCGACGAAAAGTGACGCCGACATCGGTTGCTTCTGGGATCCGTATCTTTTGACGCGCGATAACTTCTATGAAGTGGTGGTGGGCCAGCAGCTCGGCCAAGACATCCTGCTCTCGCTGCGAAGCGCAGGCGCTCCCCCGACCGATCAGATCTGGATTCAAAATCGCACCGGTGAACGACAGACGGTGATTGTCAACAATGAGTTGCACGAAATTGCGCCTGCGTCGGTCGGCGAGTTTACGGTACAGCC
>JANWYX010000012.1 GCA_025055055.1 Caldilinea sp. | reverse complement strand
AACCCCGACGCCATTTGCTTTGCTGCGTTGGACACGCGCGCGGCAATTCCGCTGCTCGAAGAGGCGCATGCGCGCGGCATTCCGATCGTCGGGTTTGACTCCGGCGTAGACAGCGACATTCCGGTCGCCACCGCCGCAACGAACAACGTTGCAGCGGCAGCGTTGGCGGCAGACAAAATGGCCGAACTGATCGGCGGCTCCGGCAAGGTGGCCGTGCTCGTGCACGACCAGACCAGCCGGACGGGCATCGATCGCCGCGATGGGTTCGTCAACCGCATCCGTGAGGCGTATCCGGACATCGAGATCGTCAACATCGATTACGGCGGCGGCGATCATCTGCGTTCCACCGATCTGGCCAAGGCGGTGATTCAGGCCAACCCTGACCTGAAAGGCTACTTCGGCGCCAACGAGGGCTCTGCGATCGGCGTTCTCAACGCTGTGACCGAGCTCGGTCGCGAAGGCGAAATCGTGGTGATCGGCTACGACGCCGGCAAGCAACAAAAAGATGCCGTGCGCTCCGGCGTGATGGCGGGAGCGATTACGCAAAATCCGATCGGCATCGGGTACAAATGCGTCGAAGCGGCCGTGAAGGCGATCAACGGCGAGGAGGTCGAGCCTGTGATTGACACCGGCTTCTTCTGGTACGATGCCAGCAACATGGATTCGCCGGAGATCGCTCCGTTGTTGTACGACTGATTTCCCTGCGTCATTCGATTCGCTTTCAGGAGGGTACGCCCTCCTGAAAGCATTTTTCGGAGAGAACCGCCATGACGGATACACTGGTTCGGATGGACGGGATTGACAAATCCTTTCCGGGCGTACATGCGCTGGACAGGGCGCATTTCGAGTTGCGCGCCGGCGAGGTTCATGCTCTCGTGGGCGAAAACGGCGCCGGGAAATCTACGTTGATGAAAATTCTCGCCGGCATTTATTCCAAAGACGCCGGCGTGATCACGTATCAAGGTCGGGAGGTAGACATTCCCACCCCTCGCGCGGCGCAAGACCTCGGCATCAGCATGATTCATCAGGAGCTGAACCTGATCAGTCACCTGACCCTGGCGCAAAATGTCTTCATCGGCCGCGAGCCGCGCGGCTCTGTGCGCTTTATGCTCGACGAACCGAAAATCAACGCCCAAACGCAGGCATTGTTCGATCTGATGCATTTGCGGCTCGATCCCCGCACCAAAGCGGCGGATCTGACGGTGGCGAAACAGCAGATGGTCGAGATCGCCAAAGCGCTTTCTTTCAACTCCAAGGTCTTGATCATGGATGAGCCGACGGCGGCGCTGACGGAATCGGAAATCGAAGAACTGTTTCGCATCATCCGCCAGTTGCGAGAGAAAGGGGTGGGCATCGTCTATATCTCCCACCGTCTTGAGGAGCTAAAGCAGATTGCCGATCGCATCACGGTGATGCGCGATGGTCGCACCGTGGATACCGTGGACGCCGCCACCGCCACCATCGATCAGATTATCAGCATGATGGTGGGACGCACGATCTACGAATCCTCGCCGGAACTTCCCGAAAACCAAGAACAAGAAATCGTTTTGGAAGTGCGCAACCTAAATCGCAACGGCGTGCTCCATGACATCAACTTTCATCTCAAGAAAGGCGAGATTCTAGGCTTTGCAGGTCTGATGGGCGCCGGGCGCACCGAAGTGGCGCGGGCAATTTTTGGCGCCGACCCCATCGATTCCGGTGAAATCTATGTCAAGGGCGTCAAAGTGAACATTCAAAGCCCGCGCGATGCCGTCCGCCATGGCATCGGCTATCTTTCCGAAGACAGGAAGCGCTTTGGGCTTGCATTGGGAATGGATGTGGAATCCAACATCGTACTGGCCGCACTAGAACGCTTTTTAAATCCGGTGGGGGTTGTCAACAGCGCCAAAACGCGCGAGACGGCGGAACATCACGTCAAAACGCTCGCCATCAAAACACCCAGCATCAAACAACAGGTGCGCAACCTTTCAGGCGGCAATCAGCAGAAGGTCGTGATCGGCAAATGGCTGACGGCCGACACGGATATTCTCATCTTTGATGAACCGACGCGCGGCATCGACGTTGGCGCCAAAAGCGAGATTTACAAGCTGCTAAACGAGTTGGCGCACAGCGGCAAGTCGATCATTATGATCTCTTCGGAGCTTCCGGAAATTCTGCGCATGAGCCATCGCATTGTCGTCATGTGCGAAGGGCGCATTACCGGCGAGCTGTCTGCGGAAGAGGCCACTCAAGAAAAAATTATGCGGCTGGCTACGCAGCGCAGCGTCATGGTGGCGACGGAGAACGCCTCTTCCGTAGAAGGTGTGTTTGCGAACGAGATGCAGGCCAGTTCATGAGGGAATGAATCAGGTTCAGAACAATGGCAACAGCAGAAACGACCTTCACCCCAACTCGTCGTCAGTCGATCTTGCGCTCTAATGCGGCGCAAAAGTTATTGGCGTTCGCGGCGCTGATCGCCATCTTCATCGTCTTTTCGATCCTATCCCCCTTCTTCCGCACACCGGAAAATGTGATCAACATTCTGTTGGCCACTGCCGTCAACGGTGTGCTGGCGT
>JANWYX010000467.1 GCA_025055055.1 Caldilinea sp. | reverse complement strand
GGGCTTGGCGTCGGCGACATTCTGTTGCTCGAGCAGCAGCACTCGCCCCGAAGCAACGGACAGGTGAGCCATCGCCCCGTAGAAACGATTCCCGATGTGCTGGCCGCCATTCAGCTCGCCACACGGCTGGGCGTCACGGTGATCGAACCGGCCGGCAACGGCAGCGGCCTGCCCAACAACAGACAAGGACGCAACCTAAATCTGTACGCGCCGTTTTCTTCGGCGGCGCCGATGGACTCCGGCGCCGTCATCGTCAGTGCGTCGAGGGCCCCGCTTCCTACGACAGCACTGGAGCGGCACCCGACGGCAAACTTCGGCGCTCGGGTCAATTGCTTCGCCTGGGGCGAGAACGTGACCACGCTGACCACCGGCGACGACGTCACTTTCAGTTACGGCCAGACGTCCGCCGCAGCTGCAATCATCGCCGGCGCGGCTGCAGTCATCCAATCGATCGTCATCGGAAAGACAGGCGTCGCCCTCAGCCCGGCGCAATTGCGCTTGTTGATGAGCGATCCGGTTTATGGAGAGAACGGGAAGACGCTTGGCATGGGCGTCATGCCAGATCTACATCGCATTGCAAGTGCACTGGGCGCATAGGTACAATGTTGCGCAGTAGAATACGTCTGGCCCTACGCGATGAATACCCTATGCGATGAGTCATGTCTGAACAAACCTTCGATGCGCCGTTTTCGCACCACCAACTGATCACCGATTCGTCTGAGCTGATCGTCTATGAGATCGACGCCGGCTTTGACCGCGGCAGGCCCGACGCAGTTTTTTATCCAGAGTCCGCCGCCGACGTAAGCCGCCTCGTGCGCTGGGCGCGCAACGCTCGCCTGCCTGTTATCGCGCGCGGGGCGGGCACCGGGCTATCCGGCGGGGCGGTGGCCGAGCGGGGGGGTGTCATCGTCGAATTTGCGCGCATGAACCGAATCCTCGAACTCAATCCGCTGGGTCGCAACGGGATCGTACAGCCGGGCGTCGTCAACCTGGCGCTCGACACAGCGGCCAAAAAGCTTGGCCTCTATTATCCGCCCGATCCGTCGAGCGGGCGTGCTTCGCTGCTTGGCGGCAACATCGGTGAGAACGCAGGCGGACCGCACTGTTTCAAGTACGGCGTCACCACCAACTACATCACCGGCCTCGAAGCAGTGCTGGCCGACGGGCGCATCATCCGCACGGGTGGGCAGGCGTTCGACGCTCCCGAACTCGACCTCACCGGCCTGATCGTCGGCAGCGAGGGGACGTTGGCGCTCGTCACCGAGGCCTCGATTCGACTGATCCGCAATCCGCCGGCGGTCAAGACGATGATGGTCTCTTTCCGCTCCGACGAGGCCGCCGGCGCAGCCGTCTCCGCCATCATCGCCGCCGGGCTGACGCCCGCCACGCTGGAGATGATGGACCAGAAGGTGATGGGCATGATCGAGGCGTATGTGCAAGTCGGGCTGCCTGTGGGGGCGCAGGCGGCGCTGATCGTCGAGGTGGATGGCTATCCGCAGAGCCTCGACGGCCAGGTCGAAGAGATCGCCAAAATCCTCGTTGCGCACGGCGGCTACGACCTGCGCATCGCAGCCGACGAGGAGGAGCGTCAACGCATCTGGTATGGGCGCAAGAGCGCAGCGGGCGCTTTCTCACGGCTGGCGCCCGCCTTCTATCTGGTCGACGTCACCGTGCCGCGCTCGCGTCTCGCCGAAACGCTGCGCGAGATCGCTGCGGTTCTGGCGCGCTACAACTTGGAGACCGGCCACGTCTTTCACGCCGGCGACGGCAACCTTCATCCCTGCATCCTGTGCGACCCGCGCAACGCAGAGCAGATGGAGCGCGTCTTCGCAGCCACGCATGAGATCGTCGCCATCTGCATCGCCAAGGATGGTAGCATCACCGGCGAACATGGCGTCGGCATCGAAAAACGTCAGCACATGCCGGCCATGTACACAGCCGCCGAGCTTGCAGCGATGCGCGACGTTAAGCAGGCGTTCGACCCCGATAACCTCCTCAACCCCGGCAAGATTCTGCCCGATGACCTGCCGGAGCCGGTGCGCATGGCGGGGGCAGTGGTGAAAGGTGAATCGGCGGCGCCATCCACGGCGGAAGAGGCCGCCGCCATCCTGGCGGGCTGCACGGTGGAGAGGCAGTGCGTGCACATCGCCTCAACGAAGCACCCCGGAAGATGGCCCGACGCTGCGCTGCTGCTCTCCACCCATCGCCTGCGCGGAGTGCTTGCGTTCGCTCCCGACGATCTGTACGTGACCGTCGCCGCGGGAACGCCCTTCCGCGAGCTGGCCGATTTTCTGAGCTCGCAAGGTTTTCAAGCTCCGTTCGCTGCGCCATGGCCGGACGCCACGGTCGGCGGGCTGCTGGCATCCAACTTGAATGCGCCGCTGCGCATGCGCTACGGCGGCTGGCGCGACAATGTGCTGGCGGTCAAAGCTGCGCTGCCCGACGGTCGCATCATCCGCACCGGCCGGCCCGTGGTCAAAAATGTGGCGGGCTACGACCTGACCAAACTCTTCATCGGCTCCCAGGGAACGCTGGGATTGATCGCCGATGTCACGCTCAAGTTGACGCCGCTGCCGCGGCTGCGCCGCACCTTGTCTTTTCCCGTCGAAAGCCCGTTGCAGGGCGTTGCGTGGGCGCAGGCGACGGCGTTGCGCTGGCTGATGACCGCCGGCATCATCATCGAACAGAATGACGCAGGGGGCTGGCGTCTGCTTTTCACAGTAGAAGGGTTGCCTGCAGACGTTGACGCAGAATGCGAAGAGCTTGCAGCCGCGCTCCGACAGGTCGGCGCCGACCGCTTTATGGAAGGCCAGCCCACTGCCACCGAACGTTGGTGCGCGCATCTCGCCGCAGCGGGCGACGGCGAGATGCTTGTGCGCGTCGGCGTCCCGCCGCAACATCTGGCGTTCTACTGGCGGATGCTGCCGGAGGATATTCGGTGTACAGGGTCTTGGTGGATCGACGTGGCCTCTGGCCTTCTTTTCGTGCGCCGAGCACGCAGCGACGTTGCCACGTTGCACAATTTTCTACAAGGGGCGCGGCAGCCGGCCCTGGCGCTGCGCGGCTACGCCGCCGTCCTTACCGGCCCTGAAGAACTCATGGCGCCCCCGGAACGTTGGGGCCGGCGCGCAGACGCCGACGACATCGCCCAGGCAATCCGGCGACGCTGGGATCCTTCAGGGATTTTGATCTGACAGATCATCGAATTTGGCCTATGCGATTTTGCGCGTCGCCTCTTCTGCCTTTACCCATCCAATCGACGCACGTCCCACGGTTCGACGGCGCCATCATTCAGACTTTTAAAAAATTCAGACTTCTAAAAAATTCAGACTTCTAAAAAGATGTAACATTCAATGAGGCGTATTTGATACAAAAATGCCTCTTGCTCTGCAACGCGCACCTTAGCAATAATCGAAGGCGAACAAGCGCTCAAATCGATTCCCGAAAGATTGCATTCCGGAGGCATCTATGTCCTATCTGCGCTCACGACGACTTCGCATTCTATTGCCGCTTTTTCTCTTGCTGTTTGGATGCACTCCATCACCGCCTTCTCCGGCGCGCCAATTCACCCCAGAGGAGGCCAGCCTGATCATGATGGGACAGGTGGAGCATCTGACGCCGGGAAGCACGGCCAGTTTTCTTGTTCAGGTGCGCGAACCGTGGGTTTCGTCAACCTTAGCAGATGTCGCCGACCGGACTGTGGAGGTGGCGCTCGAAGACACAGAGGAGGGCGTCAGCGCTCTGGTCTTCAAAGGCCGAACCGATGAGAATGGTCTGGTGCACGTTGAATTTGAGACGCCGAAGTTCGACGAGCCTGCTTATCGGCGACTGATCGTTTACGCCGACACCCCCAACGGTGGGAAAAGCCTCGTTCAGGACGTCTATATTGGCCGAACCTACAACGTGCTTATCTCCACCGACAAGCCGGTCTATCAGCCGGGCCAGACGATTCATTTGCGCACGCTGGCGCTCGACGCGCTCGACCTGCGCGCCGCCGCCGGGGAGACGGTGACGGTCACCATCGCGGACCCGCAGGGCAACAAGCTGGTGCGACAAGCGTTGTCGACGAGCCGGTTCGGCGTCGCCGGCTTCGATTTTCCTTTGGATGCACAAGCCCCTTCCGGCCATTACATCATCACCGCCGAGATCGGCCCAAACCAGGCCACGCGCACCGTCGAGGTGAAACCCTACCGATTGCCGCGCTTCAAGATCGAATTCAAGCCGGATCGGAGCTTCTATTTGCCCGGTGAGACCGCTACAGGCCTCATCGAGGCGCACTACTTCTTCGGCAAGCCGGTGGCGGGCGGCAAGGTCACGCTGCGCGGGGTCTTGACCGACGTGGCCGAGGAGACGGTGTTCGAAGTGAAGGGCGAGACCGACGCTATGGGCGTCTTCCGTTACGAAGCGCCGGTGCCTACGTTTCTGGTGGGGCAACTCGACAATCGCAGCGCCCAGATCGACCTCAGGATCGAGGTAGTCGATACGGCCAATCATCTGGAGGCAATCGACGAAAACATCACGGTCGCCGAGAAGCTGCTCCTGATCGACGCCGTGCCGGAATCCGGCCTGTTAAAGCCGGGGCTGGCAAATCGCGTCTATCTCAATGTGACCACCCCCGACGGCGCCTCGGTTCAGGCGACGCTTCAGATCACCTCTCCTTCGCTTCCGATCACTGCGACAACGACAACCGACCTCTATGGACTGGCCGTGATCACACTCACCCCGTCCAGCGCAAACTATGCTCCTATCGAAGTTGAGGCGGTTGACGCCGAAGGGCGTACAGTCGTGCAGCCGCTGTTGCTCGGCGGCGAGCGCCGCGTCGGTTCAACCGTGCTGATGCGCCCTGAACGCAGCGAGTACAAAGTCGGTGAAACTGCCAACATCGACATCTTCGTCAACGGCGACGCCACAACAGTCTATCTGGACGTGATCAAAGGTAGACAGACCTTCGCCATGGCAGCCTTGCCCGTGGTGGACGGCGCAGCGCGCGCCGCCATTCCCATCGACGGCAGCCTGCTGGGCACGCTCGAACTGAACGCTTATGCAATCGCCCCCAACGGCGAACTGGCGCGTGACCGTCGCCTGCTGCTCGTCAATCCGGCGCCCGCCGAGGTGACCGTGAGCGCCGACGCCGAGGTCTATCGCCCGGGCGACGTTGCTACGCTCGATATTCAGGTGAAACGCGAGGGCGCACCCATGCCGGGAGTGGTCGGGCTGACCATCGTCGATGAGTCGGTCTTCTCTGTGCAAGAACAAGACCCGGGCTTTGCGCGCACCTATTTTTTGCTCGAACGCGAGCTGCAGGAGCCACGCTATCAGATCAAGGGCTTCGTCGAGCTGGAAGATGACGTCTACTCGCCCTTCGATAACCGACCGGACAGCCTGCGCTACATTGCCCAGGCGCGCGACAGGGCGTTGGCCGGTCTCTTCGCCCAGGAGTTGGCGGCGCAACAGCCTATGCAAACGGAAGAGCGCGTTGCTGCGCCGCCGCTGCCCGTCTCCATCGCCGTGAGCTGGGGCAACCGGCTCTACCTGCTGGCGCCACTGGTAGGGCTGGCGCTCTACGACGGCAGCCGCAAACGTCGGCGTCTGCTGATTGCACTGACGCTTTTTGCGCTGGCCGCTTTCTTCTGGTCCGCCTGTGGCGCCCCGGCTGCACCGGCGGCTGCGCCGACCTCCGCCGCAGCCGAGACGACCGCCCTGCGCGCTCCCGAGCCGCCGCGGTTGCGCCAGTTTTTCCCGGAGACGCTCTACTGGTTGCCGGAGCTGGAGACCGACGCCGAAGGCCGCGCCCGCGTGAAGGTTCCCATCGCCGACTCGATCACAACTTGGCGCGTCAGCGTGCTGGCCTCCGACGAGGCGGGCAACCTCGGCAGCGCACAGGTGGGGCTGCGCGTCTTCCAAGAGTTCTTCGTAGAGCCGGACCTGCCGCGCTTCCTCACCGTGGGCGACGAGATCGAGGCGCCGGTGAGCGTGTACAACTACTTGGACGAGCCACAGCTGATCGAGTTCGAGGTGGCGCCGGACGACTGGTACGAGCTGACGGGCGAGCCTCCACGCAAAATCGCCGTAGACGCCAACGAGGTGACCGTGGTCCATGTGCCCATCCGCGTGGTGCGCCATGGCCTCCATGACTTCCAGATTACGGCCATCGGCTCTTCGCTCAGCGACGCGGTCGTGCGCCGAGTCGAAGTGTTGCCGGACGGTCAACAGGTCGTGGAGGCCTTTGGCGGTCGATTGGAGGAAGCCCAGCGTTTCACCTTCTCTCTGCCTGAGGTGGCGATTCCCGAGACCGAACGGCTGACCGTGCGCATCTATCCGAGCCTAATCAGCCAGGCGCTGAGCGGACTGGAGGGGCTGTTGCAAACGCCTTACGGCTGTTTTGAGCAGACCAGCAGCATCACCTATCCCAACATTCTGGTGCTAGACTTTCTGAAGGCAAGTGATCAGCTCTCGCCCGAGCTTCAGATGCGGGCCGAACACCTGATCCACCTCGGCTACCAGCGGCTGCTCACCTTCGAGGTGGAAGAGACGCCCGGCGGCTTCAGCCTTTTCGGCGAAGCGCCTGCACAGATGATGATCACTGCCTTCGGGCTGATGGAGTTCACCGACATGAGCCGGATGGCGTACGTCGATCCGGCGCTGATCGAGCGCGTCGCCGCCTTCCTCGCCGATCGTCAGAATCGGGATGGAAGCTGGGACCCTGAAGACACGATTATCCTAACCGGCATGGACAGAAATCAGAGTCGGCTGAACGCCACCGCCTACATCCTCTGGGCGCTGGCGGACGCCGACGCAGAACCGGCGGCCGTCCGTCGTGGAGTGCGCCACCTCGAGGCTGCGCTCAAGCGCGCCCTGGCTGCGGCGCCGCTGAAATCCCAGACCGCCGTCGGGGCCGCCGCTCTTGCCGCCGCCGGTCAGAAAGACACCGAAACGACGGAGGGGACTCCGGTGAACGATTACACGCTTGCCTTGATCGCCAATGCGCTCATCGCTGCAGACGCCGACGCTGGGCCTGCGCTCGAAGCGCTGGTGAGCCGTGCAAAGACAATGGACAACATGGCCTACTGGGGCGGTGATGGCGTGACCTTTCTCGGTGGCTATGGGCTTGTTGAGCAGATCGAGACGACGGCGGTAGCGGCCCAGGCGCTGCTGCGCAGCGGTCACGCGCCCGATCTGGCCATCCACGCGCTGAATTACCTAATTCAACATCGCGATGCCTTTGGCGCCTTCCATACGACGCAAGCTACCGTGCAGGCGCTGCGCGCGCTGGCGCTGGCCGCCCGTCAGGAAAGCGAAGGGGATAGCGCAATGGTGACCCTCTCCCTCATCGGCGCCGACGGTAAGATGCAAACCCGCACGCTGACCATCGACGCCGACAACGCCAACCTTGTACACCAGGTGGTCTTTGAAGGAATCGGGAACGGCGCTGCGGAGCTGGAGATCACGGTCGACGGCGACCGCACGTTGTACTACCAGGTGGTCACCGGCTTTTACGTGCCGTGGAGCGTGGTGAGCGAGCCGCCGGAGGCCGAACAGCCGATGCGCATCGACGTCGTTTACGACCGCACGGAGCTGGCGGTCAATGAGACCGTGCAGGCGAGGGTCACGGTGGAACTGCTGCGCGCAGGCCGTGCCGGCACGGTGCTCGTCGATCTCGGCGTCCCGCCCGGCTTCGAGCCGCTCACGGAAGACCTGGACGCGCTGGTGGAGGAGGGCCGCATCGACCGCTACGAGCTGACCGGCCGGCAGATCATCTTGTATCTGACCGACGTCGTCAGCGGCTCGCCGCTGGAGTTCACCTATCGGCTGCGGGCCCGTTATCCGATCCGCGCTCAGACCACGGCAAGTCGGATCTTTGACTACTACGCGCCCGCCCAGGGGGACGTCGAGCCGCCACAGCGCATCATCGTGGAGTTGAAGACGCCGAAGCGGTGATGGAAGGAAGAGAACGCTGTCAATTCGTTCCGGACAGGTGAGCTATCCGAAGCCTTCCAGGGGGCCTTCCCTGGAAGGCTTCGCGTTGAGAGGTTGCGAATCATCGACTAAATTCGCCCGAACGCTTTTTCCAGCTCGCTGGCGGAGAGCTGAATCATGGTCGGGCGGCCATGCGGACAGGTGCGCGGGGATTGACATCGCTCCAACTGCCGCACCAGCTCTTGCATCTCCAGGTCGCTGAGCAATTGCCCCGCTTTAATAGCGGCGCGCTTACACACCATCTTGACCAGCGTCGCCTCAATCGTTTCATCGACCAAATTGCGCCGTTCGCCAAGCGCAGCCACGATCTCTTCTAGCACCCGCATCGGGTCTTCTCCCGCCAACACGGCGGGCGCAGCGCGCACGAGAAAAGTGTCGCCGCCGAAGGGCTCGATCTCGAAGCCGATGCGCCGGAGCGTCTCCAGCTGCGCAGCCACCAGGCCTGTGAGGCGAGCGCCGACATGCAACGTCAACGGTTCGAGCAGATGCTGCTTCGCCGCTTCGCCGTGCCCTCCGCTGCGCTGCATCATATACTGCTCGTACAGAATGCGCTCATGTGCGGCGTGCTGGTCGATGAGAAACATGCCCTCCGGCCCCTCGGCCACAATATAGGTTGCGCCGATCTGACCGACGACGCGCAGCGGCGGCAATTTCGGAAGCTCGCCACGCAGCGCGGGCGCAGAGGGGCCGGAAGGAGACGCCGTCTGCGTAGGGGAATCTTGCTCCGGCCGAGAGAGAAATGACGGCAAAACACCTGTCGTGCGGGGCGGCGGCGTCACCAGGTCCAGGGGGGCTTGCTCGCCCGCCGCAAGGATCGCAGCGCGACGACTCGCCCAGCCGTCGGGCAGAATGGAGGGCGTTTCGTCGGTGGACTGCAATCGCCCCTCTGCATGGACGCCCAGCTCCGGGATCGGCGCGGCGCTGACGACGGCGCGTCGCACCGCCTTTTGCACTGCTGCAAAGACGCGGCGCTCATCGACAAAACGCACTTGCGTTTTCTGCGGATGCACGTTGACGTCCACCTGCGCCGGGTCGATCTCGACGAAAATCACCGCCACCGGAAAGCGGCCGACGGGCAGCAGCGTATGATAGGCCTGCACCACCGCGTGTGTGAGGCTGCGGTCTTCGACGTAGCGGCGGTTGACGAAGAGGTCAATGGCGCTGCGATTGGCGCGCGTCAGAGTCGGCAGGCTCACGTAGCCGAAGACGCGCACTGCGCTGCGGTCCAACATCTCCGGCGTTGACAGGGGGACATCGGCGCGAAAATCGACGTCGTGCGCCAGGTCGTCGAGACCTGTGCTGCTGCCTCGCGACGAGGCCGTCAGGCTGACCATCTGCACAGCGTTCTCACGCCCGTAAATCAACAACAGAACGTCGAACAGGTCACCGCTGCCGGTCGACTGAAAGATCAATCGTCCGTCGTTGATAAAGCTGAAGCGCTTCTCGGGATGAGCGAGAGCGTAGCGCTGTACGATGGCGGCAATGTGGCCGGCCTCGGTGGCAGCGGCGCGCAAAAATTTCTGACGAGCGGGGACATTGAAAAACAAATTTTCGACGCTCACCGTGGTCCCAACCGGGGCTGCAGCGCGTTTCGTCGGCTGCAGTGCGCCGCCTTCCACGCGCACGCTGGCGGCGAAGGGTTGATTGGCGGGCCGGCTGGTCAGCGTGACCTGGCTGACGGCGGCAATGCTGTAGAGCGCCTCTCCGCGGAAGCCGAAGGTGACGATGTGGTTAAGATCGTCCACACTGTGCAGCTTGCTGGTGGCGTGTCGTGCAAAGGCCAGCGGGAGCTCCTCCGCCGGAATGCCGCAGCCGTTATCGATGACGCGCAGGAGGCGACGCCCGCCCTCGCGCACTTCTATGCGGATTTCGTCGGCGCCGGCGTCAAGGCTGTTTTCCAACAGCTCTTTCACGACGTTGGCCGGGCGCTCCACCACCTCACCTGCTGCAATCTTGGCGGCAACTTCAGGCGCAAGAATGTGAATGGCCATACAGTGAATTATAACAGAAGGGAAATCGTCCGGATCAACTGTGGAAATCGTGCTATAGTAAGGCCACGACGGATTCAAGCGGAGCGTCTACCCTGCCGTCGTCATCTCCTCATCCGGGCTGAATCCGCCGTCGATGCATCGTCGCCGCCGTCATTGAATCGGTCGTTTCCGTTCATCGAAAGGAGAAGATGATGCATATCGCTGAACCATTGCATCGCCTCATGCGCGTTCCGTGGGTGTATGTCGTTGGGTTTCTATTCGTGATCGGGCTGGCCGTGTGGGTGCCCTCCAGAGGGAACGCCTTCGCCCAAGGCGGGCCAGGCGCTGCCTCTCCCACCATCGGCACCATTCCCCCGCCGCTGCTCGCCACAGTGACGGTGTTACACGCTGCACCATTTGATCCCACGCCCGTCAATACGGCCGTGGATGTGTGCGAGCTGAACAATCAGGTGTTGCCGGGCTTGGCGGGTGTCGTGTATCAGGAGGCGCGTACGGTGCAGGTGGAGCCGGGCCCGAAGACGTGGAGTGTGACGACCGCCGACGGGACCTGCAGCGCCGTCCTGCTGGCGTTGCCGACGCTGACGCTGCCGCCTGCCAGCCATACGCTGATTGCAATCACAGGGGATGGGGGCAATTATCCGGTGGAGAGCGTCGTCGTGACGCTGGAGGCCGGCGGCCTCATTCTGTACGCGCCGCTGATTGCCGATCAGGTGGGGGATGCAGAGCCGCCGGAGATCGCCGGCACGAAGTGAATTTCGGATGGCTCATTGAGGCGCTGCCGCAGGCCGCGCGTGCTGATGACACCGTTGACGGCGACGGCGATG
Organism: Caldilinea sp.; assembly: GCA_025055055.1. Taxonomy (GTDB): domain Bacteria; phylum Chloroflexota; class Anaerolineae; order Caldilineales; family Caldilineaceae; genus Caldilinea. The sequence continues at coordinate 18,522 of JANWYX010000467.1, read as the reverse complement.
CCCGGCCGCAAGGCGTCGCCCTGCGTAAGCCGCGCAGCCAGGCCGGGAAAACGCCGCTCTAACGCCGCCACGATCTCGCCGACCGTGGCGGCTTCAACCTGTACGCGTTCTGCGCCGGCGGTCAGGTCGCGATGCACCGGCGGAATCCACACTTCATGCAGCGGCGCCATCCTGCGTCTTCCTCGCCAGCGCAGCGACGATGCGGGGCGGAGACATCGGCAGCTCGGTCATGCGCACGCCGATGGCGCGATAGATGGCGTTGGCAATGGCGGCGGCCGGCGGCACGATCGGCACCTCACCGACCCCGCGCACGCCGTAGGGATGGCCCGGATTGGCGACCTCGACGAGGATGGTGTCGATCATCGGGAGGTCGAGCGCGGTGGGCATGCGATAGTCCAACAACGTAGCGTTGAGCAGCCGCCCCTTTTCGTCGTACACATATTCCTCGTTCAGCGCCCAGCCGACGCCTTGCGCCACGCCGCCCTGGAGCTGCCCTTCCACATAGCTGGGATGGATGGCTTTGCCTACATCCTGCGCCGCAGTGTAACGCAAGATGGTCACCTTGCCGGTTTCGACGTCCACTTCGACGTCGACGATATGAACGCCGAAACCCGGCCCGTAGTTCTGCGGGTGCACGGCGGCGCTGGCCGTCACCGGCGTATCGAGCTTGCCCGCCAACTCGCGGAAGGAAAGGGACTCGCCGTTGTGCGCAAAGACGCCGTTGGCGACACTGACCTCTTCGACGGGGACGCCCCAATAGTCGGCCGCGCGCTGCCGCATCTCGGCCAAAATCTTCTTGCCCACCTCATAGACCGCCCAACCGGTGCCGAAGGTCGTGCGGCTGCCGCCGGTGACGTCGTTGTAGCCGACGCCCGCCGTGCCCACCACCTGCGGCCGGACATCCTCGTAGGGGATGCCGAGCGTCTCGGCCAGTTGCATGGCGATCGAAGCGCGACTGCCGCCGATGTCCGTCGAGCCTTCGATCAGGTTGACGGTGCCATCGCTGTTGACGGTGGCGGTGGCGCTGGATTTGCCGCCCCAGTTGAACCAGAAGCCGGTCGCCACGCCGCGGCCGCGATGTTTGCCGGTGAGGGGCGCCGTATAGTGGGGATGGCTGCGCGCCGCCTCCAACGTCTCGATCAGGCCGATGCGTTTGTATTCCGGGCCATCGGCGCGGCGGTCACCCTCGCGCACGGCGTTGCGCAGGCGAAACTCGATGGGATCCATACCCAACTTTTCCGCCAGCTCGTCCACCACCGTCTCCGAGGCAAACGCGGCGTTGGTACCTCCCGGCGCGCGGTATGCAGCGGCCTTAGGACGGTTGACGACGACGTCATAGCCGTCGATCTGCACGTTCTCCAGTCGGTAAGGGGCGAAGATCACGCCGCAGCCTGCGCCGACTGGAGAGCCGGGGAAGGCGCCGGCCTCGTAGATTAGCTCCGCCTCGGCAGCGGTGATCACGCCGTCTCGTCGCGCGCCCATCTTGACACGAATGTAGGAGCCGGAGGTCGGCCCTGTGGCTGCCAACACCTCGGCGCGCGTCATCACCATTTTGACCGGTCGATGGCCCGCCTTGCGCGAGAGCAGCGCCGCCAGCGGCTCCAGATAGACGTTAATTTTGCCGCCGAAGCCGCCGCCGATCTCGGTCGGCGTGACGATGATGCGCGAGACCGGAATCTGGAGCAGCTCCGCTACTTGCTCCTGCACAGAGAAGGCGCCCTGTGTGCTGCACCAGATGAACAACTGACCATCTTCATTCCACAGTGCGGTGGCGTTCTGCGGCTCGATGTAGCCTTGATGCACCGTGGCGGTGTGGAAGATGCGTTCGACGATCACGTCGGCCTCGGCAAAGCCCTTTGCCAGGTCGCCCCGTTGGTGGCGAATATGCTCCGCCACGTTGGTGGGGCGATCGCCCAGCTTGCCCAGCTCGTTGGTGCGCAGATCGTCGAGCAGAATCGGCGCGTTGGGCGCCATGGCCTGCTTGCCGTCCAGAACAGGAGGGAGCACCTCGTATTCAACCCGAATCAGCGAAAGCGCTTCCTCGGCGATGTGCACATTGTCGGCGGCCACGGCGGCGACGGCATGACCGTAGTAGAGCACTTTGTCGTGCGCCAGGATGTTGTTGCTGGCGTAGCGCAGATTGACGGTGGATTCGCCCAGGTCGGCGATCTTGTCGCTGATGGCGGGCATGTCTTGCGCCGTGATGACGGCGTGCACCCCGCGCAAAGCGAGCGCCGCCGAAGCGTCGATGGAGAGGATTTTGGCATGCGCATGAGGGCTGCGCAGCACCTTGCCGTGCAACATGCCGGGCAGCCGTACGTCGGCGCCATAGATGGCGCGGCCCGTCACTTTGTCGACTCCGTCCGGACGCACCGGTCGCGTGCCGATGACTCTATAGGGTGAAGCTGTCGTGGTCATGGGTTCCGCCTTTTTTCTCTATTCCGTGTTGCTTGTTTCATTTCGTCATGCAACGTTCCCTCACCCACCCGCCGTACATTCCTACACAGCATCCGCTGCATCAAGGACAGCGCGTATGATTTTGTCATAGCCGGTGCAGCGACAGAGGTTGCCGGCGAGCCAGTGGCGCACCTCCGCCTCTGTCGGGTCGGGATTGTGGTCGAGCAGCGCTTTGGCTGCCAGCAGAAAGCCGGGCGTGCAGACGCCGCACTGCAAGGCAGCATGTTCAAGAAACTTCTGCTGCAAGGGATGCAACCGCCCGCCAACCGCCATTCCTTCGATCGTTTCGATCGTGCGGCCTTCCGCCTCGACGCCCAGGACAAGGCAGGAATTGACCAACACACCGTCCAGCAGCACGTTGCAGGCGCCGCAGTTGCCGTTGTTGCAGCCTTCTTTGGCGCCGGTGAAGCCCAGCACGTCGCGCAGCACCTCGAGCAAACTCTGCCGAGGCTCGCATAGAAACTCAAAGTCTTCGCCGTTAATGGTCGTGGTCACGATCACTTTCGATGACATGGATTTACTCCGTTGCTTGGGTTGCTCGTTCCACCGCTTTTGCCAATGCGCGCCGCGTCAAGACGCCGACCAGGTGGCGACGAAATTCCGCCGTGCCGCGCATGTCGGTGATCGGACGGGCGGCGGCTTGTGCGAGCGTTGCGGCTCGTGCGAACGCCTCCTCGCCCGCCTCGGCGCCGATCAGCGCCTCGCCTGCCTCAGCGACGAAAAGGGGCGTCGGCGCCACTGCGCCGAGCGCAATGCGTGCGGCGACGATGCGTCGCCGGCTCTCGTCGAGCTGCACCGCCGCGCCGACGCCGACGACGGCGATGTCCATCTCATTGCGCGGGATGAAACGCAGATAGGCGCCGCCGAAACGCGGCGGAGGCGGCGGCAAATGCAAACTGACGAGAAATTCTCCCGTGCCGAGCACCGTCTTGCCCGGCGCTACACAAAACTCCTCCACCGGCACGCGACGACGCCCCTGCGGCAGCGCAATCTCACAGATCGCGCTGTGTGCGATCAAGGCCGGGATCGAATCGGCGGCCGGCGAAGCATTGCACAGATTGCCGCCAAACGAGGCGCGCCCTTGAATCTGAATCCCGCCGATCAGCGAGGCGGCGTCCACGATGCCGGGATACCGCCGGATCACATCGGAGTGTCTATAGATGCGATAGCAGGGCGTCGCTGCGCCGATGCGCAGCCCTTCGGTAGGGTTGTACGCGATCTCCTCGACTTCGGGAATGCCTTTGATGTCGATCACCAGGTCGGTCTCGATCCGTCGCTCGCGCAGCGCCACGATCAGATCGGTGCCGCCGGCCAGAATGCGCGCCCGGCCATCCTGTTGCAGCAACAGGGCGGCTGCATGCTCTGCATTCTGCGCACGAATATAGCGAAAAGCTTGCATGAATCGACTCCCAGAATTACATGATGGCGTCGTGTGGTCTGTTTCCGTTTATGTCGTGAACGAATCACTTGCGTATTGAAAAAGTTGCGGCTTTCATTATACCATGTTTTGAAGTTGTTCCGAGTCCTCATGCAAAAGAAATCATTATCTCGGCAACAACCACAAGGTCTCTCCGCGCACGTTCTCTTTGCCGAAAAGCATCGGCAGATACTCGACATCTCGGTGGCGACGAATCAGGTCGTCGTAGTGACGGCTGAGCACATTGCCCGACTGCCCGGTGGAGATCATAAAACGGCTGTTGACCATGTTGCTCAGGTCGACGATGTGGCGATAGCCGGGCGTGTGGGCTTGCACGTAAGGCTCCGACAATTGGACCGGCGCCACATTGACGGTGTAGCGGTCGCCGCCGTTCGGAATGGTGCGATGGAAGATCCATTTCAGATAGCTCACCTCGCTGAAGGGGTTGTGCGGATATTGGGTGATGTGGATGCGATCCCAGCGCCAGCGGTTGATGTCCTCGCCCATACGCTCACTCAGGTCATCCAGCGCGTTGTCAAGGGCGACCTGCGCCGTGTCGATGCAGCTTTCGACCGGGACGGTCAGCACGTTGTCACACCAGACTGCAGCCAACGCCGGATCGTAGAGCACATTGGTTAGGAAGATGGGATTGGCGCGCGTGGACATCTCCTCAAAAAGCGTTGCGCGCAAGTCGTCTTCAAAGAGTGCCCGCTCCAGATGCAGCATCCACGCCTGGTAGATGGCAACTGCGGCACTCTCCATGCGCATGACGCCGTCGAAGTCCGTGAGCAGATCGAGCGCCTGTTGCTGACGGGCGTCCTTCGCCGGCACGGTGAGCAGGAAGGGCAGCAGGTCGCGCACCTGTGCGCTCTGCCGGTCGGCCTGCATGGCGGCTACGTCGTCCAACGAAATCTTGCGCGCACCGCCGCTCATCTCTTCGATCATCTCGACGATGCGCTCGGCGCGATAGGGCGGCGCCCAGTCGGTGCTCAGCAGATAGGGGTACTCTTCGCCGACAATGCGATTGTTTGCCGTGGCGATATATCCCTGGGGTGGGTTGAAGGCCTGCGGCATCTCATCGAAGGGAATGAAGCCCTGCCATTCGTATTCACTTGTCCAGCCGGGCGCCGGCAGCCTGCCATCGTGCCCTTCGACGCGGATCGGGATGCGCCCCGGCGCAAAGTAGCCGATGTTGCCCTCTACATCCGCGTAAACGAAATTCTGGCTGGGCGTGACGAATTTTGCCATGGCGTCGATGAAATCTTCCCAGTCTTCGGCGTAGTTGAGCCTCATGAAAGCGTCGATGGTGGTGTCGCCGGGTTGCAGTGCCGTCCACTGCAACGCCACCGGCTGGCCGGTGTCGCTGACGTCGGAGAGCAGCGGGCCATGGCGCGTGCTGCGCGCCGCCCAGCGAATCGGTTCGTCCCTACCTTTGACGACGATGGGCTCTTCGACGATGGTCAGGTCTCGCCATTCGCCGTCGACCTCATACTGGTTGGGGTTGGCAGGATTGAGCCGCTCGACGTAAAGGTCCTGCACGTCGGGGCCGACGTTGGTGACGCCCCAGGCGATGCGCTCGTTGTGGCCGATGACAACGGCGGGCAGACCGGGAAAGGTGGCGCCGATGGCGTGGATGCGATCGCCTTGCAGCTCGGCCAGATACCAAATCGAGGGAATCGACGTGCCAAGATGCGGGTCATTGGCCAAGATCGGCATGCCGGTCTCGGTGCGGCTGCCGGCGATCACCCAGTTGTTGCTGCCCGATTCGCGGCCACCACGGCCGAATTCACGTTCCAACATCCGATCGATTTCCAACAGACCGGCAACGCCTGCGTCGTCAAGTTGGACATCCGCCAGAATGGTGACGCCGTCTTTCGGATAATCGGGCAGGAGCTGAGCTGCGCGCTCCGGCCCCAGCATCTGCAACAGGCGCTGGTTTAACAGCTCCAGATCGTAGTTGCCGCCGAGATCCCAAGACATCATTTTCTGCCACACGAGCGAATCGGTCGGCTTCCACGGCTCCGGCTTGACGCCGAGCAGGAGGAACTCCGGCGGCAGGGTGTGCCCTTCGCTCAGCCACTGGTTGACGCCGGCCGCGTACGCTTCCAGCGCCTGCCGGCTGAGCGGCTCGATTCTCTCGAGGTCGGCTTCGGCCGCACGGTAATAGCCCATCGTGCGCTGGAATTTGTCGATGGAGAGGGTGGCTTCCCCTAAAATCTCGCTCAGGCGGCCGGCGCCGATGCGGCGGTTCATCTCCATCTGCCAAAGGCGATCCTGCGCGTGCACGTAGCCGAGAGCGTAGAAAGCATCGGCGTCCGTGGTGGCGAAGATGTGCGGCACGCCGTCGGGGTCGCGCACGATTTCGACGGGGCCGGAGATTCCAACCACGCGCACGGTGCCGCCGGTCAACGGCAGGCTGGTGCGCAGCCAAAAGTAGCCGCCCAACGGAATGAGAATCAGCAAAGCGATCACAACGAGCAGCAATATTGTTAGAAACCTGCGCATGGGAAAACCTCTGACGATGGCAAACTGCGCGTGGATGATAATATTGATGCGTTGGGAAACTTATTCTGTGTATTGATTGTATCGAAAAGAGAGCGAATCCACCAATCATATCTGCCATCCGTTGAAGGCCGACGCGTTTACACGGCAGAGCCCGGCGCTTTGTGAAGGGAGATGGTTCCATCGGGCCGCAGGGAGATGTGTTGGTCACCGAAGAAGGCGCCGTTTTTCTCGACAAGCCGCAGACCGAGCTGATTTTAGTACAATGAGGCCGGAAATGACAGATGAGGCGATCCTACAACTCTATCCCGACATGAAGATGCTCCCCTTGCAAGGGCTTTATCTTGGTCATGACCTGCGTCGGCGAGAAACAAAGACGCCGTTTGTCTACGCCAACTTTGTCGCCAGCCTCGACGGACGCATCGCCGTTCCGGATCGAGAAAAAGGCGGCATGAAAGTGCCCCCTCAAATTGCCAACGAGCGCGACTGGCGTCTCTTTCAGGAGCTGGCGATTCAGGCTGACCTGATCATCACTACCGGGCGCTATCTGCGCGACTATGCAGCGGGCAAGGCGCAAGAGATTTTGCGCGTCCACGACGACCCGCGCTTCGCCGATCTACAGGCTTGGCGGGCGACGCAGGGGCTTCCGGCGCAGCCCGATCTGGTCGTCATCAGCGGCTCACTCGATTTTCCGATCCCAGAGGCGTTGACACATGGCGGGCGACGCGTGCTCGTCGTCACTCATCGCAAGGCCGATCCACAGCGCGTCCGCGCTCTGGAGGCCGACCTAGGTCAAGTGCTGACGGCGGGCGACGAAAGGGTGAAAGGTCGCACATTTGTGCAGATGATGGGAGAGATGGGCTATCGATTCATCTATTCCGCCGCCGGGCCGAAGATTGCGCACATGTTGCTGGCGGATGACGCGCTGGATCGCCTTTATCTGACGCAAGTTTGTCGCGTCTTGGGCGGGGCGTCCTTTTCCAGCATTGTAGAAGGGCCGCCGTTGCTGGTAGATTTGCCGCTGCTTCGCCTCTACTACGATCCCCATGCGTTCAACGCTGTAGGTCAGTTGTTCGCTTGCTACGGAAGGCGTGAGGCCGTTGTGCTATAATAATATCTATGCACCTGGACTACGATTATCGGCCGCGACGACGTCGGCGGCGGGGAGTCTGGCGTTTCTGGCCGCTGTATTTGTTGATCGCCGTCGCCATTGTGCTCTATGAAACGCAGCCGGCCTGGCTGTTTGAACGTCCGCTGGAGCCAACGCCAACGCCAACGCGCAGCGCAACCTCATTCCTGGCCGAGGCACAAACCGCTTTGTTGCGCGGAGACTACGCAGGCGCCATTGCCGCCTATGAAAGAGTCGCCGCCTTAGATCCGCAAAACCCGGAGCCTTACATCGTAAAGTCTCGACTATTCCTGATCGAAGGCAATGCGGAGGCGGCGCATGAAGTCGCCGCCAAAGCGGTCGAGGTGGCGCCATCCGATCCGGAGGCGCTGGCCGCGCTGGCGCGTGCAGAAGATTGGCTGGGCAACTACGAAACCGCCATGCGCTACGCACTGGACGCCTATGAGTTGCAGCCCGACAATGCAGAGACGCTGGCGATCATCTCCGAAATCTACACCGATGTAGGCAATCTTGCGCAAGCGGAAACCTACATCGACCGGGCGCTTGCGCTGGACCCGGAGAACGTGTTGGCGTTGCGCAACAAGGCCTACCTGTTGGATCGACAAGGACGTGGGCGGGAGGCGATCCAGGCGCTGGAGCAGGCCTTGGCGCTTGCGCCCCAACGCGCCGACCTGTACCTGGAAAAGGCGCGCATCTATCGCATTCGCCTAGGAGATTTCGCCAACGCCATCGCCGCCTATCGCTCTGCAGTGGACGCCAGCAGAACTCCGCAGACGTTGACGGCGCTCGGCGAAGGGCTGTACATCACCGGCGATCATCTCGTCGCCATTCGCACCCTCAATCAGGCGCTGGAACTGGACCCCAACTACGCCCCTGCGCTGATCACGTTGGGCATGGCGCTGTACGCACGACGCAACTACGAGGATGCAGCTGCAGCCCTTGATAAGGGATTGTCGTTGATGGGCGACGCTGCGCGCGAGGAGCATTTCTACACGGCAGGCTTGGCGCATATTTACAAGGAGCCTCGTGAATGCGAGGAAGCTATCGTATGGTTGCAAAAGGCGTTGGAGAAAAATCCACAAAGTGGTCCCGCCTTGACAGGAATGAGGCTCTGCGCCGGTGCGGTCAACAATTGAACGGAGTCTGTTCCCAACGTCGCTCCATCCTTCCCTGAGAATCGATTCAGGTGCGAAATGACCTTCCATCGCTCCCGTTTGAAATCCACATTGCCGGAGCGAGCATCCTGGCGTCGTGCAGGCAAACAGCCCGAAGCGCTCCGTCCCCCCGCCGCTGCGGGGACGGAGCGCAAACCTGCAACAGCGCCGTCTCCTCCTCGTCGCAGCGCAACCACGCGTACCACTACCAGCAAACGGCGCATTCAGCGGCGCAGGACGGCAATGGAACTGATCCAATACCCCATTCAAGTGACGCGGCAGGCAGTCTTCGACCTGCGCCGCTTCTTTGTGGCGCTGGGGTTGACGGCGGCCGTCTTATGGTTGCCTTTCCCCGACAATCTCTCGGTGGAAGGCCAGCGCGCAATTGCGCTCTTTGTGTTCACCGGCGCCATGCTCGCACTGGAGCCCGCTCCGCTGCCCATCGCCGCGCTTTTGGTTCCGGTCGCCCAAGTGGCGTTGGGGATTGATGATGTCGGCGGCGCTTTCGGTGCGTTTGCACAGCCATCGCTCTTTTTGGTGCTTTCGAGCCTCTTTCTGGCCGAGGCGCTGCGCAAGCATGGCCTGACGAGACGGCTGGCCATTTACGCCATCGTCTCCAGCGGCGGCCATCTGCCGAGACTGCTCTTTAACCTAATGCTGATGACGACGCTGCTGAGCATGTGGGTGCTGAACACTGCAACGACCGCCGTGCTCATCCCTGTGGCGCTCACCATTGCGCAATATGTGCCGCAGCCAGAGCAGGCGCGACGCGTCATGGCCGCCCTTGTGCTCGGCATTGCCTACGCCGCCAGCCTGGGCGGCATGGCAACCGTCGTCGGCAGCGGCGAAAACGCCATCGCCGCCGGCTATCTTAACGCCATCCGACCGTTCACCTTTATGGACTGGGCCATCTACGCTGCGCCGATCGTGCTCTTGCTCATGCCCTTGACATGGTGGATGTTGATCTTGGTGGTGAGGATGCCTCCTCTCAGGATTGAGATCATGCCCACGTTGCGCGAATTCGTGCGGCTTGGGCCTCTCACAGAGACGCAACTCAAAATTCTGTGGGTGCTCGGCCTTTGTGTGGTTTTGTGGGTCTTCGGCAGCCCGATCGAGAAGATGTTCGGTCTGCCGCAAACGCTGCTGAGCAGTGCTATCGTCTCGATCGTGGCCGTCGCTTTTCTCTCGGTCAGCGAAGTCGTCAACTGGAATGACCTCAAAGGCGTCAACTGGGGCATCTTCCTGGTGATCGGGGCCGGCTTCACCCTCGGCGATGCGCTGCAAAAGACGGGCGCCAGCGCCTGGTTTGCCGAAGCGTTGGCGCCGATGTTGGCGCAACTTCCTTTCGCCGTTGTGCTCTTTGCAGTGATCGGCATAAGCTTTCTATTAACTCAGTTCATCAACAATGTGGCGCTGGGCGCCATCCTTGCTCCGCTCTTGATCTCGGTGGGACAGGCGAGCGGCATCGACCCGGTGCGGCTGGTGTTGCCGGCCTTTCTTGCCCTCGGCATCGCCTACATGTTGCCGGGCGCCTCGGCGCGAATGACGCTGGTGGCGGTGTCAGGCGCCATCACGCGCAGAGAAATGATCACGACCGGTCTGATGATTGGAGCGCCTTCTGTTTTGCTGATCGGCATAATTTTTTTAGCATTGACAACGCTGGGGCTGATCTGAACGAGCTTAGGGAAGGAGATCTCATGCGCATCTGGTTGATCGGAGCGGATTCCGCCGGCACGGCGGCGCTGCAACAACTTCAGAAGAATCCGGACATCCAGGTGATCGTGAGCGACGCCATCGAACGCCCTAAGGCAGTCGAGCGTCGCGTGATCGAGCGTGTCGACTATGTGGAGTCGGTGACGCCGCTCAACATCAATCAGCTGGCGCGTCGGATTCGACCGGACCTGATTCTGCTGGATCGCAGTGCGCTCCAGCGCGCCTATGGGCGCCTTTCAGAAGGGTTCACCTTCGCCGAGTCGATTCAAGAAGAGATCGCTGCGGCCAGCGAATGGCCTTGCCTTGTACTCTGACGACCCGTCCTATCGGGAGAGACTGACGTGGACCATGCTGCGACGCCGAACAACCTAACCGCCTACCGTCTGCAAGGGTTTGTGGGCAGCCGAGCGCGGCTGCTCACGCTGCATGAATGGCTGACCGGTCGCGATGACCTGCCGGCCATCGCGATCAGCGGAGAACAGGGCGACGGCAAGAGCACGTTGGCCGTCGCCGCCGCCTGGAACCATTTCCACCACTTCACCGACGGCATCATCCAGGTCAGCCCTGCAGGCATCAGCCCCTTTCGCCTCTACGACGTGGTACGCACGCTGGATACGGTGCTGGGTACTGCGCTCACGCGCACCAGCGACGACCGCTGGGGCATCGGCATCCTCGAACAATTGTATAAACGGCGCCGGCTGTTGATCCTCGACAAACTGGCGGGCGCCACCGAACGCGAGCTCTCCACTCTGGTGGAGATTATCGGGCATCTCCATGAAAGCGAAGGCAAGTCGCGCATTATCCTGATCGACCGCAAGTTTAGCGCCAATATCGCCAGTTTGGTGCAGCACCAACACATTCATCTGACCGGTCTTCCTCGCGAAGATTTGGATGCGTTCATTGCGGCGCGTGCGCCGCAGGGAGTGCGCAGCGCAGCGCAACGCCACGCCGAAGCGATCTACATGTTGGCCCAAAGCAGCCCCATGTGCATGCGTTTCATTTTCGGTCTGTTGGAGGAATTTTCTTTTGATGAACTGGAGAGCGCATTGCGCAACCTGGGTGGACAGGATGGCGACATTCCTGCAGTCAATATCTGTGCCTTCGCCCTGGAAACCTACGCCCTGCAAAATCCGGCGGCCGGCGTCTTTCTGAGCCGGCTGGTGCGCGCCGTCGGCGGCGTTTACGAACATGCGCTGTACGAGCTGTTTTGGCACGATCTAGGGCCGTTCGAGGCTTATGAACGCACGGTCTCCGACCTGGCCCGTCGCGCCTTGATCGAACGCGATCCGTTCCGCCTGCGCGTCGTTCTCCATCCGATCGTGCGGCGCTATCTTGAAGAAAACGCCGCCATGTTGGGCGAAGAATGGGATCGCCGTCACGCCGCCTTCTATGTCCGTCAGGCCGAGCAATATCAACTGTTGCCACTGCAGCGTTGGGGCGAAGTAGACCCGGACTGGGGCAACATTTTTGCCGGCGCCGATTGGTGCGCCAAACGCCTCATCCGCATTTTTCAGCAGGAACCGGAAACCCTCATCGACGTCGATGACGCCCGCTGGCAAGAGATCTGCGCACAGGTCGATCTGGACGCGGTGCGCGCAGACCTGCGGCTGGCCAAGGACTACGCCCTAGCGCTGGCGCACTACGCGTTCTGGCGCCATCCTCCTGGGATTTTGCGCTGGCTGATGGTGGGGGCAGTGGCGGCGCGCGCCACACAGAATATGCGCGACTATGCCTGGTTCCTGACCAACATCGGACGGCAGCTTTTCTTCCTCGGTCGCGTCGAAGAGGCCGTTGAATGGCTCAAACGCGCCGTCCCGATCTTCGACGAGCGCGATCTGCTGGCCGATCTCGCCTATGTACTCACCGATCTGGGAACCTCCTATCGCGCGCTGGACGAGTCGCGCCGTGCGCTGGAATACTTCACCGCCGCCTTTCACTGTGTGGCGCAGCTCGGCGATCTGCATGGGCTGGCGACCGCCTATATGAACCTCGGTAGCGCCTATTTTAGCCTGAATCAACCCGAGCGGGCCTTGACCGAACATCGTCGCGCGCTACGCGTCGCCCTGCGCAATGACGACAAACATCTGCTGGCCAGCGTCTACAACAACATGGGACTGGCGTTGGAAGCGCTCGAACGCTATGAAGAGGCGATCAAAGCCTATGAATATGCGCTCGATATGTTCAGCAAGAGCGAAGATCTGATCGGCGTGAGTGCTTGTTACAACAATCTAGGCTCGGTCTGCTATGCGCGCGGGGACTTCGAGCAGGCGCATGCGTGGTATACACTGGACATGGCACTGCTGCGTCGGCGGGGCGCCTGGACCGACCTGGCGGCTACGCTGCACAATCTCGGCCATGTAGCGCTGGAGCAGGGGAAGCTTGAGCAGGCGATGGCCTATTTCACCGAAAGTCGCGATCTTTATGCAGCGTTCGACCTGGATGAATATGTTCGAGAAGAGGAAGAAATGATCGAATATGTGCAGAGCCTGCGCGCAAACAAATCTCTAACAAAGCATTAGCGATTTTCAAGCGTTTTTGCAGTCTCGCCTACTTGCATCGTAACGACGAATGCGTTATGATCAGCACCGGTTAGCACTCAAATGTTGAGAGTGCTAACCGGTTTAATTTTCACAGTGCAACTCAGAAATTTGATGCATACAAGGAGGCAAAACGATGAATTTGAAACCGTTGGGCGATCGCATCGTCGTTGAACCGATCGAACAAGAGGAACAGACTGCCTTGGGCATCTTCCTACCCGAAACCGCCAAGGAAAAGCCGCAGCAAGGCAAAGTGATCGCCGTCGGCCCCGGCTTGCGCACAGAAAACGGCGAGCGCATTCAAATGGACGTCAAGGTGGGCGATAGAGTGCTCTATGCGCGCTATGCAGGCACAACCGTAAAGGTCGACGGCAAGGAGCTCTTGATCCTGAAAGAGAGCGACGTCTTGGCGATTGTAGAGTAAACCATCGAGGTCTTCCAATAGCAACAGCGTGTGAGGGACGACTCAACACCTCAAATCATCGTTTGATGAAAAACCGTTCTTGAAAGGAGAACTGGACTATGGCGAAACAAATTATTTATGAGGATGAAGCACGGCGTGCATTAAAGGCAGGAGTCGATGCACTGGCGAATGCGGTGAAGACCACGCTGGGCCCGAAGGGTCGCAATGTGGCTTTGGACAAGAAGTGGGGCAGCCCGACCGTCACGCATGACGGCGTCACCGTGGCCAAGGAAATCGAGCTGAAAGACCCCTTCGAGAACATGGGCGCCCAGCTGCTCAAAGAGGCGGCGACCAAGACCAATGATGTCGCCGGCGACGGCACCACCACCGCCACCGTGCTAGCACAGGCCATCGTCACCGAAGGCCTCAAGAACGTCACCGCCGGCGCCAACCCGATGCTGCTCAAGCGCGGCATTGAAGCCGGTCGCGACGCCGTAGTGGCGGCGCTGAAGGAGATGGCCACCCCGGTCGCCGGCAAAGAGGAGATTGCCCAGGTGGCGAGCATTTCCGCCGCAGACCAGACCATCGGCAACCTGATCGCCGAGGTAATGGACAAAGTCGGCAAGGACGGCGTCATCACCGTCGAAGAGAGCAAGGGTCTGCAATTCGAAACCGAATATGTAGAGGGTATGCAGATCGACCGCGGTTACCTGAGCCCCTACTTCGTCACCAATGCGGAGCGCATGGAAGCGGTCGTCGAGGATCCCTACATCTTGATCACCGACAAGAAGATCAGCAGCGCGCAGGACATCGTCCCGACGCTGGAGAAGCTGGTGCAGATCGGTAAGCGCGACATCGTCGTCATCGCCGAGGATGTGGACGGCGAAGCGCTGGCCACCCTCGTGCTGAACAAGCTGCGCGGCATGGTCAACGCGCTGGCCGTCAAGGCCCCCGGCTTCGGCGATCGCCGCAAGGCCATGTTGCAGGACATCGCTATTCTGACCGGCGGTCAGGTGATCACAGAAGAGTTGGGCCGCAAGCTGGACAGCGTCAAACTGGAAGACCTGGGTCGCGCCAGCCGCGTCGTCAGCACGAAGGATGAGACGACCATCGTGGGCGGTGCCGGCTCTGCGCAGGCGATCAAAGGCCGCATCGAGCAGATTCGCGCCGAAATCGAGGCCAGCACCAGCGACTATGATCGCGAGAAGCTGCAGGAGCGCCTGGCCAAGCTGGCCGGCGGCGTGGCGATCATCCGCGTGGGCGCCGCCACCGAGACCGAGCTGAAAGAGAAGAAACATCGCGTCGAGGACGCCCTGAGCGCCACCCGCGCGGCAGTTGAGGAAGGCATCGTGCCCGGCGGCGGCGTTGCGCTGATCAACGCCATCCCGGCGCTGGACAAGCTGAACCTCGAAGGCGATGAGGGCACCGGCGTCAAGATTCTGCGCCGTGCGCTCGAAGAGCCGATGCGCATGATCGCCGCCAATGCGGGCCTGGACGGCGCCGTGGTGATCGAGAAGGTGCGCATGCTGCACGAGCAGGGTCAGATGACCACCGGCTATGACGTGCTGCGCAACGACTACGTCGACATGCTGAAGGCCGGCATCATTGACCCGGTCAAGGTGACGCGCAGCGCGGTCGAGAACGCCTGCTCCATCGCCGCTATGATCCTGACCACCTCGGCGCTGGTCTGCGACATTCCGGAGGAAAAGGCGGCGACGCCTGCCGGCGGCGGCATGGGCATGGACATGTAATCCCAGTCTCCTTGTATACGAAACAGAGGGGCGGTGCATCCGCCCCTCTGTTTTCTTCCTCCGAAATATCCAACCCGCCTTCATTCGACTTCCGCCAATTCCGACAGATCGAGGGAGAGCCGGCGTCGGTAGGCAGGCGTCGGCCTTCCCGTAGCATCAAACTGTTCGATGCGTTGGATGCCTTCGCGATCCAGGATCACCAGCGTGCGTTCACAGGCCGTGCGTCCATCCTCGCCGGTGAAGACAGAGACGAGATTGAGAGGATAGGTGCGATGGCAACGCACCTTTTGCACCGTCTCTCCTTTCAACGTCAGCCGCTCTTCATAGGGTTCGTCCATTTTGCGCAGAAATGGACGAACATCGAAGCGCATAATATCGTTGATCGCAGAAATATCCAACCCATTCTGCGACAGATAGGCAAAAGCGTCCTTTCTCAAGACGACATCTTTGGCGTAGAGCAGAACGCTCTCAAAACCGCCCATCGAGGCGAGATCATCCTGCGCACCCGCCTCACGCGCTGCTTTCACCAGCTCAGGCAGTCGCTCTGGATGGACGTAGGCGACCTTTTCGCGCACATGACCAAGACGTCGACGCCCGTCGGACGTTTCGATGATCGTGCGATAGTCGTACAGTCGGCGGTTCAAGAGCTGAGAAGAGATCGCTTTTCCGGACTCCTTGATGCGATCCTTGAACATATATCCGACCACCAGAGCAATGAAAACCGGCATGGTCAACTCGCCATAGGTGGCCTGCGCATAAAAGGCGACGAGTGTGGCGAAGACCATCGAAACGCCTGCGGCGAACGCATAGAGCGCGTGTTGCAGCAAGGCGCCCTCGCGTTTGACGCGCGTCGAGAGCCAGAGCACGCTGGACGTAAACTTCTTGAGCGCCGAGATGCGGCGCAGATAGCTTTCGCGCGTTTTTCGGGTCAGGACGGAGGGATAACCGGCGGCCCTGCGATGGTCGACTTCAGCGCGCACGCGTTCAGCCAACCGCTTCCGCCACGGATGGAGGGTGGGCGGCGACAGCCAGCGCCACGCCAACTGATGCACGCGCAACAGCAGATCTTCGACCAGCACCGAGATCGCTTCATCGGTCAGCGCAAAGGTGCGCATGAGCGCAGGGCCGGCGCCGAGCGCAGCCAGGGGAGCTTTCAGGGCACGAAAGCGTTGCTCAAACCGATCAATGGCATCGATGGCGCTTGTCACCACCGCCTCAAAAAAAGCCTCTGTCTCAGCGGTGATGCGCATCTGGGGGCTGCCGATCGGCGCAAGGTGATCTTGCATGGCGCTTTTGACGACAGCACGCAGAATCCGCAGCTTGTCGCAGAGCATGTCTTCCTGATGAGGAGTCAGTCCGTTGACGGGAGCCTGCAACGTGGATTCCACCTGCACTAACGGCGAACGAGGACTCTCCAACACTTCCTGAAGCTGAAGCAGAGGCGTTTTCATGCGCACATAGTGTTGAATATCGCGATAGAATTCTTCAGGAGGATAACTGCCTGCGTTGACGCCCAACGAATAGGGCGCAAAGAGATAGGTGTCGATCCGGTAACGCGTGGCGCGCTCCCGCTGCAACGGATAACCGAGTTTGAGCTCGAGCTGATATCGATCATGGACAGAGACGCGACGCAGAATCAAGTGTTCCACGAAACCCTCCTTTCCGGCGATCCACAATTGCCTGCGCCCGGGCTCTTGGGCATTGCAATCCGTTGTAAAGAGAAGACCCGGTTGAGCGGGGCCGGGCGCCTTACTTCTGACGCAAACTGCGCAGCGCAATCGGTTTGTCTTTGTGAACGCTGAAGCAGTCAAAGTCGTTGGCGACCAAGGTGTTGGGGAAAATGGCCTGCGCTTCTTCCAAAATTTGTTGCGTTGTGTATCTTCTGCTCACATGATGCAGCACGAGCTGACGCACGCCTGCGTTGCGCGCCAATTTTGCAGCGCCGGCGGCAGTGATGTGACCGTGCTGCCTGGCAAGCTGTTTATCGACTTCCAGATAGGTTGCCTCGATTACGAGCAAATCGGCTTGCTCGGCGGGCTTGTGCAACGGGCCGGTGTGGCTGACGTCGCCCACAAAGAAGAGCTTTGCCCCGCGCTGCGGTGGACCGAGCACTTCATCGGGTTGGATCACGCGGCCGTCCGGCAGCGCCGCCGGACGGCCCTGCGCCAATTCGCGACGCACCGGGCCTTGCGGAATGCCGAGCGCCTCTGCTCTCTCCGCCAGAAACGGACGTCGTGGTCTTTCCTCAAACAGAAACGCAAAACAATCCGGCCCGCGATGCTGCACCGGAATCACCGTCAATGTGAAGTGCTTATCCTCAAACAGCACCCCGGGCTCCAGCAGATTGAGCGTCACGCCGGAGCCGACGATCTGTCCTGGCCCGAAAACGACCTCCATCAACAGTTGCACGCGCGCCAGCGTCACGGCGCCGCCGTAGATGTTCAGCTCTTCCAGCGCTTCCCAACGCCCTAGCGTGGAGGCCAATCCGCCCAGTCCCAGAATGTGATCTAAATGGCCATGGGTGAGCAAAATTTTATCCAGCCGTCGAAAGCCCAGCCCGGTGCGCAGCAGTTGGCGTTGCGTGCCTTCGCCGCAATCGATCATGAAACGATGTTCGTTCGCCAGCACCAATGCCGAGGACAACCCGCGCTGCACCGACGGCGCCGAAGCCGATGTTCCCAAAAAAACCACCTCAAACACAGACGCTCCGCCTTTCCTGATTTGCGCAGTCTTTCCAGTTTACTGAAAGCGAAGGGCGTCGCCAAATTGAAGAAAAGCCGTTGTAAATTGCCTCTCGCATGCAAACGCGGCGGCCGGTGTTGGGGCGAGTACGCAAAGCCGATGATGTTGCGGAGGAAGGGGCGCCCCCTCTCTCATCCTCACCCGTGTGCAGCACGCTTTTGAATAAAGCCGCCGTTTAGGCATACAATGAAAAGTCCGATTGCAGCAATGCGACGGAGACATGCGATGGAGAGTGCAAATACGCAACTCTGTCGGCGCGCCAATGCAAGTCGCCTGCGGAGCGATATGGGAAGCGATGGAGATATCTAGAGTTAAAAGGAGCAGCCAGTATGAACGACTCGAATAGCCGCACACGCAACGGCACCTACGAACAAAATGATGTGATCACGGGCAGCTTCGCCGTTAAGGTGGGGTTGGCGCAGATGCTCAAAGGTGGCGTCATCATGGATGTCGTCACCGCCGAACAGGCGCGCATCGCAGAGGAGGCGGGCGCCTGCGCCGTCATGGCGCTCGAACGCGTGCCCGCCGACATTCGCAAAGATGGAGGCGTGGCGCGCATGAGCGACCCGCGCAAAATCAAGGAAATCATCGAGGCGGTGACGATTCCGGTGATGGCGAAAGTGCGCATCGGACATTTCGTCGAAGCACAGATTTTGCAGGCGCTGGGCGTCGATTACATCGACGAGAGCGAAGTGTTGACGCCGGCGGATGAAGAGC
>JANWYX010000237.1 GCA_025055055.1 Caldilinea sp. | reverse complement strand
TGGCGTCGAGGGGATTGAGGCCGTGCTGGACCTCCCAGGCGTCGGGGAGGCCGTCGTTGTCGGAGTCCGGGTTGTTGGGATGGGTGCCGAGGGAGAGCTCCTGGGCGTTGGAGAGGCCGTCGTTGTCCGGGTCGCCGTCTGGTCCGTGGCTGCCTGTGGCGTCGAGGGGATTGAGGCCGTACTGGACCTCCCAGGCGTCGGGGAGGCCATCTCCGTCAGAATCAGGTCGGTAGGTCATTGCTTCTACTGCATCGATTGTGTATGCCGACGATACGGAAGTGAAACGGACAAAGCGATAGGGTGTTGGCGCATTAGGATACGCAACTTGGACTTGTGCTCCGCCGACATTGGCACTCAGCAGGAGAGAAGCAGTGTGAAGCACCTGTAGATTTGCGTCTAAAAATTGCACAGAGGCAACAACGCCCACACCCAAAGGCCCGTAATAGACGATAAGATCGGAAGTGCCCTCTTCTCCTTCGCCCATGTCGAGCACCAAATTTTGACCGAGCAAGCCAACCACGGTGGCGAGATTGCCGTCAGGCGCTCCCAAGGCGTTTCCCGGCGAAAGAATCACTCCACTGGTAGATGAATGAACGGCGTCTGCATATGGATCGGGAGGTGGGGCGGCAATCCCAGCGGATGTGGATATGAATATGAAAACAAAGGAGAACACAACATAGAAACTCAGCCGACAGACTTGTGATTTGCGTGTACACGCCATGGCGATGATTCCTCCTTTCCTGCGCGAACTGAACGAGACTACTCCTTTCTGACTTTTGAATTTCGTTTGAAACTAGAATATGAATCGCAACATCACGTTGGAATACGTGCACAGGTCAGTCGCAGCGCTTCGGTCGCCTGTGCCGAACTTACTTTTGTGTGATCAGTGGTAAATAGATCGAAACTGTAGCGTCGAGAGGTTGGGGGACGGTGGGCGGTTCCGGCCCGTCCGTTGGTGGCTCTGTTGGCTCCGATCCATCGACTCCACCGTTGGCTGCCACGAGGGTGCGATGCACATTGATGCGGCCAAAGCCGTATTGCTTATCTTTTCCGGTTGCGCCGAGATCATCGGCATTGACCGTCATTAACTGAAAAATCTCATCTCGCGTCCATGCCGGATTGAAGCTCACCAGCAGGCCGGCCAGACCGCTGACAAACGGCGTCGCCATGCTGGTGCCGGACATATAGGCGTACTCTGGGTTGCGAAAAGTGCTGTAAATGCGATGCCCTGGCGCTGTGAGGTCGATATACTCGCCGACGTTGCTCAACGGCCACAGGACATCTTGGTCAGTCGTGGCGCCCACGGCGATGACGTAAGGCAGCGCCGCCGGATAAAAAGGCGTTTCACTCGCAGCGTTGCCGGCTGCGGCCACCACGATGACATCGTGCTCTTTGGCGTACTGGATCGCCTTTTCGAGCGTTCTGCTGGATGCAGTGGCGCCTAGGCTCAGATTGATCACGCGGGCACCTTGATCTACGGCGTAGTAAATGCCTGCTGCGACTGTTCCCCATGTGCCTTTGTTGCCGCTGTCCAGCACCTTCACCGGCAGAATGGCGCATTGGGGACAGACGCCGGCGGCACCGGCGCCGTTGTTGAGCGCCGCCGCCGCGATCCCGGCCACGTGAGTGCCGTGCCCATGGTCGTCAACCGGATCGTCATCATCGTTGATGAAGTCATAGCCGGGGAGAATGCGGCCGGCGAACTCCGGGTGCTCCAAATTGATCCCGGTGTCCAGCACTGCAATGATTCCATCTGCACCGCCGGTGTAGATGTCCCACCCCTGCAACGCTTTAACGATGGTTTGCCCGTAAACATTCCCTTGTGTGTTGAAAGCCGGGTCGTTCGGCGTTAGTGCGCCGGTGACGACGACGTCCGGCTCGATGTAGGCTACGTAGGGAGCGACCGTCTCAAGGACGTGGCTGGCGAAGACGGCGCCGTCCTGTTGCGATGTCGCCTGGACAACGTTTGCGTGTGCAAGCCAACGCCGGGGCGTCAACCCCAACATGGCCAGCGCAGCGGATTTTTCGTCTTCGCTTGCATCGTCCTGAAATGCAATCAAGAAAACAGTCTCAGGACCTTCGGACGTTTGCGCCTGGGCGAGATGGGGCGTCGCTGTGAATGAACAAAGAAGAATAAGTGCAGAAAGGATGCGGCCCGCATGCGCCCGGAGATTCGTTGACTTCTCCATGAACTCCACTCTCCCGGCTCAATATCAAGTTTACTTACAATATAGCAAGCACATTAAACGTCTGATAGGGCGCAAAGACTGCATATTTTTGCGGAAATTGAAGGCGAGCGAGAAAAACGACTTACAGCATTTGATCGATCAAATGCGACGCTTGTCGCTGCTGCTTCCTTCTTTTGTCGGGAAAAGGAGGGAGATTTTGTCAGCTTAGGAAGAAATTGGCGGCCTCAATTTATGATGAACTATACACAGGCCTGCGTTTAGGGGTGTTGTTGCCGTGATTGTCTCCAAATTGAACTTACAAAAATTTCAGAAATAGAAGAGGCGCCGACCTGCGTCGGCACCTCTTCCACAAGGAGGAAACCGGAGAACAACCAACCGCTCACCCATGCTTGATGGCGGCTTGCGCTGCAGCGAGCCGCGCGATGGGCACGCGGAAGGGGCTGCAGCTGACGTAGTTAAGGCCGACCATGTGGCAGAATTCGATGCTGTTGGGGTCGCCGCCGTGTTCGCCGCAGATGCCCATGTGCATGTCCGGACGCACCTTGCGACCGAGTTGGACGCACATGTCGATCAGTTTGCCGACACCGTCGCGATCCAGCTGCTGGAATGGGTTGGTCGGCAAGATGCCCTTTTCGGTGTACTCCATCAGGAATTTGGACTCTGCATCGTCGCGGCTCATGCCGAAGGTGGTCTGCGTCAGGTCGTTGGTGCCGAAGCTGTAAAACTCGGCGACCTCTGCCATCTGGTCGGCGGTCAGAGCCGCGCGCGGCACTTCCACCATGGAGCCGTACTTGAAGTCCACCGTCGTGCCGGCCTC
>JANWYX010000453.1 GCA_025055055.1 Caldilinea sp. | reverse complement strand
TGCCCGCCATGTTGCTCTACTCCGCCCCCCTGCAGAAGAAGGCGCTTGAAACACACGGTGGTCTATACAATTCCAACCCGGCCACCTCGGTTTCCTCCGGCCCCTACAAATTGGTGGAATGGACCAAAGATCAGCGGTTGGTTTATGAGATCAACCCGGACTATAAGGGGACCAACATTCCCTACATTCAACGCCTGGTCGTCGTTGCCATCGGTCAACCCTCGCAGCTCTTACCGGCCTATGAAGCCAACGAAATCGACTTCGTTTGGGGAAGCGGGACACTTTCGCCGGCCGATCTCGAGCTGATCGAGAACGACCCAGAGCTGAGCGCACAGTACCATCCCCACTACGGCGACTTCCGCACCTACTACTTTGCGTTCGACGTCTCAAAGCCGCCGTTCGACAATCTGCTGGTGCGCCAGGCCTTCGCCCATGTGCTCGACCGCGACACCATTCTGCCCAACATCGTCAAGCGACAAGGCATCCCGGCTTACTCCTTCTTGATGCCCGGCTTCCCGGCCTCCAATTCTGAGGCGTTCAAGGACACCTACCCCTATGATGTGGAGAAAGCCAAACAACTGTTGGCCGAAGCCGGCTATCCGAACGGCGAGGGCTTCCCCAAATTGGTGATGAAGCTGCGCGCCGAAGGGCCGACGCCGGTCGCGGTGGCACAGGCCTATGCTGCGGCGCTCAAGGAGCACCTGGGCGTCGAGGTCGAAGTCTCCAATATGGATTTCAAATCCTACATGGACGAACTGAACGCCAAGCCGACTCAGGTGCAATTCACGCTGATCTCCTACGGCATGGACTATCTCGATCCCAGCAACATGCTGGGCGTCTTTCTCAGCGGCGGTCGCCATCCATGGAGCAACGCCGAATATGACCGCCTGGTCAAGGAGGCCTCCAGCTTCACCGGCGACCCGGCGGAGCGCACGCGCATGTTCCAGGAGGCGGAGAAGATTTTGGTGGAAGATGCGGCGTTCATCTTTGTCTATCACCAGACGCCGGGCGATCTGATCAAGCCCTTCATCAAAGGGCCGGCGCTGGAGCCGGATAACAACGGCGTCGCCGCCTGGCACTGGCCCGGCTTCTCCACCTTCAGCGACCTGCTGTCGGGCGTTTACATCACCAAGGATGTAGCCAACTATCGCCAGCCGCCGCAATAAACCGATCGTGTATTCGTTCCCTTCCTCAGCTCGTCAGTTGACGCGCTGAGGAAGGGGCGATAGGAGATCCTCCGATGGCTCGCTATCTGTTTGGTCGACTGGTGGGCGTGCTGGTCGTTTTCTTCATTGTCAGCGTCGTCATCTTTCTGCTGATGCACGCCATTCCCGGCGGCCCCTATAACGAGGACAAGGTGCCGCTTTCGGCGGAGGCCAAGGCCAACTACATGCGCAAATATGGCCTCGATCGCCCGTTGGTGGAGCAGTATTTGCTCTACATGGGCAATGCGTTGCGCGGCGATTTCGGCGTCCCTTTCCAAAGCCCAACCGAAACAGTCTCCGGGTTGATTGCGCGCACCTGGCCGGTCAGCGCTTCGATCGGCGGCCTGGCGCTGTTGGTGGCGTTGCCGCTCGGCTTGCTGCTAGGGACGCTGGCCGCCGCCCACCAGAACACTTGGGTAGATTATCTGACCTCGGCGACGGCGACGCTGGGGATCACGGTGCCCAACTTCGTCGTCGCAGTGTGGCTGGTGCTGCTCTTCGCCGTGCAACTGAAGTGGCTGCCGACCGGTGGCTGGGGTCAATGGCAACATTATGTCATGCCGGTGGCGGCGTTGGCGCTGGCCCCCATGGCGCTGACCGCCCGCTACACGCGCACCGGCATCCTCGAAGTCTCGCGCTCCGATTACGTCCGCACCGCGCGCGCCAAGGGACTCTCGGACCGGCAAATCATGGTGCGACATGTGCTGCGCAACGCCATGATCCCCCTCTTGACCATCCTGGCGCCGCAGATTCCTAATTTGATCACCGGCACCATCTTCATCGAGAGCATCTTCCGCGTGCCCGGGCTGGGCAAATTTTTTGTCACCAGCATTCTGGCGCGCGACTATCCGATGATCATGGCGCTGATGCTGCTGGTGGCGGTCGTCTGGTCCTTGGTCTATCTGGCGACGGACATTCTCTACACCGTCGTCGACCCGCGCGTGCGTCTGGAGAAGAGCCGAATATGAGCACCTCAACGCTGGCCTCTGTGCAAAGTCGGCGGCTTCAAGATCTGCCCAAACAACGCACGCTGCTGGGAGACGCGGCGCGGCGCTTTGTCCGCAACAAATTGGCGCTTTGCGGGCTGGCGATGGTCTCCGTGCTCCTTCTGACGGCAATCTTCGCCGATTTTATCGCCCCTTATCCG
Organism: Caldilinea sp.; assembly: GCA_025055055.1. Lineage (GTDB taxonomy): Bacteria > Chloroflexota > Anaerolineae > Caldilineales > Caldilineaceae > Caldilinea. Next base: position 11,046 of record JANWYX010000453.1, on the reverse strand, counting down.
TACGACGCCGCCAACCCGGCCAAGGCGTTGCAATTTCCCAGCCGAGAACACTGGATGGGCACGGATGAGGTCGGTCGCGACGTCTACTCACGCATCATCTACGGCACGCGCATCTCGCTGACGGTCGGCGTGGGCGTGATGGCGATGGCGCTGCTCATCGGCATTCCCCTGGGGCTGCTGGCCGGGCTGGCGGGAGGCGCCGTCGATTACTTCATCATGCGCTTGGTCGAGGTCTTCACGGCGATCCCGGCGTTGATGTTAGCGCTGTTGCTGCTTTCGGTCTTTGGCGGCGGGTTGTTCAATGTTATTCTGGCCCTGGGCGTGGTGGCTTGGTTAGACGCCTGTCGCCTGTTGCGTGCGCAATTGCTTTCCCTGCGCGAACGCGACTTTGTGCTGGCAGCGCGCATGTTGGGTGCGACGAGCACGAGGATTGCGGTGCGCCATTTGCTGCCCAATGCCGTGGCGCCCTTGATCGTCGCCGCCACCATCGGCATTCCGACGGCGATTTTCGCCGAGGCGGGGCTTTCCTTTCTCGGCCTGGGCATCAACGATCCGATTCCGAGCTGGGGCAAGATGGTCGGCAATGCACTTTCGTACATGCGCGTCTACTGGCACTTGGGCGTCTTTCCTACGCTGGCAATCGCCATTACCATGCTCGGATTCACATTCTTCGGAGACGGGCTGCGCGATGCCTTCGACGCATCCATGAACCGATAAGACAGGACCTCCAACGATCCATGCCTTTGACGCTGCGCCTGCTTAACGGCGACTATATGCGCCGCTATGACGTTGAAAATCTCCTGCGGCATCTCTACGCCATGCAATGCGTGGAGATCGTCGGCATGAGCAACATCGGCAAGTCGGCGCTGCTACGGCTGCTTGCTCAGCCGGACGTGTGGCTCAAAGAGCTTGGAGAGGCGGCGCAAGAGTTTCTGCCCGTCTACATCGATTGTAACCGCATCTTAGACCTGACCGAGCAGGGTTTCTCTGAGCTGGTGCTACGCTGCTTGCAGGAGGCCAATCCCGGCTTCTCGATATTACCGGAGCTGGTCAACGCCTACGACACGTTGGTGGCTCCCCAGAGCGACTTTCAAATTCCACTCAGCTTCAGCCGTGGCCTCACCGCTGCGTTGGAGTCCACCCCCAAGCGGCTGGTATTGCTTTTCGACGAGTTCGACGATCCCTTCATTCAGATCGAGGCGCGCATATTTCTTAACCTGCGTGCAGTGCAAGATCGCCATAGTCGCCAGATCGTCTATGTCACAGCCACCGGTCGCCCGTTGCCCGTCCTCAATCCGGACCGCCGTCACGGCGAATTCGCCGAGCTGTTCGGTCATCGCATCTGGTGGTTGGCGCCGCTCACCCGCTCCGACACCGAACAGCAGATCCGTCGTTACATGACCGCCTACGAGGCGAATTTCACCAACGCCGACATCGACTTCATCTACCGGTGGAGCGGCGGTCACCCACGTATGGTGGAGGGAGTCTGCCGCCTCTTGCATCAGGCTCTGGAGAACGCCCACCCGCCGCCCGTCGATTCGCTGGAGCGTTGGCATTTTCATCGACGTCTTGCAGGCACCTTGCTGGAGGATGACTACCTGAGGCGGGAATGCACGAAGATTTGGGAGGAGTGTACGCCGGAGGAGAGGGCGGAGCTTGCCGCCTTGAATGTCACCGACCACACGCCCGATCCGGCCGCCATCGACCAATTGCTGCGTCGCCATCTGCTCCATCGGGTGGAAGGGCGCCTTCAAATTTTCAGTCACCTGCTCGCCGACTATGTGCAACGACAGAGCCTGCCCCCGCGGTCGGATGCCTCTACCCTCTGGGTAGACTCGGCCAGCGGCGAGGTTTTTGTCAACGGCTCGCCCGTCGAAACATTGACTGCGCTGGAATACAAATTGATCCAGTTGCTCTTCCAAAATCAGAACAAAATTATCGATAAGTACCAGATCGTCACCCACGTCTGGGGAGAGAGCTACATCGACGAAGTCGACGACGCGCGCATCGAAAAGTTGGTCAGTCGGCTGCGCCAGAAGATCGAGCCCGATCCGGCTTCCCCTCGCTTTTTGACCACCGTCCGCGGGCGCGGATATCGCCTGGTCGTCGAGTAGAGTTGTGCGCAAGATCACAAAAAATTTGTCGGCTTGTTCCCCTTGCCGCTATACTTAAAGTCACTGACCGATCGTTCATCAAAATGAAACTCGGCAACGGCTTTCTGACCATCCTGCTTATCTGAGGAGAAAACATTCATGGCCAACGCAACCGAGATGACCATGAGCCAGGCTGAAGAGTCCGCTCCCCCACGAGCTGCCATCGTGTTCAGCGGCGAAAGTCGCAACATGGCGATCGGCTTCGCCATGTTGGCGGCAGGCATTGCGGCGTTTGTGGCGGACCTGACTCACACCTTTTTTGCCGAGGCAATCGCCTGGGTTTTTATCATCTGGGGACTTCTCTTTCTATACGGCGATCTGCTCCTGATGACGCGCAAGTTCATCGTCACCGAGGAGGGGCTGGAGATCTACATCCCTCTCCGCCCTTGGAGCCGTCGCAAGCTGTGGGCATGGAAAAACATCTACCGCATGGACATTGTCATCGACCGCCGCAACACGCGTCCTCGCGATTGCAAGATTCAGATTTACCACCAGTATCCGGGTGAAATCTCAATCGACCGCGAGGATCGCGACTTCGATCCGGAGCTGGTGGCGTTGATCATCGAACGGGCCAAACTCAGGCCCGACGGCGACGCGGCCAACATCGATCTGGATAATCTGCCCTTCGGCAGGTCGGCTGTCTATACCTGGAAGAAGTAACGAACCCGGGACACCAAAAGGTCGCAGAAAGAAAAAACAGCGTCGGTCTGGACGCTGTTTTTCTTTCTCCAAAGTTCCAGGGCAGTTCAACCATCATATTCGCGGATGAAAGCCTCCGCCTTTTCCACGAGCAACCGATTGCCGATAAAGAGCGGCGTGCGTTGGTGTAGTTTCTCCGGTTGAATGTCCAGAATTGCTCGTCTGCCGTCTGAAGCGCACCCGCCCGCCTGCTCGATCAGGAACGCAAGCGGCGCCGCCTCATACAACAGGCGCAATTTGCCGCCCGGTTTCTTGGGATCCTTGAAGTCGGCCGGATAGTAAAAAACGCCACCGGTGAGGAGATTGCGATGAAAATCGGCCACCAACGAACCGATATACCGCAGCGACAACGCTTTCTTCTCTATGGTGTCCTGTTGCAACCACTCCGTGTATGCCTGCACCCCGCGCGACCAGTAGGGTTGATAGCCCTGATTGGCGCTGTAATACTTCGGCTTTTCCGGCAGCCTGATATTGGGATGAGAGAGCAAAAACTCACCGATCGCCGGGTCAAGCGTGAAACCGTGCACCCCCTGTCCGGTGGAGTAGACCATCATGGTGCTGGCGCCGTAGAGAATATAGCCCGCCGCCACCAGGTTGCGACCTGGCTGGAGCACATCCTCCAGCGTTCCCCGGCCTTCCTGCGTCTTTCGGCGATACACACCAAAAATGGTACCAATGCTTACGTTGACATCGATGTTCGACGAGCCGTCGAGCGGATCAAAGACGAGCACATACTGACCGGTTGGATAGCGTTCCGGGATCGGAATGATGTCTTCCACCTCCTCCGACGCCATCACCGCCAGCCGACCGGTATGGTCGTTCAGCCGGTACAGCGTGCGTTGCGCAAAGACGTCCAGACGCTGCACCTCCTCGCCCTGCACGTTCTCCTCGCCGGCGCTGCCCAGAATCTCCGCCAGTCCGGCGCGCGTCGTTTTGCTGGCGATAATCTTCGCCGCCAACGCTAGGTCGTAAAGTAGATTGGTAAGGACGCCGGTCGCCGTGGGGTGTGCGCGCTGTTGATCTAAGATGAAGCGTTCAATTGTCACCAACTTGCCCGAGTAGCTCTGTACGTCAGTCATCGTTGACCTCCTGAGAAAAGCAATCTCCGTAGCGGACGTCGCGCTGTGAGTATATCACGAGCAAAGTTGCGTGAGAGTTGCATCGGACTTTCTTCGCACATGAAGCAACTTCCCCGAATTCCCCCTGGGCGTTTGACAGCTGCGCCGGCGAGCGCTATACTTAATTTGTTCGCTATACTGAAAAAATTTTATATCCATAAACTTTTTATCGACGTCGATGGAGCACCAAGAACAACTGCCGGGCGTCAAATCGGCGCTGCGTGTGCTGGACATCTTTGAACTGCTGGCGCAACATCCAGATGGGCTAAGTCTGTCCGAAATTTCGGCTGCCCTAGGCATTCCCAAGAGCAGCGCGCACGGACTGTTGATGACGCTGATCCACCGTGGCTACCTGCGACCGGGGCGACGCGAGCGCACCTATCGACTGGGCGTGCGCTTGTTTGAGCTGGGCGCCAGCTACATGGCGGGCGTGGACTTGGTGACCGAAGGGCAAGAAATTGTGCGCGAGACCTCACGCGCCTGTGATGAAACGGTGCATCTTGCCGTTCTGGAAGGCGCCGAGGTGCTCTATATCGCCAAAGAGGAAGGCACTAACACGATCCGCATGGTCTCCGCGGTAGGTAGGCGCTTTCCGGCGCATGGAACCGGCGTCGGCAAGATGATGCTCTCCGCCTTGTCTACAGAAGAGCTGAACCGCCTGTACCCGCCCGACCGACCGCTGACGCCGCTCACTCCGTGCACCATCACCGACCCGGCCGCCTTCCGCATCGAGCTGGCCGAGATCCGGCGCCGCGGCTACGCCACCGACTTCGAGGAATCTACACCCGGCCTCTGCTGCATCGCTGCGCCGATCTTCAACGCCGAAGGCAAAACCATCGCCGCCATGAGCGTTTCGGTGCCGACGGTACGCTTCACGGCCGAGCGGCAGCTTGCGCTGCGGCAGCTGGTGTTGCAAAACGCCGAACGCCTTTCCCGGCTGCTCGGCTATCGACCCAAAGAGCATCAGCAAGGAACGCCGCCATGAAAATCACCGATGTCGAAGCCATCTGGCTGCAGCTGCCCGTCGTGGACGAGCGTTGCGACGGCACACAGGACACTTTGATCGTACGCGTCCACACCGACGCCGGCATCGTCGGCGTCGGTGAAGTAGACTCCTCGCCCATGGTCGCCAAGGCCATCATCGAAGCGCCCCTTTCCCACGCCATTGCGCGTGGGCTGCGCCAATGCGTACTCGGCCAAAACCCGCTCGATATTGCCGTGCTGTGGGAACGAATGTACCAGGGCACGATCTTTTTCGGTCGCGGAGGCGCGGCGCAACAGGCGATCAGCGGCGTTGACATGGCCTTGTGGGACATTCTGGGTAAGGTTCTGAAGCAGCCGGTCTATCGGCTGCTGGGCGGCGCCTTCCACACCAAACTGCGCGCCTACGCCTCCAACCTCTTCGGCGACACGCCGCAAGCCACCTATGAACAGGCGCGGCGTCTGGTCGACCAGGGCTTCACGGCCGTCAAATTCGGCTGGGGGCCGCTGGGAAAGAGTGAAGCGCTTGACCTTGAGCTGGTGCGCCAGGCGCGCGCCGGCCTGGGCGATGCAGTGGATCTCATGATCGACGCCGGCCTGGCCTACGACGCCAGTACGGCCATCCGTCGCGCCCGCCAGTTCGCCGAATTCAACCCATTCTGGTTGGAGGAACCGCTTCATCCGGATGACTTGGAAGGCTATGCACGGCTGACACAGGCCTCGCCCATTCGCATCGCCGCCGGCGAGCAGGAGACGACGCTGCACGGGTTTGCGGCGCTGCTCGACGCCGGCCTAGATGTGATTCAGCCCGATGTGGCACGGGTCGGTGGAATCAGCCGCGCCATCGAGATCGGTCGACTCGCTGCACAACGACATCGTCTCTGCGTCAACCATTCGTACAAGACCGGCGTGAGCATCGCGGCGTCGCTGCATTTCCTGGCGGCGCTGCCCAACGCCTCGCTGCTGGAATATTGCGTCGAGCAGTCGGCGCTGCGCCAGACGTTGACGCGGCAGCGCTTTCCGGTGGTGGACGGCTACGTCGCCGTTCCCCAGGAGCCGGGGCTGGGCGTCGAGTTGGATGAAGAGGTCGTCGCCCGCTATCGCGTCGCCTGAGTCAGGGGTTATCCATCCAAACAACCCAGGAGAAATACATGCACATTGAGGAACCGCTGCCCCCTATGATGGAAACCCTGGTTTGGCTTGGGCCGCGCTGCATGGAGATGCAACTGCAGCCGACGCCGACGCCCGGCCAGGACGAAGTGTTGGTGGAGGTGACGGCTGTCGGCGTCTGCGGCTCAGAGCTGTCCGGCTATCTGGGACGGAACAGCCTGCGCAGGCCGCCGCTGGTAATGGGACATGAGTTCGGCGGTCGCATCGTCCGGGTGGGAGGCGGTGCGCTGGCCAACGGCGAGGCGCCTTCTCCGGGCCGGCGCGTGGTCGTCAATCCGCTGATCGGTTGCGGCGCCTGCCGCCTCTGTTGCAGCGGCCTGCCCAACCTCTGCCCGCATCGTCAGATTATCGGCGCCCATCGACCGGGTGCTTTTGCACGCTATGTGTGCGCGCCGGCCGCACAGTGCTGGCCGCTGTCGGACGTCGTGAGCGATTGGGTCGCCGCACTGGTCGAGCCGCTGGCGTGTGCGCTGCGCGGGGTGCACCACGTCCAATGGCAGCCGGAAAAGGGGCCGCTGCTGATCCTGGGCGCAGGGCCGATCGGCCTTTTCTGTCTGGCCGTCGCCCATCAGGAGCAGCCGGAAGGCGCCATCCTGGTCAGCGATAGGATCGAGCGCAGACTTCAACAGGCGCAGCAGTGGGGCGCCTCCGCCACGGTCGACGGCGGCGACGCCGCGGAACGAGATCTGCGCAGCCTTCTGCCTGAGGGCGCAGCGGCCGTGATCGACGCCGTCGGCTCCGACGCCACGCGCAAATTGGCGGTGCAGCTCGTGCAGCCCGGCGGCTGCGTCCTCTTCATCGGCCTGCACGATGAATCGTCTCCGCTGGAGGCCAATTATTTGGTTCGGCAAGAGATTGTCATTCGTGGAAGCTTCGCCTATACGCCCGCCGACTTCGCCGCTGCGCTCGGTCTGTTGGAAACAGGCCTGATTGCGCCGGCGCCGACATGGCTCGAAGAGCGGCCGCTGCACGAGGGTGCGCAAATCTTTGCCGGTCTCATTGACGGCGCCATCACCACGCCAAAGGTAATTCTGCGGCCATAAAATTCAACGAGGGGGTTCGACTTCGATGGTCACCCGCGCGCTCATGCCCCAGCGCAGCCCGGCCGGCTGCTCCTCTAGCTCTAGCCAGACGGTGTAGACCGTGTCGCCGCCGATGGTGGAGGGCTGCGGCGAGACGCGTGTGACCCGCGCCGGGACCGTGAGGTTGAGCGGCTCAATCAGCACGCTCGCCGCCTGCCCCACCTGCACAAAGGCGACGTCTCGCTCGCTGAGATCGTAGGTCTCCACTTGAAGGCGCTCGAGATCGGCGAGGGTCAGCACCGGCGCGCCGGGCGTCACAAACTCGCCAACCGCAACATCGACGGCGGTGACGACGCCGGTGAAGGGCGCGCGCAGCTCCAGGTTGGCGAGCTCCTGCGCTGCGCGGCGCACCAACGCGCGCGCTTCGGCCACAGCCCCGGCGACCAGCGCCACACTCTCGTCGTCGGCGCCCTGGAGCAGCGCATCGAGCTGCGCCTGCGCTGCGCGCACCTGCGCCTCGGCCTCGGCGATCTGCGCCACGGTGGCGGGCGTCTTTAGGCGTTCCAGGGCTGCTTTGGCCTGTTCGATGCGCGCCTGCGCGGCGGCGACGGCGGCTGCGGAGGGGGGCGCAAAGAGAGCGTCGTAGCGCGCCTGGGCTGCCTCGAGGTTGACGGTCGCTTCCTGTAGCTGACGACTTTGAGGCAGGGCACCGACGTCGTTGCGCCACTTCACTTCGTTGTAGGCGGCCTGGGCCTGCTGCACCGCAGCTTTGGCGAGGTTCAGCGCCGCCAGCGCGTTGATGCGCGTCGCCTCGTCGGGGCCTGCGAAGAGCGCCTGATAGGCTGCCTGCGCCGAGGCCAACTCAGCCTCGGCGGCTGCGATCTGCGCCGCCGGCGCCGGCTGCGTGAGCTGAGCGAGTCGAGCCCGGGCGGCGTCCAGTTGCGCCTGCGCAGCCTCGATCGTCGCCGCCTGTGGGCCATTCTCCACCTCGGCAAGCTGGGCCTGGGCGCGAAAGTAGGCTGCGCGCGCCTGTGCCAGTGCGATCTGGGCCTGGCTGTCGTCTAGCCGCAGCAAAAGCGTCCCCTCAGGAACCAGCTCATCCACGCCGACATTCACCTCGACGACGCGTCCGGCGCTTGGAAACGCCAGCCTAGCCCGTTGCGCGGGTTGGATGCGCGCCGAGGCGATCACCGACCCGCCCTGAGTGCGCACCAACTCGATCGGCGGCAGCGGCGTCGCCGTCGGCGTTGGCGTCGGCGTTGGCTGTTGTGCACAGCCGACGCCGAGCAGTAGCGCTCCCAGCAAACTCAAAACACAAAGCCCTACCCTGAACTTCGGCAGGCGCGAAATTGTGGCGTTCATGATCCGCTTGCAACCTTCATTTCATTGCCTTCATTCCATTGCAAAGAAATGGACACCGGACGTGCGCAGAGCGCACAGATTTTTCTGCCCTCGCTACGCTCTGGGTTCTCCGGGGTGAGAAAGGCTTCTTACAGCGGCTTCCACCGGAACAGGAGCGTGGTTCTCCGCCACACGGCCGTCGACGAGATGAATCGTGCGTCGGGCAAATTTCATCACGCGCGGGTCGTGGGTGGCGAAGATGAAAGCCGTGCCCGTCTGCTCGTTGAGCCGCTGCATGATCTCCATCGCCTGCTCCCCGTTGGCAGTGTCCAGGTTGGCGGTCGGTTCGTCGGCCAGCACCACCAGCGGACGCTTGACCAGGGCGCGCGCAATCGCCACGCGCTGCTGTTGGCCGCCGCTCAGCTGATTGGGGCGGTGGTGAATGCGGTCGGACAGCCCTACAGCCTCCAGCATCTCCAGCGTGCGCTCGCGGCGTTCGCGTGCGCCGACGCCCGCCAACAGCAAGGGCAGCTCCACGTTCTCGTAGGCGTCCAGCACCGGGATCAGCGCGAAGAACTGAAAGATGAACCCGATGACGTTGCGACGCAGCTCTGCACGCTGATCGGCATTGAGGCGGGTCACGTCGCGGTCGTCGAGCTTCACGATCCCGCGATCGGGTCTATCCAAGCAACCCATGATCTGAAGCAACGTCGTCTTTCCCGACCCGGAAGGGCCGACGATGGCGCTGAATTCCCCCGGCTCAAAGTTCAGCGAGACGCCGTCCAGCGCACGCGTCTCCACTTCACCGATGCGATAGGTTTTATGGATGTCAAAAAGTTCAATGATTGGCATAAGATGTCGACCTCTTTTTGGCAAAGGATGTTCAGACAGATCGGGTTATTCCGTGTGCAGCGCGCGCACCGGCTCCAGCCGTGCGGCAAACCAAGCCGGATACAGCGAAGCCAGCAGGGCGATGAGAAACGTCCACACCGCCAACCAGGTGAAGAGATCCGGTGCAAAGCGCGCATAGACGACATTGCTTATGGGCAGGTTACCGGCTGTCGTGGCCATCTCGCCCAGAACAAAGCCATTTTGCGTCAGGAAGAAGACGCCGAGCAGTCCCAGTGCGATGCCGACGACAACGCCTGCCAGCGCAATGATAGCGGCTTCGTAGAGGACCATCAGCAGAATTTCAAGCCGCTTCATCCCCAACGCCGCCAGGATGCCGATCTCGCGCACGCGCTCAAAGACTGCCATCAGGAGCGTATTAGCAATGATGACGGCGACAATCATGATCACAATGGCGTCCATCAGGATGTAAAAGCTGAAGGCGGCATCCATTGACTGAAGGATGAAGGCGTTCAAGTCACGCCAGGTGAACGTCTGTAGGCCGGGTTGCGCCAACGCGACGGCCACTTTGTCCGCATCCTCTCGGCGATGCAGCTCGATCATCACTGCGCTGGCGCGATTGCCCGTCAGGGCAAAGCTCTGCGCTCGGGCCAACGGCATGAAAAGCACGCTCTCGTCGTAGACCAATACGCCGCTCGAGAAGAGGCCGCGGATGACGAATGGCGCCTCCACCGGCTCACCGTTGGCGTTGATGGTGACGAGGGGAACCGTGTCGCCTACTTTCAAATTCAAGCTCTGCGCCAACCGTCCACCCATCAACACGCCGCTGCGATCGGTGGCTTCGAGAAACGCGCCGGCGATGACCGAAGCGCGCAGCGGGTCATGCAATGGCGAGTTGACGTCGATGCCGTACACCTGAAGGCCAACCGACTCCTCGCCGGTGCTCAGGACGGCGTCCAACCACAAGATCGGCGCAGCAGCGCGCACTTCCGGCATCGCCATCGCCTGCGCTGCGATTTCTTCCGGGCGCTCGATCAGGTCTTTCCATTGGACGCTATGCTTGCCGTCCGGATAGCCGGCCGCGCGCACCTGCACATGGCCGGTCTGCAGACGGATGCTGTTTTGCAAGCCGTCCTCCATCACACCGGAGATGTAACCGTTGAGCGTGATCAAGAGCGCCAAACCAAGCGCCACCGCTAACATTGTGAAAAAGGTGCGTCGGCGATTGCGCGTCAGGCCGCGGTATGCGATCATCCACAATTTTGTCCGGGTCATCGTTGTGCTCTCACTTTCCGTTTGGCCGGAATAACAGCCATTACAGGTGGCGCAGCGCTTCGGTCGGCTCCTTGCGCGCAGCCTGCCAGGCCGGGTAGAGGGAGGCCAGCGCTGCGATCGCGGCGACAATAATCCCGCGACCGACGACGTCGAGCATGGTCAGGCTGGGGATCAGATGGTCGCCCATCAACGCCGTCACTTCGCCCATGCCGGCTGCAAAGGAGAAATCGATGCCGCCGGCCAGCCGGATCAGCATGACGACACCGACGCCGGCCAGACAGCCGACCACAGCGCCTACGACGCCGATCAGAGTGCCTTCGACAAGAAAGAGCGCCATGATCTGGCGTCCCTTCATCCCTAACGCAGCCAGCACGCCCATCTCCCGCGTGCGCTCGAAGACCGCCATGAGCTGTAGGTTGAGGATGCCGATGCTGGCGA
>JANWYX010000370.1 GCA_025055055.1 Caldilinea sp. | reverse complement strand
CCTTCAGCTCTTCCAGGTTGTTCACATTGTCGAAGAGTTTGGGGGTCAGCAGAGTGACGCGCTCCGGATTCTTGCCGGTGAGGGCGTCGAGCGCAATCGCCGTGCCGACCGCGCCGATGGCCGGTGGGTTGGTGACGGCTGCGCCGATCAACCCCTGATCCTTCAGCTCGATCAGCTGTTTGACAAAACCGTTGTTGTCGGCGCCGACGATCGGGACAAAGGGAACGTTGGCGGCCTGGAACTGCTCTACAACCGTGTAGTCGATGCCAGAGGTCCAGATGCCGTCGATCTCAATGGTCGTGATCAGGTCAAGCGCCTGCTGCGCGCCGGTCGAGGGATCCCAGTTGGTGAAGGTCTCGGCTACGATCTCGATCTCGGGATATTTCGCCAGCGCCTCCATGAAGCCGTTGTGGCGGTCGGTGTCCGCAGGCACGCCGTCGATGCCGCGCATCTCCACAACTTTGCCCTTGCCGCCCAGCGTCTCGAAGAGCCATTCGGCGCCGATGCGACCGTAGGCGGTTTGGTCGTTGGTCGCAATATAAGCCCCTTCTGCACTGACGGCCTGGTCCACCGCCACGACGACGATGCCCTGGGCAATGGCGGCTTCAAGCACGGCGTTCAGCGCGTCGCGGTCGCTGGGGTTGAGAATGATGGCGTCCACGCCCTGCGAGATCAGGTTTTCCAGATCGGCGATCTGTTCGGTGGGGCCGGCGTTGCGGTTGGCGATGACGAGGCGATCCACCAGGCCGCTGGCTCGGGCTTGCGCCTTGATGGAGCAGATCATCTGCTCGCGCCAGGCGTTGCCGACGAGCGTGTTGCTGACGCCCAACACGAAGCCGCCCTGCTTGGCCGGCGCCTCCGTTGCGGCTTCACCGGGCGCAGGTGCAGTCGGAGCCGAGGCCGGCGCCGGCGCCACGCAGCCGCCCACCAAGATGGCCAACAGCAGCAGCACACACCCGATCAGATAGATTCGATTGCTTTGCTTCATACGTTTTCCTCCTGTTTCCTTTCTATGTGTTGTTTAAAGTTGCCATCAGGGACTGTAAGGTCGATGATTAGGGGAGCAACCCTGATGTTAACGCACAGATTGTCTGGGCAAAACCGTAGATCGGTTGTAAGATGCGAGACGCCAAAGTCATGTCTCGCAAGCCCTACGGAAGTTCAATTTGATGAAAGTACAGCAATTCTAAAAAAGTTTACCAGAGCATCAAAATTCTGTCATCTTGCAAAAACGTAAACAAAAGCACGGCCTAAGCTGCATCCAATTAAGCTGCATCCAATTGCAGCAACCGCGCCGGCGTCTTCACCATCATCGCTTCGAGCTGCTGAATGTCCAGCCCGCGCTCGCGCAGCCAGGGCAAAAAGCGCCACAGGATATAAGTCAAGCCGGGACCGCCCCAGCCGCCGTAGGCGGGCCAGTAGGAGGCGCGCGCCAGGTCGCCGGAAAGGCAGAGCCGATCACCATACCCCTCATCCACCATCGCCAAGATCAGCTCAATGCGCCTGCTGTCCGGCAGATATTTCTCTTTCCCGATCTGGTCGATGCCTAAGTTGGCGCCGGTTTGGGCCACGCTGCGCCAGTAGTCCAGCTCCGGCTTGTGGTCGAGATGGCCGATCAAGATGCGCTCTGGGGATACGCCCTCGCTCCGCAACAGCTCGATCTGTTCCAGCGCCATCGTGCCCTTCTCTGTATGCGTGCTGATCAGTGCGCCGGTCTCCCGATGGGCGCGGCCCGCCGCCCGGAAAACCTTCTCTTCAGCCGGCGTGATTGCATTTAGGCTCGAGCCGGCCTTGATCACGCCTGCACGCACGCCTGTGTCGTCGATTCCTTCCGTGATCTCGCGGATCATTTCGTCCGCCAGTTGGTTGATGGTGCGCTCTTCCACCCAGGGACGGCAGAATTTATCCTTGAGCCAGCCGGTTACACAGATGATGTGCACGCCTGTCGCCGCCGCAATCTCGCGCAGCGCCTGGGGATCGCGGCCGTAGTCGCGCGGAGTCATCTCCACCAACGCTCGGCCGCCCGCCAGAAAAAAGCTGGTCAGCTCCCGCGTCGCTGCGGCGATGCTCTCCATGGCCAGGTCACGATCGGCGACGTGGGCGGGCGGATGCGTGATGACATGCTCGTGCATATATGTGAGGCCGAGCGCCGCCGGTTCGATGTCGCCCAACACCGTGCGAATCTTGCCCATTCTCTTTCCCTTTCTTGCTCATCTCACCGTCCAACCGCCGTCGACCGTCAGCACCGCGCCGGTGATGAAGCGGGCCTCGTCCGAAAGCAGAAAGAGCGCAGCAGCCGCCACATCTTCCGGCGTGCCCATGGCGCCGGTGAGCGGTTGGAGCTGCGGCAACCGCGCCAGGATCGCCGGGTCTTGCTGGGCGCGCCGGCTCATCGGCGTGGCGATCAGCCCCGGCGCAATCACGTTAACGCGCAGCCCCTGCGGCGCATAGTAGGACGCCATCGCTCGAGACAACCCGATGATTCCAGCTTTGCCGGCCGCGTAGGCGTGTGTGGCGAAGTCTTCGTCGCCGCCCACCAGCCCTAGCACCGAGGCCAGGTTGACGACAGCCCCGCGGCTGGTGAGCAGCGCAGGCGTCGCGTACTTGCAGACCAGGAAGATGGTGGTCAGGTTGAGGTCGAGCGTCCAACGCCAGCCCTCGAGCGTGCAACGATCGACCGGCCCGTCGCCGTGGCTGCGCCCGCTGCCGCCCGCAGCGTTGAAAAGGCCGTCCAGTCGTCCCCAGTGTTCGACGGCTTGGGTCACCGCAGCCTCCACGGCCGCCGGTTGCGTGAGATCCACAGTCACGGGCAGCGCTTGATCGGCGGCGATGCGGCTGCACGTCTCCTGCAATCCGTCGGCGGCGACGTCGAAGAGCGCCACGCGCGCGCCCTCGGCTGCACAGCGCAGCGCCGTAGCTCGACCGATGCCGCTGGCCGCGCCGGTGACCAGCACGACCTTGCCCGCCAGCCGTCCTGTCATTGTACGCCTCCCGGCGGGCAGCCGTAGACCTGTGCCACGCGCGCCCGATAGTCGTCGTAGGTGCGTTCGAACAGCTCGGCGGAGGCTTCCGCTCCGATCAGCGCGGCACTTGTCAACACGAGCGGTGGCTTGCCTCGCTTCACCAGCTTCTCCGCCACCAGACACTTGAGCATGTTTACCACTGCTACATAGCCGATCGACGATCCCGGCCCTACGGGCGTCTCCAGACCTTCGATGGTCACCATGGCGTCGCCGACCGGCGAGCAGTTGTCGATGGTCACGTCGGCGATGTCGGAGAGCCGCTTGCCCGAAGAGTGACGCACCGGTGAGGCCAGGCTGTGCGCCAGCGAAACCACTGCAATGACCGGCAGCCCGCGGCGCTTGGCGCCTAACGCCACGTCGATCACGACGCCGTTGACGCCGCCGTTGGAGAAGACGATCATGCTGTCGTGTGTGTGAAAGACGAAGTTGCGCAGGATCACTTCGCCGAAGCCTTCCAGCTTTTCCAAAAACATCGCCTGGCGCTGGCCGTTGGCGCCGACGACCTGCGTGTGGTTGGTGAGCGAAAGCTCCACAATCGGATGAAAGCCGGGAAAGCTCCCGTGCCGTGGAAAAATCTCTTCGACGGGAATGCGCGAGTGGCCTGTGCCGAAGAGATGCACTAACCCGCCGGCCGCGATCGAGTCGGCGCAGATGCGGGCCGCAGCCTCGATGGCGGGCATCTGCGTCTCACGGATTTGCATCAGAATGTGTTGTGCCGCCTCCCAATAGCGCAGCGCCGGCGAGGTCAAAGACTTTTCCACTGCTTCACTCATAACATTAACCGTCCTTGCTATATCCTTCGCATCCTGTCTTTTTGATTTTGGGCATTTTGCAGTTCGCCCAAGAGAGCACTGCAGGCGACTGCGCAACTCCAATTTCGGTGATTGCCGGCTCGTTATTCGACCAGAGGAACGACGCGCCTTTCGCGCGCGCTGATCACAGCCGTGTCGACGATCTGTTGACCGATGCGACAGATCGGGCTCGAGAGCGGCTCGTGCACCGGTTCGCCGGTGCGCAAGCTGTGCACAAAGTTCTGAATTGGATTCTGGAAAGGCGGCTTCAGCTCGTCGACCGGCAGCACCTGGCCTTCTGGATGCGCTCGCGTCTGCACTCGGATCGTCGGCTCATAGTCGTAGGAGCTGATCGTTCCCTCTGAGCCGACGATCACGAAGCCACACTTGGGCTGCGGCTGGTGTGTCCATGGGTCGGTGAAGGTGCCCCAGCGCGTCTCGAATTTGGAGAGGCCTTTGGCGTAGCGCGCCACCGTGACGCTGTGCTCATCGACTTCAAGGCCGGGAGGCTCATAAACCATTGTCATGACCTCGATCGGTTTGTCGCCGCCGTGAAACCAGGTGCCCAGCGTTGCGCCGTAGCCCAGGTAATCGAGCAGCGAACCGCCACCCATGTCACGGCGATAAAACCAGCTTTCACGCTTGCGCCGCTGTGCCTCTTCAGGTGCAACTTCCATCTTGTCGGCCAGGTGATAGAGCGGCCCACGGTTGCCGTCGTAGTAGTGCACCTCGATCACCTCGCCGATTATACCTTCATCGATCAGTCGTTTGGTGGTGACATGCGGAGGATACCAGGCTAGCGGCCAGTTGATCACCATCTGTTTGCCCGTCGCAGCGACGGCCGCGATCATGCGATCCGCCTCGGCCAGCGAGGCGGCAAACGGCTTTTCGACCAGGATGTGCACGCCGTAAGGCGCCACGCGCTCGACCCAAAGAGCATGTGCGGCTGTCGCCGGGCAGAGAATCACAAAGTCCGGTTGCGTCGTTTCCAGGCACCGCTGGTAGTCGGTGAAGATGCGGTCATCGGGAATGGCGAAGTTGCGCGCAGCGGCGACCATCCGCTCCGGTTGTTCGTCGCAGATGCCGACAATTTCGACGTCCGGATGCTCATACGCCTGACGCAACAGATCGCCCATGTGCATGTGGTCGAAGTTGATGCCGACGACTTTGAGTTTTGACACAGCTTTGAGTTTTGACACAGCCGCTTTCCTTTGCACCGATTTCTGAAATCAGACTTTTTAACCGGATAGGTGGCGCACCTCGCCCGGCCGCTTTGGCCGACGATCGCGCGCGCTGCCGATGGCGGCAAAGGCCAGCGCCAGGCTGCGCAGGTTATCTGCGGCGTTGTTGTAAGGCGCGCGCTTTTCTTCGATGGCACAGAGCAGCTCCGCCATTGCGCCGTGAAAGCCATCCGGGAACCAGTGACCCTCCAGGACAGGGGAGGCGACGCCTTGTGCCGTGAACAGTTGCACCGTCTGCTCCTGCAAATTGGGGCCGCTGCTCATCGCCGTTCCCTGTGTCCCGACCAGGTAGGTGCGGTCATGGTGGCCGAATTTCGTGACAGCGTTGAAACTGAGCGTCGCCTGCGCCGCCGGATAGTCCACGAGCACATGGGCGAGCATCGGTGGTCGCGGGCGTTGCTGGCGCGTGCGATTGACGGCAGCGAAAACCTGCTGTGGCTCTTCCTCGCCAAAGTAACAGGTCAACATATCGAACCAATGGATGGCGAAATCGTAGAGAATCAAGTCCTCAATGTCGTTGAAGGGGGTGTCCACCACCCACGAATGATCCCAGTGAACGGAGAGGTCGGCGCTGGTCAGCTCGCCCAACAGACCCGTTGCCACCGCCAGCCGCAGATAAGCGACGTGGGGCGCCCAGCGGCCGTTCTGGTTGACGGCCAACTGCACTCCCTGCTTCGCCGCCAGCTCGCATAGGCGCTCGCCGACGTCAAGGTCGAGCACAAAGGGTTTCTGGCTGAGCACATGTTTGCCTGCCAATAGCGCAGCCTCGATCAGCGGCACGCGCTCGGCGGGATGGGTGGCAATATCCACCACTTCGATGTCGTTTCGACGCAGCAGCTCGCAGGAGTCGGTGTAAACGGCGGCGTCTGGATAGAACGTTGCACGACGTTCTTCTGCGCGTTCCCGAAATCGATCGCATAGCGCTGCTACGTTGTACCCTGCGGCGCGGTAGGCGGAGAGATGATGTACCGTGATACCGCCGCAGCCGATCAGACCGATGGCAGGACGGTAGCGCTGCGGGTCGCGCGGCCGGTAGGGCAAGTCCGGCGCCGTGAACGTCGTCTGGTCGCTTTCGCGTTCACCGCTGTAGGCGTCCAGCTCCATCTGCACCCTTTCTCGATTCTGTTTGAGCGAGGTTTGCTGCATCGTAGCGTCCTCTCCTTATGCCGTAGCGAATGATTCTTCCCCGGACGTCCGCTCCGCCGCCCAGAGCGCCGCTCCGATGGCGCCGGCGTCGGCACCGAGTTCGGCTTGTACGATGCGCACGCGGTCAACCGGAATGGCGCGGCAGCGCTCGCGCACGATGGCGCGCACCGGCGCCAACAACTGTTCGCCGAGATTGGCCACGCTGCCGCCGAGGATCACGCACTCGGGGCTGAGCGTCGTGACGATGTTCGCCACGCCTGCGCCCAGATATTTCGTCACGTGCGCCAGGATCGACTGCGCAGCGGCGTCGCCCATCGCTGCGGCCCGGCCGACCAACGCCGGCGTTACGCGGGCAAAGTCGCCGCCGGCAAGTTGCAACAACAAGCTGTCGGGCGCTTTCGCCAGCCGCTGCACCGCCAACTTTTGAATCGCTACTCCGCCGGCGTAAGTTTCAAGGCAGCCGCGATTGCCGCATGTGCACGGCGGCCCGTCGGGGTCCATGGTCAAATGGCCGATCTCGCCCGCCGTGCCATCGATCCCCCAGAAGAGCCGCCCGTTGATCGCAATGCCGCCGCCGACGCCCGTGCCCAAGGTGAAGCCGACCACCGTCTGCGCGCCGCGGCCTGCGCCGAGCAAAGTCTCCGCCAGCACAAAGGCGCGCGCGTCGTTGATCAACCACACCGGCCGCCCGAGCGCCTCCTGCAGGAACGGCCCCGCCGGCACGTTGCGCCAGGCGCCCGCAAGGTTGGGCAAAAAGTGCGTGTAGCCGGTCTTCAGGTCGTAGACGCCGGGCACGCCGAGTCCGATGGCTGCAAGCTCTGCCACTGTAAGGCCGGCGTCAGCGCAGGCTCTTTTCACTAGCGTCGCCATGCGTCGCAGCACTGCCTCTGGCCCCTCGTGAGAATCGGTCGGCGCGTCGGCGCGCGCCAGCATGCGTCCGCTTTCGTGTTCGAGAATTGTCACGGCGATCTTGGTGCCGCCGAGGTCAACGCCCGCCAAGATCATCCTTGCTACTCCGCGCCGGAAAAGAGCGCGCCGTCTGCGCGCAGCTGTTGCTGTAACTGCGCAATCGGCACGCCGCGCACATGGCCTTCGCTTTTCAGCGCCATCGCCGCTGCCGTTCCGGCGGCCTGTCCCATCGCCATGCACTGTCCCATGCTGCGCACCGAGGCGTGGGCGTCGTGCGTCGCCGAAAGACAGCGGCCGGCGACCAGCACGTTGGCGAGCGTCTGCGGGAGCAGGCTGCGGAAAGGAATGTCGTACGTTGCGCCGGGGGGCAGATATTCCCAGCGTGTGTCGCTGCCGGGGTGGTGGTCCTCGATGGGCGCGCCGCACTGGGCGATGGCGTCGTGGAAATGGCGGGCGTTGAGTACATCCTCACGGGTCAGACGATAGTCGCCGTAGACGCGACGCGTCTCGCGGATGCCGATCTGTGTGCTGAAGTTGATCAGATAGGCGTTCTCATAGCCGGGGATGCGCTCGCGCAGGAAGCGCACGTACTCCATCGCCTGCTTGCGGCCTTCGACCTCGGCCTTGGTCAGCTCGATGGGATCGGTAGCGTCGACATAAGCGACGCGTGTCATGTTGGTAGCGACGACGCCACGCAGCGGCGTGCGGTGGACGCTGCCCTCCTCGCGCGGCAACCGGTATTCGCCGCTGAGGTTGGCTTCCTTCATGAGCCGCACCAGGTCCGCGCGTTTGACCTTCAGCGCGCGCTCCTCGTCGACGTTGCCAAGCCGGAAAGTCGTGGTGAGCGACTGGGCCGGCCCATCCTCGCCCGCAAGTTGGAAGGGCGCACCGGCGCGAAAGCAAAGGTCGGCGTCCCCTGACGCGTCGATGAAGACTTTGCCGGTGATCCAGCCCAGCCCGCTCTTGCCTGCCACCAGCATGCCCGTCACGCACTCGCCCTCCTTGCGCACATCGACGCAGAAGGTGTGCAGACGCAGGCGCACGCCCGCCTCCAGCGCCGTCTGTTCCCACACCACCTGCAAGGTGGGTGGGTCGTAGGTGACGGCCTGGCCCGCGCCGTAGCTGCTGGGGCGTTCGATGACCATGCCGTAGCGTCGCAGCCGTTCGACGATCTCCCATGGAATGCCGCCCACCACGCGACGTGCGTCATTGCCGGGGATGTAAAAACCGTAAAACGAATCCAGCACCATGGTAGAGGTGCCGCCGAGAAAGCCATAGCGTTCCACGAGCAGCGTGTCGGCGCCGCCGCGCGCGGCGGCGATAGCAGCCGTGCATCCTGCGCACCCTGCGCCCAGCACGACGACGTCGGCGCTGTCGAAGACCGGAAATTGCATGGGGAATCTTCCTTGCCGGAAATTTATTCTGTGTTTTGAATGTACATTAATTGAATTTCGGGTAATTGTCAAGCCAATTCCACGTGTTTTATACAGCAAATAGAATATTTTATGGTGTCTGACGACCGAGAGAGGGGAAGGATAGAGCTTGCACAACGACAAGAGCGTTGACAATCCCTTGGCGCCGTGTTACCCTAGAGTGAGTGAGCATTCAATATATTGAATTTTATGCACGATGGCGTCAGGGACGGACCGGGATCACCGCACCATAACACAGGACTTCATGACGCGACAGGGGCGGATCGTTGTCGAATTGGCGCGCCTACTGGCCGAGATGAAGCCCGGCGAGCGCCTTCTACCGGTGCAGGACTACGCTGAACTTTTTCACGTCGGTGCGGGCACCGTGCAGAGCGCGCTGGATTATCTTCAGGACAGCGGTGCGGCGCGACTCGAAGCGCGCGGTCGGTTGGGCACGTACGTTGCGGCATTGGATTACGTTCAGCTGTGGCGACTCGGCTATCGACGGCCGATGGTGGGCGCGCTGCCGCTCCCTTATTCTCGCCATGTGGAAGGATTGGCGACGGCACTGCATGCTCAATTCGCCGAGGCCGGCGTGGAACTGACCTTGCGCTTCATGCGCGGCTCGTCGCAGCGCTTGCAGGCGCTGGCGCAAGGAGCGGTCGATTGGGTGCTGCTGTCAAGGTTCGCCGCCGAGACGGCCGCCGCCCACGGATTTACGGTGACGACGGTCGTGGCGTTGGGCGAATACACCTATCTGGCGGGCCACGTGCTGCTTCTGCGCGACCCGACGGCTTCCACATTGCGCGATGGCGACCGGTTGGGCGTCGATTTCCTCTCTTCAGACCATACCTATATTTCGCGGGCTGTGAGCCGAGGGCGGCGCGTCGATCTGGTCAGCATCCAGTACGACCAGGCGCTCGATCTACTTGCCGCCGGCACCATCGACGCCGTGGTGTGGACAAACCCGGAAACGCCGGCCGCACTTGACCATGTGGCGATGGCGCCGCTGACGACGGACGACGACCTGAGACTGCCGGCGCTCGGCGAGGCCGTGCTGGTCGCCGATCCGACGCGACCGGCCGTCGCCAATCTGCTTCAGGCGCTGATCGATATCCCGGCGCTGCTCGAGATTCAACGCACGGTCGTCAATCGCGCGCGCACCCCTAGTTACTGACAATTTTATCCATCTGATGACACTCCTTTCTGATGACACTCCTTTGGTCTGCACGCAATTGGAGAAAGCCATGTTAAAGCCGGTGTCGTGGTTAAACCCGGTGTCGCGCCCCTGAAACTTGCGCATCTCGCCCGCCGCCGCTACGATTTTCCCCATGGCATACGAACGCTTCGAGTGGCTCGAAATCCCAGAGCAGCTTACGGCGCCGGTGAAGAAACCGAAACAGCCCGCCGAGGCGATGGTGGGCAAGCGCTGCCCCCGGTGCGGCTGGCTGGACGAGGAGACGGCGCTGAGCTGCTTTCGCTGCGGTTACCGCTACAATATCGATCACTCCATGGCCGAGCGCATCGCCCAGCTTGGCATCCGGCTGCCCGAGCGTGTGATCGAAACCAGGCAGGATCTGGAGAATTTCTTCCGTATCCACGGCCGCGCGCGACCGCCGGAGTCGCCGACCGTGCATCAGCTGCGCGTGCAGGCAGAGACGCTACGCCTGAGCCGAGGCTTCGACCGCCTGCTCTGTCTCGACGAAATTGCCGTGGAGCATTACGAGCATCAGCTCGACGCGGCGCTGCGCGCGCTGCGCGAGATGCGTGGCCGTGCGCTGCTCGCCGATGAGGTCGGCCTCGGCAAGACGATCGAAGCCGGCATCGTCATGAAGGAGCTGATCCACCGCGGACTGGTGCGCACGGTGCTGGTGCTGACGCCCGCCTCGCTCACCGAGCAGTGGCGCGAGGAGCTGGAAACCAAGTTCGGCGAGTCCTTCACGGTGATGGAGCAGCCGTCGGCGTGGCGGGCGGTGGTGCAGACCGAGCATGGGCGCTGGATCGCCAGCCTCGACCGCGCCAAGCTCGCACATCAGCGCGAGGCGATCCTCAGCCGCGACTATGATCTGCTCATCGTCGATGAGGCGCACAAGCTTAAGAACCGCAGCACGCTGGCATGGGAGTTCGTCAACCGGATTCGCAAGCGCTACGTGCTGATGTTGACCGCTACGCCGGTCCAAAACGATCTGATGGAGCTATATAGCCTCATCACCATCTTGGCGCCTGGGCAATTGGGCACAGTGCGCGCCTTCCGCCGCCACTTCCTTGATGCCTACGATCCCCGGCAGCCGCGCAACGCCGCCTCGCTGCGTCGCCTCCTTAACGACGTGATGATCCGCAACCGGCGCAGCAAGGTCAACGTGCATTTCCCGCGCCGGCAGGCCGCCATTTACCACCTGGAGCTAAGCGAGGCGGAGTGGACGCTCTACCGAGAGGTCACCGAATATATTCGTCAGCGCTTTCGCGCCGGCGACAGCGCCAAACATCTGCGCCTAACACTGTTAACCTTACAGAAGGAGCTGAGCAGCAGCCCACAGGCGCTCGCCTACACGTTGCGCAAGATGCTCGCCGATCCTGCGCACGGCGAGAAGGTGCGTTGCGAGCTCCAACGTTTCCTGGAAATAGCCGAAGCGATTCCGGAGAGCCGGAAGATGCAGGCGACGCTGGAGATCCTCGGTCGTTTTCCGGGCAAGTTCCTGATCTTCACCGAATATCGCCAGACGCAGGAGAGCATCTTGCAGGAGCTGAATCGTCGGGGGATTAAGGCGGTCGGCTTTCACGGTGGGATGGACATTCACCAAAAGGAGGCGGCGGTCGCTCTCTTTCGCAAGCCGGACGCAGAGGGCGGCGCGCGTGTGCTGGTAAGCACAGAGAGTGGCGCCGAGGGGCGCAACCTGCAATTCTGCCACCAACTCATCAATTACGACCTGCCCTGGAACCCAATGCGCGTCGAGCAGCGCATCGGCCGGCTGCATCGGTTAGGGCAGGAGCACGACGTCACCATCTTCAATTTGAGCTGCAATAACACCATTGAGGCGCACGTGCTCGACCTGCTGGCGCGCAAGCTTCGCATGTTCGAGTTGGTGATCGGCGAGCTGGATATGATCCTGGGCCACATCGACGGCGCCAAATCGTTCGAGGATTTACTGCGCGAGGCGTGGGAAAGCGCCGCCAACGAGGAGGATCTGCGCAGCCGCCTCGCCGGATTGGGCGATATGCTCGTCCGAGCGCGCAATGAATACGAACGTGTGCGCGAGGTCAATCAACTGCTGGACTGGGCGTTGGAACGCTGAGCCGTTATTTTCTGACGTCTAGGTCCGCACGTGCGGCGGGCACGCGGCTTTTTGCAAAAAATCCGAATTTGGAAAAGTGCCGCCGCTGCTTCTATAATTTCTACACTATTTTCAGTGACTATTTTCAGTGGAGGCCTCGAATCTCCACTTGTTGCATGTCTCGCCGTTCGCCGCCACAGCATGGCCGGGGTTTTACCCGGAACAACTGAACAAGTTGGCGGCCCAGATTTTAGGTTGGAGTCCACTGCAAAGAGATCGTTTTATCGCTGACGTAGAGCATGCATGTTTCTATGCGGCAAAGCTCTGCGCTCTCGACGTTCCTGCAAAGATCTCATGTGGTGAAGTCAATTTGCTTTTCCATTTCAAACACCATCACGTAGAAAGGAAGGTGAACATGCGCAATGCTCGTTTTCTCCTTGTGTTTGTCGCGCTGATTGCGCTTTTGGCGGCTTGTGTGGCCCCTGCGCCGGCAGGCGCGCCGGCAGCGACGGAGGCGCAACCGGCGCCGGCCGAAGCGCAGCCTCAACCCACCGGCGGTCAGGTTGTGATCGCCCCGGGTCAAACGATCCGCATCGGCGGTTCCTTTGCGTTGACCGGTCCTATTCCAGATCCCGGCAAGGATATCCGCCAGGCCGCCGAAATCGCCATTGACGACTTGAACGCCGCCGGCGGCGTAAACGGCTTCCTCTTCGAGTTGGTCGCCGAGGACGGCGCCTGCTCCGGCGATCAGGGCACGGTGGTCGGCAACAAATTCGCCGCCGACCCGACGATCGTGGCGGTCACGGGCGGGACCTGCTCCGGCGAGACCTTCGGCTTGAAGCCGATTCTGCAGCGCGCCCGTATTCCCTTCGTCTCTCCCAGCGCCACCAATCCTGCCATCACCGACCCAGAATGCGATGTCTGCAACCGCGTGGCGCTGAGCGATGCGCTCCAGGGCGAAGTGGACGCCGACTTTGTGTACAATCAACTCGGCCTGCGCAAAGTCGCCGTGATGCACGACAATTCCGACTACGGCAAAGGACTGGCCGAGATCTTCCAGAACGCTTTCATCAAGTTGGGCGGCGAAGTCACCAACTTCGAGGGCGTTCAGGTGGGTGACACCGACTTCCGCGCCGTGTTGGCCAAGATCGGTGCCAATCAGCCGGAGCTAATCTTCTTCGGCGGTTACTCGACGGAGGCGGCGTTGATTGCCCAGCAGATGAAGGAGACGGCCGGTCTGGAGAACACCAAATTCATGAGCGATGACGGCGCCTATACGCAGCAATACTTGCAGGCAGCCGGCGCCGCCGCAGAAGGCACCTACATGTCCTTCGTGGCGGGCGACGCTCAGGCCGACAAATTGGCGGAGTTCACCGAGAAATATGTCGCCAAATTCGGCGTCGAGCCGAGCCAACTGGGCCCGTTCCATGGTCAGTCCTATGACTCGGTCATCCTGATCGGCGAGGCCATCAAGCGCGTGGCCAAACTGGATGACAACGGCAACCTGGTGATCGACCGCGAAGAGCTGATTAAGGCAATCCGTGCGACCGAAGGGTTGC
Source organism: Caldilinea sp. (assembly GCA_025055055.1). GTDB lineage: Bacteria > Chloroflexota > Anaerolineae > Caldilineales > Caldilineaceae > Caldilinea. Next base: position 456 of record JANWYX010000370.1, on the reverse strand, counting down.
AAGGCATCACCGGTACGTTGACCTGCAATGAAATCGGCGAATGCGGCGCCGGCGGCGTGCAAATCTTCATCGTTGAAAACGGCCAGTTCAAGCAGATCGCAGGCTTCGGCATGTAAAGCCAGAGCGTCGGACGATCTGTCCTGTCTGCACAGCAGCGTTGAGATGGCTTCCGCAGCAAGGCTGTTCCAACGCTGCTGTGCAGCAACTACAGAGAATCCTCATTCAAACGAAAAAGAACTCAAAATATCGTGGCGGTTACAACGTATTCATCCACCTCTATCCGCTTTCGGCAAAAAACGGCTACCCGCTGGCTGGTGCGTGGACTGGGCGTGCTGATCATTGCGCTGGTGGCGTGGCGCGTCGTCACCGTGGGTCTTGCCGAGGGATATCCGGCCAGCTTCTGGCTGTCGCAGGTGATTAATGGGCTGGTGCTGGGCGGCGTCTACGCGCTGGTTG
>JANWYX010000265.1 GCA_025055055.1 Caldilinea sp. | reverse complement strand
GAGCGATCCATCGGCGCGGCGCAGGAGACGCCGACCGCCAGCGCCGCCAAGGCGTTGCGCACGTTGTGCACGCCGGGCACGGCAAGCTCGAGCTTGCCTGCCGGCGCATGCCACCAGACCAGATCGGCCTCGATGCCCTGCCCCGGCTGCGCGCTCACGTTGTGTGCGCGCAGATCTGCGTTCTCATTCAGGCCATAGGTGATCCAGCGCGGCCCGCGCGAAGGCGCATACGCCATCACGCGGCGCACCCCTTCATTGTCGGAGCAGGCGACGATCAGCCCGTTGCGATCGACGGTGTCCGTGAATTGCATGAACGCCCGACGGAAACTGGCGGGCGTCGGGTAACAGTCGGGATGATCCCATTCGACGTTGGTGATCGCTGCGATCGAGGGACGCAGCCCCAAAAACATGCGGTCGTATTCGTCCGCTTCAATCACAAATTCGGGTGCAGCGCCTGCGGCGCCGTTGCCGAAGCCCGGAACTTCGGAGCCGATGATGTAGCCGCACTCGATCCCGCTGTGACGCAACACCTGGACAATCATCGCAGTGGTGGTCGTCTTGCCGTGCGTTCCCGCTACAGCGATGACGCGCCGCCCGGCGAGCAGCGCAGGCAGGAATTCGTTGCGCTTGACCACCGGAATGCCCAGCGTTTCTGCGGCGCGGCGCTCCGGATTTTGGATGTCAACGGCGCTGCTGATCAAGACCACGTCGGGGCGTTCGGCGGCCGTGCGCGCCGTCAGATTTTCAGCGCGCTGGCCGATGGTGATCTGCGCCCCGCGCTCGGCCAGTCGTTGCAGCACGGCCCCCGGCTGGCGATCGCTGCCGCTCACCTGCATCCCCATGTCTAGCAATACAGAGGCGATGGCGCTCAGGCCTGCGCCGCCGACACCGATCAGATGGATACGCAAATCTTTATCTCGCCTAGATAGCCGCACCTGCCAGGAAATGGACATCTTTTTGTTCTTGCTCCCGACTCTCGTTTCCCCACGCTCAACGCAGGATGCGCAAAATCATCAAAATGGTGGCCGGAATCGCCCAATACATCGAATTCGGGAAAATGGTCTGTGGCAGATAGCCTAACAAGATCTGACCCACCGGCGTCAGTGGACCGGTCAACAAGTTGAAAGGATAGCCATAGCGGTCTGCGTAGTACCAGTAGGTGCCGGCGATCAGGTAGCCGTTCAATGCGCCGACGCCGAGGCCGGCGAGAAATCCTGAAACACCCACCAGCGCCTTCGTGCTGAAATCGAAGGTCAGCCCCTGATAACTCACGATGACCACGGCGGTGAAGACAATGACCACCAGCAGAAAAGCCACATCGTTGATGCGCTCCGTTTCGACATCGACAATTCTGATCACCTGGACGCTGCGCTCGATCCAGCCGCGTTCATCGGCGAAACGCAAAATCGCCACCACATACATCAGGATGATCGAATTGCCCAATTCACGATGCGCCCCGCGCACCGAGCCGATGAACGCAAAGATCACGACGACAGTGCAAAAAAGGATTTCGATCGGCCCCATAACTGTGCTACTTTTTCCCTGCTGCGCTGCCGCGCAGCGGCCAGGCGATCAGCAACAGCAAGGCGGTGATCAACAGCAGCCAGGCGCCCGCCGGCCATGTCAGCATCCAGGCCCAGAAGCCTCCTAACGTCTCTGCAAACAAGGTCCAGAAGCTCCCTATGACTGTGAAAAGCCTGCTCAAGCCGCCGTCCTGTTGAAAGTTGATGGACTGCAAAAAATTGTTCAACACCGGCAGCAGTAACGCCGCAAAAACCAGCCCGTTCGCTGCGCCGATCAGAAAGCCCAACGATTTGTTGGGTTTTGGCTTGACCAAGCGCGGGTTGCTCGTCAAAATAAACGTAATCAGCACGATGAGCGCCCAAACCAAAAAGAGAAAATCTTGCCGATTGTCCTCTGTGATGACATTCGGCGCCTCGGCGACGATGCGAACCGCCTCTTCGGTTTCGGCCGTCAGTCCCCCGGCCCGCACCAGCGCAAGAAACTTGCCGGCGAAGTTGGTCAGTCGAACAACGATGTCTCCGCGCTCCTGCAGCAGCACCCAACTGAGCACGTTGATCGCCAGCAGCCACAGCTCGGCCACATAGCCGCGCTGCACGCCGATCCAGCCAAAGAAAGAGAGCCACAGAATTAGGGCGATCAGAACCTGGATCTCATCGGTCATGATCAATCGCCAATTGGATAATCTCGGCGGCGAGTTTGGCCGCTGCGTCCGGCGTCGCCATCTGAGCGAGCACCGCTTCCATTGCCTTGAGCCGGGCCGGATCGGCGAGCAGGAGGGCCACCGTCGGCGCCAGCGCGGCCGGCAAATCCTCATCCTCGATCACGATGGCGCCACCGCGACGCACCAACGCCATTGCGTTGTCCATCTGGTTTACGCTGTGCAACGGCGCCAGGATGGAGGGCAACTTTGCCACCGGAAATTCGCCGAGGGTGCTGGCGCCGGCGCGCGCCACACTCAGATCGGCGGCCGCCAGCGCCAGCGGCATCTCCTCATGCAAATAGGCGACCGGGTGATAGCGATGCGCAACCGCCTCCGGCAGGCGATGCTCGGCCCGCCATGCTTCGTAGAGCGGCCAATCGCGCACGCCCACCACGTGCACCACCTGCGCCAGCGCAAGCAATTCGGGCAGCGCGCCCCAGGTCGCCCGGTTAATTGCGCGTGCGCCGCTGGAGCCGCCCCAGATCAGCAACAACGGCGCCTGCGTTCCATCCGGCTCGTCCAGACGAATTCCCAACGCAGCCTCCAGTCGACGGCGCGCGGCCGTGCGATCTTCGGCCGCTTTCACCAGCTCCCGCCGCACCGGGTAGCCGGTCACCACAGCTTTGCCGATCGGCGCTTCGCCGCCAAACCAGTGCGCCGCCTCCGGAAAACTGACCGCCACGCGCTGCGCCAGCCTGCTCAACAGTCGAATCGCATAGCCCGGCCTTAGGTCGGGCAGATAGATCAGCACAGGCGTCCTCCGTAGCCAACAGGCCGCAACGACCGGCCCACAGACATAACCGCCGGTCACAAAGCAGACGTCGGGGCGAAACCGTCTCACGATCGCCAGGCTCTCCCATACGCCCAGCGCCATCTGCAGCAGATTGCGCACGAATTTGAACGGGTTGCGGGTGCGCAACTGTCCGGTGTGGACGCCCTGAAAGGCGATGCCTGCGCGTTCGACAAGCGCTTTCTCCATGCCGCTGCGACTTCCCACCCAGAGCAGATTATAGGGTGAATCCACCGGTTCTGTACGCATCTCCGGGCTATGGCCGGCCTCTTTCCGACTTGCCCCCGCGGCGAACTCTACCATCGCCGACGAATGCGCCGCGCGCCGTTTCGGCATGGTAGCTACCGGCGCGAGCTGCTCCACGACCGCCAGCGCCGGATACACGTGACCGCCCGTTCCCCCGCCCGAGATCAACACGTTCATAAGAATACCTTCCCGCCTGCTGAGCCTGTGCCACAGCGGCGACGCTGTACCGGCTGATGCTGAGCAACAGTCCGATGCCGACCATCGACGCCAGCAGCGAACTGCCGCCGTAGCTGATGAAAGGCAAAGTCACCCCGGTCGGAGGGGAAAGCGCCGTGGTCACCGCCATGTTGAGCAACGCCTGCAAGGTCAGGCTCGTCGTGACGCCGGTGGCCAACAACATGCCAAACGTGTCTGGCGCGGCCAGCGCAATGCGTAAACCGCGGTACGCCAACAAGGCGAAGAGCGCAATGACAAAAAGTGCGCCCAGCAAGCCCATCTCCTCTCCGATCACGCCGAAGATGTTGTCGCTCCAGGTCAAGGGCAGATACCCCGTCTGTTGCGCCAGGCCGTTGCCCAAGCCGCGGCCGAACAGTCCCCCGCGCATCAACGCCTGCACGCTCTGACTCACCTGCCACTCATCGCTGGCGACCGGATTACCAACCGAGGCCAGATAGCGCGAAACTCGATCGGCGGCGTAGCTGCTGTAGTAAATCACCGCCAGAAATGTCCCGGCGGTGACACCCCCGATCACCATCAACTGCTTGACCGCCGCGCCGGCCACAAACAACATCACCGCTGAAGTGACAACGATCAGGATCGCAGTGCTGATTTCCGGCTGTAATACGATCAAGACCGTTACAATGCCCATCAAAACGCCAAAAGGCAACAATCCGGCGCGTACATCGCGAATGCGGCGTCCTTTGCTGGCGAGCCATGCGCTAACGTAAATGATGATGGCGAGCTTGGCCGCCTCGCTGGGCTGGACGCTGCCCTCAAAGAAGGTGCGTCGAGCGCCGAAACGTTCTGCGCCGAGCGGGATGAGCACCAACAACGCCAACAGCGTGATCCCCATGATGGGGATGCTCCAGCGCTCCCACCAAGTGTAGGGAATGCGCGCGGCTACAATCAGCCCCACGACACCCAGCGCAAGCCACATCAACTGACGTCCGATAAAATAATATGGGTTGTTGAACCCTTCCATGCCGCGCGGATAACTGGCGCTGAAGACCATGACCAAACCCAACATCAATAGGATCGTCACCACCGAGAGCAATCCCCAGTCGTAGCGTCCTTTAGCTTTGGATTTGGCTGCAGCGCGGTTGGCGGCCTTTGCTTGCATCGTCGCTCTCCTCTCTTCTCACCGCTGCGCCGTCTCTCTGACTGCTGCAATCTCTTTCACCAGTTGGCGAAAATGGTCTCCCCGCGCTTCAAAATCGCGATACGCGTCATAGCTGGTTCCTCCCGGCGACAACAGCACCACGGCGCCCGGCTCCGCCACCTGCGCAGCCAGCTTGACGGCCTCGTCGAGGCGATGGACAACGGCTGTACTCGGGGCGCGCTGCTGCCGGAAACTTGCGCGCTCCTGCACTTTGCGCACGATCATTTCGCCGGCTTCACCGAAGCCGATGAGCATATCGACGCGCGCCAGCACTTCGTCGGCGAATTCCTCCCACGGCAATTTTTTGTCCTTGCCGCCCGCCAGCAAGATTAGCGCCTGGTCGATGGCGTCGAAGCTACGCATGCCGGCCACCGCACGCTCCGGCGAGGTCGCAATGCTGTCGTTGACCCAAGTGACGCCGTTCACCTCCGCCACGACCTCCAGCCGGTGCGGCACGCCGCGGAACGTGCGGGCAACCTGGCCCATTGCCTCGACATTCGCGCCCAGCGCGCCGCTGATCGCCGCAGCCGCCAGCAAATTGCCGACGTTATGCTCCCCGCGCAATTTGATCTCCCTGCGCAAACAAATCTCATGCCCTTGATAGTAAAGACGACCGCCCTCCCCCCAGGCGCCGTTGTCGACGCGGCTGTAACGGTGAAAGAGCAACGGCGGCGTCCGTCTGGCGGCAACGAGAGCGCCCACTTCTTCCAACACCGCCTCCAGATCGCCGGCCACCGCAGCCCAGCTTGCAGGCAGCGGCGGGTCGCTTGCGCGCCAGGCGCTGCTGGCCACGCGCCGCGTGACGGCGTCTTCGGCGCTCAGCACGATGGCGGCGTCCTCCGGCAGGCAGCGCAACAGATTGAATTTGGCCCCGGCATAGGCCGCCATATCCGGATGGCGGTCCAAATGGTTCGGCGTGATGTTCAAAATGGCGGCGACGTCGGGACCGACGCCTTGCACGGGATCGCCCGTTGACCCCCACGCCCAGCGCCGGTCGAAGAGCTCCAGCTGAAAGCTGCTCAGCTCCAGCACAATGCAGTCGCCGGGTGCGATCGTCTCCAGGCGGTCGATCAGCGGCGTTCCGATGTTGCCGCCGACATGCACGCGGCGTCCGCCGGCGGTCAGCATTTCACCCACCAGCGTGGTAGTAGTGGTCTTTCCACTGCTGCCGGTGATGGCGGCGATCGGCCCCAGGCCCCGCTGGCGGGCAAGTTGCAAGGTCAGCAGACTGTCGTTGCTGAGCGGAATCTTGCGGCGGATGGCCTCCTGCACGATGGGGAGTTGCGCCGGCACGCCTCCGCTCAGACAAAGCAGGTCGCAGCGCTCGAGCAATTCGAAGGGATGACCGCCCAGCGCAAGTTCGACCGGCAGATCGCGCACGCGGGCCAGCTCCATCGCCAGTCGTTCGGCCGGCGCTGCGTCGCTGAGGGTGACATGGGCGCCGGCGGCCGCAAAAAAGCGCGCCAGCGCAATCCCCTGACGAGCCATCCCTAGAATCACGATCTGTCGCCCACGAAACATCGTTCCGACCCCCGACCCGCCACTTTCTCAGATGAGCGCAAGCGCCACGCCCAACATGCCGGACAAAACGGAGATGATAAAAAAGCGTTCTTTCACCTGCATCTCGCTCCATCCCAGCAGCTCGAAGTGATGGTGCAACGGCGCCATTTTGAACACGCGACGCCCTTCGCCGTACCACCGTTTGCTCAGCTTGAAATAGGTGACCTGGATCAGCACGCTCAACGCTTCGATGGCAAAGACTAGCCCGATCACCGGCAAAAGCAGCCATTGCCCCGTCATGATCGAAACCAGACCGAGCGTTGCGCCAAGTGGCAGACTTCCCGCATCGCCCATGATAAGCTGCGCAGGATAGGCGTTATACCAGAGGAAACCCAACAGCGCGCCGGCCAACGTAAAACAAAAGATGGCCAGATAAACCTGCTCTTGTAGATAGGCGATGGTTCCATAACAGGCGAAGGCCACCAGGCTGGTGCTGCCCGCCAGGCTGTCCAGCCCATCGGTGAAATTGACGGCGTTGCTTGTCAGATACAACACCACGACGGTGACCGGAATAATCCACGGCCCAACGCGAAAAAAATCGACAAAGGTCGGCACGCCCACGTAATCCCATTGGGGTGGGCCAAAATAGAGCACCGAGCCGATGATGGCGGCGAAGAGAAACTGAAAGGCGCTTTTCATGCGTGGGCTCATGCCCTCTCCCCGGCCGCGAATGCCTTTGATGCCCTGCCAGTCGTCCACGGCGCCGAGCAGGGCATGCGACCCCAGGCAGAAAAAGAGCAACAGTGTGCTTTGCCCGATCGCGTCCATGCCCAACAGATTGACGATGTTGAGCGAGCCGATGATCACCAGTACCGGAACTACAAAAAGAATGCCGCCCATCGTCGGCGTGCCGGTCTTGAGCTGATGGCTGCCGGGCTGCTCGATACGAATCTGCTTGCCGACGCCCTTGCGCCGCAACAAACCGATGAGCGGCTTTCCCCAGACGACTGCAAACAGAAAGCTGATCGCACCCAGGCTTAAAGCATAAGCCATGCGCGGCTCGAGTGGATTATCCATCGCCTGTCCTCTCCTCTTGGGCGCCGACGTCGTTGGCGTCAGCGATGATCTCGGCGACAATGCTATCCATCCCGACGGCGCGGCTGCCCTTCACGAGCACCAGATCTCCACGGCGCACAATGCGCCGCAGCAAGGCGACGGCCTCCTGGTGCGTCGAGAGGATATGCACGTTGCTCGGCGACAATCCGCTGGTGCGCGCTTCCTCGCCGATGCCGGCGCCGAGCGCACCGACGGTCAACAAGATATCGACGACGTCGGCCGCCCGCCGCCCAACGATCTGATGTCCTTCCGTCTCATAGCTGCCCAGTTCGAGCATGTCGCCCAGGACGGCGATGCGTCGTCCCCCCTCGCCCGGCTGAACGTCCGCCAACAAATTCAGGGCTGCGATCGTGCTGGCGGGGCTGGCGTTGTAGGTGTCGTCGATCACGGTGCAGCCGTGAATGCCCGCCGCCACGACCAGGCGCAACTGCCCGGCGACATTCTGAAGCCCGGCAATGATTTCCCCCCAACTCAACCCTGCCAGCAACCCAACCGCAGCCGCGCAGAGCGCAGTGTGGACGCTGTGCCGTCCCAAGAGAGGCACCTTGACGTGAAGGGACTCCACCTTCTGTTCGTTCGACAGACGATGATGAAATCGGAAACGAAGCCCCTCCATGCCCATGCTCTGGATGTCGTCCGCCCAGAGGTCTGCCTCAGGCGTCAGACCGTAGCGGATCACGCGCGCTTTGGTCAGTTCGGCCATGGCGCGCACGCGCTCGTCATCCCAGTTGAGGATGGCCACACCACCCTCTTCAGCAGGAGGAAGCGCCCGCACCAGCTCAGATTTCGCCTGGGCAATGCGCTCAATGGTGCCGAGACGGCTGAGGTGAACGGGGCCAACATTGGTGACGACGCCGACCAGAGGACGCGCCAACACACAGAGCCGCTCGATCTCTCCCAGCCCGTACATGCCCATCTCCAGCACGGCGTATTCGTGCGTCGTATTCAAGCCCATCAGCGCCAGAGGGAGCCCCTGTTCGCTGTTGAGATTGCCCGGCGAGGCGTGCGTAACGTAACGCTGGCGCAGAACGTTGGCCGTCAGCTCTTTGGTGCTCGTCTTGCCTACGCTTCCGGTGACGCCGATCACCTTGAGCGCAGCATTGGTGCGATGCACGCGCTGAAAGGAGCCAACCTTTTGCATCGCCTCCACGCTGTCGTCGACGATGTAGACAATGGGCGCGCCCGGCTGATAGGATTCCGGCAACTGCG
>JANWYX010000221.1 GCA_025055055.1 Caldilinea sp. | reverse complement strand
TTGCCTTCGTAAGCGCCCGGCCGTCTGACCCGCCCCGCTCGGGCTTGTGCCAACCGAGAGGCTTCTCGCCTTCCCGTCGGCTGCAACCCTCCCGCAGGGCACAAATCCTAAATCTATCTCATCCACTCAATCCTGTCAAATCAGATAGACGCCAGAAAAAGATAAAAGATAAACGCGAACTCCGCCGGCGATGCATTCACCGACAGAAAAGTCGCAGACGCTGCGCCAGACGTTGCAGGTCCTCCAAAGAGGGTAATCGCTCTAAGGTGGGATGTGTTTGCTCTGTCTTTAGTACAGCTGGAATTCATATGCGGCGAAGGTGTGATTCGTCAAGATGTTGCTATGTTAAGATGTTGCTATAATGAAATGATAAGATGGATGCTGTTTCGGTGCGCCGCCTTTCAGGATCCATCGGGAAGCCGGAAGGTGGCACAATGGACCGTCTTCATGTCTGAACCGTTAGAATTCTTTCATTGCGATCTCATTATCAACGCCGGCGGCGAGAGTCGACGCATGGGGCGTCCCAAGGCGCTGTTGCCTGTTCCGCCCGGCAACGAGCCGCTGATTGCCCATGTGGCGCAGCGACTGTCGAAGTTGCCGCTCGGTCGAGTGATCGTGGTCGCCAACGATCCTACGCTGCCGGAAAAGGCACATCTACCGGCCCACGCGTTCTTCACGCCAGACGCCTACCCGGGAACGGGCACGCTAGGCGGCATCGCCACCGGTCTGCAGCATGCGCAAGGATGGGCCATCGTCGTGGCATGCGACTTGCCGCTCGTCGACGCCGGGGTGTTTGCCCTGCTCGCCCGCTTCGCCGCCGAGCAGGACGAGCGGGGCGAGCGGTGGGACGCCGTCGTGCCGGTGATCGGCGGCTACGAGGAGCCGCTTCATGCCCTCTATCACCGGCGCTGTCTTCCTGCCATTGAGGCGCGGCTGGCGCAAGGGCAGCGTCGCGTGGTCAGCTTCATGGGAGACGTGCGCACCTGCTATGTCCATGAAGAAACCCTGCGCAGCGTCGATCCAGAGCTGCGCTCGTTCATCAACGTTAACACGCCTGAAGAGTGGCAAGCTGCACTTCAACTGCTTGCAATGAGTCCGTGATTGACCTATGCCGACCGAACTTTTCACCGTCCACACACCGGCTGACGCCTGGGCGCGCTTCGCCGAACAATATCGACCGCAGGTGCGCGTCGAACGTATCGCCACCGCCGACGCGCTCGGACGCGTGCTGGCGACGCAGTTGACCTCGCCGCAGAATCTGCCGGAGTTTGCCCGCTCCACCGTCGACGGTTACGCTGTGGCCGCCGTCGACACCTACGGCGCGTCGCCGGGGCTGCCGGCGCTTCTCACCGTCGTCGGCGAAGTGCCGATGGGCAAGGCGGCGACCCTCACAATCGGCCCGGGCGAGGCGGCGCTCGTCCACACAGGCGGCATGATCCCCCCCGGTGCCGACGCCGTCGTCATGATCGAGCACACCCAACGCGTCGACGAGCGCAACATCGAAGTCTTTCAACCGGTGGCCGAGGGACAGAACGTCGTCCAGATCGGCGAGGACATTCGCCTGGGGCAGCCGATCCTGAAACCCGGCCATCGCCTGCGCGCCCAGGACATCGGCGGCCTGATGGCGTTGGGTGTTATTGAAATCGATGTAGCAGCACCGCCGATCGTAGGCGTCATCTCGACCGGCGATGAAGTCGTGCCGCCGGAGCAGCGCCCTGCACCGGGCCAGGTCCGCGACATCAACTCCTATTCATTGGCGGCGCTGGCGCAGAGCGCCGGCGCGCGGGCGCTGCGCTATGGCGTCGTCCCGGACGAGCGCGCTGCGTTGGAAGCCGTCGCCCGCCGCGCATTCCAGGAGTGTGACATCGTTGTCTTCTCTGCAGGCAGCTCCGTGAGCTACCGCGACATGACCGCTGAGGTCATCAACGGCCTCGGCAAGCCCGGCGTGCTGGTGCATGGCGTTAGCGTCAAGCCCGGCAAGCCGACCATCCTCGCCGTGTGCGATGGCAAGGCGGTCTTCGGTCTGCCCGGCAACCCGGTCTCGGCGATGGTGATCTTCGAGCTCTTTATAACACCCGCCATCTGCGCTGCGATGGGTGCAGCGCCTCTGCCGCGGACAACGGTGCGTGCCCGCCTCGCCCGCAACCTTGCCTCCGACGCCGGTCGCGAGGATTACGTCCAGGTGCGGCTGGAGGAGAGAGATGGCGAGCTGTGGGCGGTTCCGGTCCTCGGCAAATCCAACCTCATCTATACGCTGGTCAACGCAGAAGGCGTAATCAAGATTCCGCTCGATTCCAATGGCCTGCGAGCGGGAGAGTGGGTCGTAGTGACGCTTGGATAGACGTTTTGCCTTCATCGAACGCAAGAAATATAATATG
>JANWYX010000206.1 GCA_025055055.1 Caldilinea sp. | reverse complement strand
CAATGGAGGCAATGATGACAATGAGTACGACACGACGAACATACAGCAGCGAGTTCAAGAGCGAAGCGGTTGAACTCGCTGCGAGGAGTGGCCGGTCGATAGCCGAAATCGAACGCAAGTTGGGGCTGTCGGAGGGGCTGCTCAAGCAGTGGGTGCGCAAGGCCAAACGGGACAAAGAAGCAGCATTTCCCGGCCTCACCGGGCGAATTTCCATAGACTCAAGGGTGAACCGTTTGGGACGGAGTCAGCCGGCGATAATAGGCTCGAAGTTCTTCCTGAGGGGCTGTATCCAATTCGGTGCGAAGAGTCTGCTCCACCTGAAGGTAGAGGCGACGCGCGCCTGCACAGTCTCCGAGTATGACGGATGCACGCATTCCCAGCAGCACAGCGCCCTCGTGCCACGGCTCAAGGGCCAACAGGCGTCGACACGCGTCGAGCGCTTCTGCCGGATGGCCGGCGGCCAAACGAACTTCGGCTGCACCGAACAGAGCTCGCTGATAAAGCAGGGCAATTCGCTCACGGGGAAGTTGCGTCCAGTCGGCGTAGCGATACTCCTCTAACAGCTCGCCGCCGTAGAGAGACAGCGCCTCCTCCCATTTTTGCCGAGAGCAATGCGTCTCGAACACTTCTACATCAAGCCATGAGTCGGCCGGGAGCGTGAATAAAACCCTTCCATCCTCTACCGTCAGGTAGCGGGAAGGAAACTTCTCCGGCAGATCCGGCTCCAACGCATGGCGCAGCGCCGAAGTAGCGTGATGAAACAAGGTCTGGACGGCATCCGACGATCGAGAAGAGAACAGCGCCTCTGCCACCTGATCGACGGTCAGCCGATGACCGGGCGAAAGCGCCAGCAGCTCGCCTGCTCGACGCCGGCGCAGAAGACGCTCTTCGACCGTTTGATTGCCCTGGCGGACGAGAAAATGCCCGAGGAGCGTAATCTGCAAAGGAGGAGGGGGAATGTGGCGCAATCGCTCCAACAAAAGGGCGCTGGTGCGCGCAAGAACGCCGTCAGAAGCCGTTTGATACGCGGCGAGCAGAGGAAAAGCTAGCGATCGTTCCTGCTCTAGGAGGAAAACATACCCTCTTTCGCTCAGGAGACGCGCAGCTTTCAGCCATGCGTCCGCCGCCTCAGCCCTTCCTTGTTGGTGAAGTAGAGCAGCCAACAAGAAGCGAGTGCGCCCTAGCTCAAAAGCTGCTTCCATCTGTTCGGAAAGCTCTATGCCGGCTGTCAGGTCGAGTTCAGCTGCGCTTAAATCGCCGCATAGCCAGGCCGCCCGACCACGCTCGGTGAAGACTCGCACCTGGTCATATCGACAGCTTAGCCGCTGAACGAAATGTAGCGCATCGTCCGTCCAGTCATACGCCTCCGCTCCGTGGCCCAACAGACGATGATAACGACTCATTGACAGGCGCACAGCGGTGTTGAGCCAAGGTTCGCCGCCGGCTTCGGCAATTGAGCGAGCCTGGACGAGCAGGTTATGGGCTGTTTCCATCTCGGCTTCATCCAGAGCAAGTTCTGCGCTGAGACAGAGGTGACATCCTTGCGCCAACGACCCAGGGGCGCCAGCGTCGCCAGCTCATCCAGCGTAGAGTGGGCGAGCTGACGCTGTCCGGTCAACTGATAGATCAAGGCGGTGGTGATCAGTGGATAGATCAGCCATTCCGAGCGTCCTTGCTCAACGGCGATGCGACGAACTTCGGCATCGGCAGCCAGCGCCAAATCAAAACAGCCTCGGGGATAGTAGGCGCCGGCTGCAAGTCCGTGCAAAGCGGCCACCTGCGCCCGAATATATCCCGTCTCACGCGCCAGATCGGCCGCTATCCGATAATAAGCCTCGGCCTGGGAAAGAAAACCGGCATCTGCTGCGCAATTGGCCAGCACCTGCCAGATGTCCGCCCTTTCCGAAGCGTGTGCATCCGTCAGAGAAAGCGCCTCATCTGCAAGGCTTTGCGCAGCATCGTAGCGTCCCAACCGATAGCGCAGTCGCGCCAGACGAATTAGCGCTCGAATCAGATCGATATTTTCTCCGCTGCTCCTGGCGAGTACAACAGCCCGCTCCGCCTGCGACAGATGGCTTGCCACCGAAATGAACGGTTCGCAGACGATGTCTTCGACCGTTAGATCACCTGTTCCCGTAAAGGCCTTCAAAGCACTGCATCGGGAAGATTGCGCTGCGGGAAGCAAGAAAGTCTCAAGTCCGCACTTTTCGTCTGTTCGCCAGCCGAAATGACTTCTATTTCGATTCTAGCACCGGGCCGAGGTGGGATCAAGACCTCTGGAGGGCGGCGGCGGGTCACGGCCATTTGTACAGATGGGCGACAAATGCGGTGTGTTGCAATTCGGCTTGTCACGATGGAATGTTGACGGCCGATAAAAAGGGGATTGACAAACTTTTATTTTTTGCTATAATTCTGGCAACGATACCGGCAACGATACCGAAACTTTTCTTTCCCAACAATAACACCCTATTAGGGATGCAACAATCACACACAGGAGTCACCATCCGTGATGTTGCGCGCGCGGCGGGGGTCTCCGTCTCGACGGTTTCGCGCGTGCTGAACGACAAAGACGACGTTGCGCCGGAGACAGCGGCAGCCGTACGCCGCGTGATCGAGGAGCTGGGCTATGCGTCGAGCCTGGCGGCGCGCGGGTTGCGCAGCCGCACAACGCATGTCGTCGGCGTCATTGTGCAAGACATGTGGCACCCCTTCATCTCTACCCTGATCAAAGGCATCAACGAAGTCGTGGCTGCGCACTCGTATGATTTGCTCGCCTACGCCAGCGCGCGGCGCAACGTCGAGGCGCTGGCGCAATGGGAGCAGCAGCAGGTGGCGCGGCTCAACGGCACGATCACCGACGGCATCATTGTCGTGACGCCGCACGCCGCCACCTATCGCACGGCCTTTCCCGTCGTCGCCGTGGATCCACATCAGGCGGACACCGAATTTCCGGCGGTGATTTCGACCAATCGACAGGGTGTGTTGGAGGCGATGGATTACTTGCTGTCCTTGGGGCATCGGCGCATCGGTTTTATCACGGGTCGCATGGATCTGCAAAGCGCTGTGCGTCGTTATGACGGCTATCGCAGCGCGTTGGAAGAGGCCGGCATTGCTTTTGACCCCGCTTTGGTGGTCGAGGGCGACTATACACGCGAGCGAGCGCGCGAAGCGACGAGACGTCTCCTGCTGCAGGCCGATCCACCCACGGCGATCATGGCCTCCAGCGACGACACGGCCTTCGGCGTGTACGACGCCGCCGCAGAGCTTGGCCTACGTATACCTGAAGATCTTTCCGTCGTCGGTTTCGACAACATTGCGGCCGGCGCTTCGGTCCATCCGCCGTTGACGACGGTGGATCAATTTATCGAACGCATGGGCGCGCTGGCTGCGGAAATTGTGCTCAAACTCATCCAGGGGCAACCCTGCGAGAGTCGAGTCCATAAGGTGCCGACGCAGTTGGTGATTCGTCACTCGTGTCGCGCCATCGAATCCGTTCACTCGTAATCAGTTCAATCATTTTCAGAACAAGGAGAGAAAACGATGAAACAAAGGGTATGGCTGCTCATCAGCATTTTGCTCGTCGTGGGCCTGTGGATGGCAGGCTGTGCGGCGGAGCCGGCGGCGCCGGCGGCGCCGGCAGCGGGGGAAGCACCAGCGGCGGAAGAGCCGAGCGCCGGCCTGGGTGACCTTCCTCGCCATGAAACGTTGATCGTTGATATCCTAACCGGCCGCGTCGGCACGCCGGACGACTTCAACGAGTGGGTAGGCTGGAAATGGCGCGACCGCGGCATGCAAAACCTGGCCAACGAGCCGCTGTGGTCGGTCGATTTCGCCACCGGGAAGATCATTCCAGGGCTGGCTGCGGGCGATCCCGTCTATAACGACGACTTCACGGCGCTGACGATTCCGCTGCGACAGGGCATAACCTGGGACGATGGGCAGCCATTCACGGCGGCGGATGTCGTCTTTACGGTTGAAACGCTGAAGAAACACCAGGGTTTCAACGACCATATCTTCTTCAGCGAGAATGTGAAGTCTGTCTACGCCGTCGATGACTACGCCGTCGCCTTCGAGCTGAACGCGCCAAACTCTCGCTTCCACACCCGTTTCCTCGACCGCTGGGGCGCCACCTGGATCATGCCCAAGCACATCTGGGAGACGGTTGAAGACCCGGTCACTTTCAAGTTTAACCCCTTTGTCGGCACCGGCCCCTATAAGTTGCACAGCTACGACCCATCCGGCTTCTGGACGATCTGGGAGAAACGCGCAGACTGGGACAAAAGCCCGACCGGCATCATGTTCGGTGAGCCGAAGCCCAAGTACATCGTCTTCCAATATTTCGCCAACGAGGGCGCCAAGATTCTGGCGCAGCTGACGCATCAGGCCGACGTCATCAATGTGTCGTCCGACGGCCTCAAGGCGGTGCTGGCGCAGTGCGAGTCTTGCCGCGCCTATCGGCTGGAGTGGCCCTACGTCGTCAACAACGACCCGGCGCAGACCGGCATCACCTTCAACACAGCCCGTGCACCGTACGATAACCGCGAGGTGCGATGGGCGCTGCTGCTGGCGATCGACATCGCCGACTACATGGGCATGGCGGTGGACGGCACAGGCGCGCTCAGCCCGGTGCACATTCCCTCGCTCTCCAACTATCCCGACGACTTCATCAAGCCGATGCTGCCCTGGCTGGCAGAGTTCACGCTCGATCTGGGCAACGGCGAAACCTTCAAGCCCTTTGATCCGAACGCGTCACAGCGAGTTGTCGAATATGCAAAATCCCGCGGCTACCAAGTGCCTGAAGATCCAGAAGAGCAGGCGCGCCTTTTTGGCTACGGCTGGTACAAGTACGCGCCGGACGTAGCCGAGAAGCTGCTGGTGAAGAACGGTTTCAGCAAGGACGGCAGTGGCAGGTGGCTGTTGCCCGACGGCACGCCCTGGAAGATTCGTTGTCTTACAGGCACTCAACTGGCAACCGGCATGGGTGAGCGCAACTGCGTCGCCGCTGTGGAACAGTGGAAAAAATTCGGCATTGACGCCGAAGTTTACTCCTCAGAGGCGGCCGCCAACCTGAACGCCGTCGGCGACTTCGACGTCTCCAGCAACTGGCCTGCACAGGAGCCGTGGGGTGCCGGGCCTGACCTCTATCGCGTGCTCAACCACTGGAAGTCCGAGTTTGTGAAGCCGTTGGGCGAGGTCACTTCCGGCCATCCATCGCGCTGGTCCAGCCCGGAGATGGACGCCGTGATCGAGAAGCTGCAGAACACCGACCCGACCGACTATCAGGCTACGGTGGACGTCGGCATCGAGGGACTGAAAATTGCGGTGCGTGAGATGCCCGGCATCCCAACCTTCGGTTACGTCGGCTTCATCGCCTGGGATCAGACTTACTGGACCAACTGGCCCGGCGCCGAGAATCCCTACACGCAGCCGTACACACACTGGGGTCCTTTCAAGTATATGACACCCTTCTTACAGCCGACGGGTGCACGGTAGGACGCATGCAAGTTCGGAGGTTGACGATTAGGTTGATCGCTTAAGGTGAAAATGGGGCGCCGCGCTGGTTGTCAACGCGGCGCCCCCCAACCTCCGATCTTGTGCTTTTTCGATCTCTGAGCCAAAGGAGCAAAGCGTCGAATGTTTTTAAAACGCTACCTAATTCCTCGGCTAATTCAGTATGTGCTGGTGATCGTGTTGGGCATCACCGCCGTCTTTTTCATTCCGCGTCTGCTGCCCAACGACCCTGTGATGCGCACGATCGCCGAAATGCGTGCGCGGGGGGCCTATCTCGAACCAGGGGCCATGGATAAGATCATTTCCGATCTGCAGCAGATGTATGGGCTAGAGGGCACGCTCTTTGAGCAATATTTGGCCTTCTGGGGGAGGTTGTTTCGCGGCGACTTGGGCGTCTCCTTCTTCCAGTTCCCAACGCCGGTGATCGATCTGATCATGACGGCGCTGCCCTGGACGGCCGGACTGCTGCTCACGACTACGATTCTGGGATGGGTGATCGGCAACCTGATCGGCGGCTTCGCAGGTTATTATTCCAATAAGCAGTGGTCGCGCGTGCTCGACGCCATCGCCATGATAGTGCGTCCGCTGCCCTACTACATCTTCGCCTTTGCGCTGCTGCTGATCTTCGCCTATTACCTGCGCTGGTTTCCCATTTCGGGCGGCGCTCGCCTGGGCATGCGCCCCTCCTGGTCCTGGCCGTTCATCCAGAGTGTGCTGTGGCACTCGTTCCTGCCCGCCATGTCGATCCTGGTCCTGAGCGCGGCGGTCTGGTTCCAGACCATGAAGCTGGTGGTGCAGAACGTCAACGCCGAGAGCTTCGTCACCTACGCCAAGCTCAGCGGCGTCAAAGAGGACCGCATCGTCTCTCGCTATGTAATTCGCAACGCGCTGCTGCCACAGATCACCGGGCTGGGTTTATCGCTGGGCTTGATCTTCAGCGGCGCCCTGATCACCGAGATCGTCTATTCCTATCCAGGGCTGGGCACCTTGTTGTACAACGCCATCGTCAACGGCGACTACAATTTGATTATGGGCATCACGATCTTTTCGATCCTGGCGATCACAACCAGCGTGCTCATCGTCGATCTGATCTATCCGCTCTTTGACCCTCGGATTCGATATATGTAGACATGGAGGCCGCGTGAAGCTATTTCGAGATTTACTGCGCGACTATCGATTCGCTTTCGCGTTTGGGGTGCTTTGCATCCTGGTGGCGTTTGCGCTGCTTTCCTTCTTTTCGCCCTACGACCCCTCGCGCTGGGGACAGGTGCCACGCGACTTACGACCTTCGGCGCAGCACTGGTTAGGCACCGACTCCAACGGCCAGGACATCTTCTGGAC
>JANWYX010000208.1 GCA_025055055.1 Caldilinea sp. | reverse complement strand
CGCCATCAACGCCAGCGTCACCCAGCCGAAGTACATCAGATGGCTGTGGGCATGGCGCACGGCGCCGAAATTCTGCGCCCACGCCGGCATCCCATAGATCATGCCAAAACGCATAAGCACGCCCGTCCAGGCGGCGAGCGTCAAGGCGGCCAGGGCGAGCGAAAGAAAGACGCGCACGTGTGAACGAGACATTGTCTGCCAACCTCACCTTCTCTTATGGACAGCCCATCCAGGCAAGCCAACCCACCAAGAGAGGAGCCCGCCTGGTGGGCTGCGCCTATCTTCGACTCCAGGATATCGATGCGGAGGAGAGAGGGTCAGTGACAATTGTCACGTGGTGCGTGGTCCGTCGCCTACACGGCAATCAACACGATCGCAGTCAGCGCTGCAGCGACGCCCACCATCTGCGGGCGGTTGAGCCGTTGCCCCAGCAGAGCCCAGGCCAGCAGCACGGTTGCGCCCGGATAGAGTGAGGAGACGATCGCAGCCACGTCGAGCCGACCGGCCAGCGCCGCCAGCGCAAAGAAGAGGTTGCCCGCTGCGTCCAGTCCGCCGGCCATGAGGTTGAGCGGCAGCACGTCGAACGACGGCCAGAGCGGACGCCGGGTCGTCAGCACGACGGCCAGCAGCATGATGCCGCCGGCCGTGCGCGCAAAAGCCAGCGTCCAGAAGACGCCGCCCGCCGTCGCTCGATCGATGAGCACGAAGTAGAAGCCAAAGCTGACGCCGGCGAGCAAGGCATACCCCAGCACCCGGCGGGTGATCACCCCTTCTGCGCCGCCGGTCAGCAACCAGACCGCCGCCAGCGCCGCAAGGAAACCGGCGAGCTGGACGGCGGAGGGCCAGCCGTCGGTCCAAACTGCGGCTGCAATTGGAACGACGCCCGCAAGCACCGCCGAAAGGGGCGCCACAACGCCCATATGACCCAGCGAGAGCGCTCGATAGAGCGCCAAGAGCCCAACTGCGCCGACCAATCCCCCGGCGCCCGCCCACAGCAAGGGTCCGAGGGCAGGCGTTGCCTCCTGGAAGATCAGCGCCAGCGTCGCCAGCCCCACAGCGCCGACAAATTCGGCCACCAGCACCACCGTGTAGGCGTCGACGCGCTTCGACGCCAGACCGCCGCAGAAATCGCCTCCGCCCCAACTCAGCGCAGCGAATAAGCCAAACAGGATGGCGGGCAACTCAACCATATACAGCTCACCTTTGCGCCCTGCGCGCTTTGCGCCGCGCCGTCCGGCTCATCTGCAAAATTTCATCCGGCGTCTTGCCCTGCTCCAGCAGCCATTCACGGCGCGGCTTGAGCGCGCCCGTCGGGCAGACGCCTACGCATTGGCCGCAAAAGACGCAGGTCGTCTCCGGCATCGGCAGATCGAAAAAGGTGCCGATCTGGGTGTGGAAGCCGCGGCCGTCGAAGCCGAGCGCAAAGGTATATTGGGCGTCTTCGGCGCAGACCTGCACGCATCTCCAGCAGAGGATGCATTTGGCGTAATCGCGCACGTACATCGGGTTGTCGTCGATGACCGGCGGTGTGCGCCGTTCTGCGCCGGGAAAGCGGTTGTGGTTAACGTTGTACTCGGCCATCTGCGCCTGAATTTCCGGCGCATCGGAGAGATCGACGGCGGAGTCGAGCATCTCCAGGATCGTGCGTCGGCTGCGTTCGACGCGTTCGCTACGCGTGTGCACGACCATTCCTTCACGCACCTGGACGACGCACGCCGGCTGTAGAAGCCGTTGCTTTTCCACTTCGACCACGCACATGCGACAGATGGCATTGGCCGTGCACGCTTCATGATAGCAGATCGTTGGAATGCGAATCCCGATCGTTTCCGCAGCTTTCAGGATGGTCATTCCTTCCGGCGCAGTGACCGTTCGACCGTCGATGGTGAGGGTGACTTCAGGCATGGCGGGCGCTCCCGTTTGCAAAAAGGTGGGGCCAGTGCTTCATGGCGCTCAGCACGGCGCTGGCCGCCGTCTGCCCCAGGCCGCAGAGCGAAGCGTCGGTCATCGTCCAGCCGACGTCTTGCAGGCGGATGACATCTCCGGGAAGCGGTTGTCCTTCGGCCAGCCGCTCCAGGATTTCATATTGGCGCTGTGTGCCCAACTGGCAGGGATAACATTTGCCGCACGATTCGTGGGCAAAAAAGCGCGCCAGTCGACGCAGGACGTCGCGCAGGTCTCGCTTATCGTTGAAGACCATGATGGCGCCGGAGCCGAGCGTCAGCCCCGCTGCGCGCAGCCCTTGAAAGGTGATGGGCGTATCCAGTTGCGCAGGAGTGGCGAATGTCCCTGCTGCGCCGCCGATCAGCAGCGCCTGCAGCCTGCCGCCGACCACTCCGCCTGCCAGGTTTTCGAGCAGGTGACGCAGCGTGACGCCGAAGCCGATCTCGTACAGCCCCGGCCGCACCACGTCGCCCGAGACGCAGAGCAGCTTCGGCCCGGCGGAGTCGGCCGTGCCAAGGCGGAGAAAGGCGTCGGGGCCCTGGTTGATGATGTAGGGCGTCTGCGCCAGCGTCTCGACGTTATTGATGGCCGTCGGTTTGCCGAAGAGACCGTGTGTGGTGGGGAAGGGCGGTTTGACGCGGGGGAAGCCCCGTTTGCCCTCAATCGACTCGAAGAGCGCCGTCTCTTCACCGCAGATGTAGGCGCCCGCTCCGCTGCGCACCTCGACGTCGATGCTGAAGTCGGAGCCGAGGATGCGTTCCCCCAGATAGCCGGCCTCGCGCAGCTCTTGCAGTGCGGCTTCCACGCGTTCGATGGCGAGGGGATATTCGCCGCGGATGTAAATGTAAATGCGGCTGGCACCGACGGCATACGCGCCGATGATGGCTCCCTCCAATACGCGACAGGGGTCGCCTTCAAGCAAGACGCGATCCTTGAAGGTGCCCGGCTCGGACTCGTCGGCGTTGATGACGAAATATTTGGGCCGACCGGGCGCTTTGGCTGCGCCCTCCCATTTCGCCCATGTTGGGAAAGCGGCGCCCCCGCGGCCCAACAGCTCCGATCGGCGCATCGTCTCGATCACCTGTTGCGGCGTCATCGAGGCGAGGACTTTGCGCAGCGCCTGCATGCCCCCGACCGCCTCGTACTCAAGCAGTTTGGTGCGCCGGCCGCGGCCACAGAGCGGCGTAATGATGCACAGGTCGCCGCCGACGTAATCCTCGCTCCAGAAGTCAGCAGTCGTGCGCCCGCGGCCATCGACGAGATCACCCACCGTTTCGGGCGTGACGTGGGCGAAGGTGATGTTGCGCACCGGTCGTCCAAAGGAGACATTGACCGAAACGCCCGAATTGCAGTGACCGAGGCAAGGCGAGCGCTCCACTGTGATCGCGCCGTCGGCGGAAGTTTCGCCTTCTTCCACTCCGGCTAGGGCGCAGGCAGCGTGCAGCACCTGCTCTCCGCCGCGCAGCGCGCAGGCCGGATCGGTGCATACGCGCAGCACGGTACGGCCGACCGGTTCGTTGTAGAGCAAGGCATAGAACTCGATCACGCCGTGCACGTCCGCCAAGGGAACACCGAGCGAGCGGGCAATTTCGGCAGCGACGGCGGGCGGGATGTAGCCGTAGTGTGTCTGCGCCTCGAGCAGCGCCGGAAGCAGTCCGCTCCGTCCTCGTGGAGCCCAACGCTCCAACACAGGAAGCAACGGCGTCAGATCGACCGATTCCTGGGCTTCTGTTGCCATAGGGTTTGAGGCCATTCTTGCCAAACGTTAGAACGAGTTGCTCTCAGTATAGCGGAGACCGAAGCATCCTTCAAGAGAAGCAAAACTTACTCGCCCTCAAAGCCGATCTCGAACATGCTTTCCAGATCGTGACGCGAAAAGACCTTGAAGGCAATCAGCGTCTCCGAGTCCAGGATGCCGTCCACCTGCAACATTTCGTTGGTGACGAGATTGGCCAGCGCCTCGTTGTTGCGCACACGTAGGATCGCCACCAGGTCGTAACGCCCCGCCACGGAGAAGACCTCGGAAATGCCCTTGAGGTCGGCCAGCGTCTCGGCGACGGTATTAATTTTGTTGCGCTCGCATTTGAGCAGCACGACTGCAGAAACCATAATGCTTTCTCCTTGATGAGTTAAAATGGAACGCGTTGCGTATTTCGGGAATGGATGAGCGTTGCATGCATTGCGCAAACGCTAGGTGACCGTGGAACGTCGGCCGGAATACCGCATGTAGATTTGTTCCGTTACGGCGCGTTGCAGCCGTTCGGCGGCAGTGTAGACGTCGACGAACGATGTATAGATCGGCGCAACGCCAAGCCGAATGTTATCGGGCGCTCGAAAGTCGGGCAGTACGCCGAGGTCATGGATCAGCGCCTGGTTGATGCGCCATCCTTCTGGATGGCCGAGCGAAATATGGGAGCCGCGGCGTTCCGCTTGCCGTGGCGATTTGAGCGCGTATCCCAGCGGCGCCAGCCTCTCCTCCCAGAGGGAGATCAAAAAAGAGGTTTGCTGCACCGATTTGGCGCGCAGAGCGTCTATGCCTGCCTCCAGCAGCAAGTCGACGCCCGGCTCGATCATGGCCAGGGAAAGCACGGGTGGCGTGCCGGTCAGAAAGCGTCGAATCCCGGCCTCGGGCGCGTAGTCGAGCGCAAAATCGAAGGGGGCGCGTTGCCCCATCCATCCGCCGATCGGATTTTGTAGGCGCTCTTGCAGATCGCGGCGCACGTAGAGAAAGGCCGGCGCGCCAGGCCCGCCGTTGACATATTTATAGGTGCATCCAACCGCCAGGTCGGCCTGCGCAGCGTTTAACTCAACGGGCACGCTTCCCACCGAGTGGCTCAGATCCCATAGCGCCAACGCGCCGACAGCGTGAACGGCCTCGGTGATCGCACACATGTCGTACATGTAGCCGCTCTTGAAGACGGTGTGAGAGAGTGCGACCAGCGCCACGTCCTCGTCCAGCGCTGTCAACAGCGCCTCCACCGGCCCATGAACGCCGTCCTCGGAGTGTACGATCTCGAGCCGATAGCCGGCGTCAAGCATCTCGACGATTCCCTGTAGAATGTAAATGTCGGACGGAAAATTGAGGTCGTCCGTCAGAATACGGCGGCGGCCGCGCTGAAGGCGCAGACCTGCGACCGCCAGCTTAAACAGGTTGATCGAGGTCGAATCCGCCACAACCACCTCATCCGCCTGCGCGCCGACCAACTGCGCCAGCTTGCCGCCGACCCGCTCCGGCAGCGTGAACCAGCCTTCGTTCCAACTTCGGATCAATTGCTCGCCCCACTGTCGCCTGACAAGGTCGGTCATCAACGCTTCGGCGCAAAGGGGGAGGCGCCCCAAAGAATTTCCGTCAAGGTAGATCATCGCCGGGTCGGTGATCAAGAATCGTTCACGAAAGTGCGCCAGAGAATCGGTGGCGTCCAGAGTGCGTGCCTGCTCCAAAGGGAATGACATCTTTGTTTTGGGTGTTCTTGCTCTGTGTTCTTGCTCTATAATGGAAGAAGTTCTAAACAACAACGGCTAGACTATCGCAAAAAATTTATGGTTTGTCCAATGTGGAGTGGATATGATTATCGAGCTGAACGGCATGCGTCCCAAGATCGCAGAAGACGCCTACGTTGCGCCGACCGCCGTGTTGATCGGAAACGTGACGGTTCAGGCCGGAGCAAACATCTGGTTTGGCGCCGTGTTGCGCGGCGATACAGGTGCGATCGTGGTCGGCGAGCGATCCAGTATTCAAGACAACGTAGTCATCCATGTCAACGAACGTGAGAACACCGTCATTGGAAACGATGTCTTGATCGGACATGGCGCGGTGTTGGAAGGGTGCACGATCGGCGACGGCGCCCTGGTGGGGATGGGCGCCGTCGTGCTCAGCGGCGCCACGGTCGGTAAAGGTGCACTGATTGCGGCCGGGGCAGTCGTGCGCGAGAACACCCGCATTCCGGACGCTGTGTTGGTTGCAGGCGTGCCCGGCGCCGTGCGCGGCTCGCTCAGCACTGCACAGAACGCCCGTCTCGACGAGGGGCCGGTGCATTATCAGCGGCTTGCGGCGATCTACAAGACACAGGCAACCCTCGTAGAGACATAAACTCTTTTCACCGATTTATGTTGGCCGTCCATCCGCCGGGAAGCTTAGAGTGTCCCGGCGGATATGTTCAAATCGATCTAAGAGAACCTATCTCTATTTTTTAGAAGTCTACTTTTTCACAACCAGCGCCAACGGCGTGTTCGCTTCGATTAACCGCTGCTCCAGTCGCTCGATGTCGCCGAAGAAGGCGCGGTTATAGGTCTTGCCGTCATAATCGCCGGTGTAGAGCCAGCGTTTGATGTAGTTCAGATAGACCAACATGCCTGTGTTGACGTCGTGGCATGTGTTGCCCTGATAGACGGTTGTCCAGCCGCCGCCTTCTTCGATCTCGACGGAGTGCAGCCCTGAACAGAAGACTTGAACACCCTCTCGCTCGTTGAGCGGAAAGACGCCGATCGCTTGGCCCGATTTTGCCCCCAGCCAGTAGCCGTATAGGAAATTTTGCTCCGCTTCGCCGGTGCGCTCCTTGCCCGTCATCTGGTTTACTTCAAAGGTCCAGGCATCGGTGGAAAAACAAGCGTCATTCCAGACCACGGTGTGCTCAATGGGCAGAAAGCCTCCGCTCGGCTGGCGGGTGACGGCCGCGCTCACGGTGGCGTCGCACTCTTTGATCTGACAGCGCTCGGATTCACATTGCCAGTGGACAGCCCATTTCACCGCCAGATCTGGCTCGAGGAGCGGCTCTGTAGGGACGTTCGTCACCACGGGCGCATCGCCTTCGCCGGCAATACGCACCAGCTCCGCCGCCACCCACCCGCTTTCCAGCAACTGGCCATCGACGCCGGGAATATTGGCGGCGATTTGATACCAGCGGCCATCTTCACTCTGTCCGAGCACGTCGAACGTAAGCCCTGGGTTGGCCTTGCCCACGATCTCGAAGGCCGTGGATGGTCCGCTGCGGATGTTGGCGCGAATTTGGCTGACGATGGTGACACGCAACGGTGCATCACCCTCAGGCGTAGGCGTGGGCGTCGGCAGAGGTGATAGATTGTCTTCATTCGGGGAACGATAAGCATCGAGCGGTTCAATGACGGTGTTGATGGCGGGGGGAAGCGCCACTTCGCCGATGGGAGCTGCTGCCGGCACATTTGCTGCCGCCGCCGCACATCCGCTCACCAGCGTCGCTACGACAAGCAATGGCCAGATCATCCATCTGAAATGTGGAGAAGCTTGTCTACTTTGGATCGAACAACGGGTCGAACAAAATGTCTTGTTTCGCATTTTCCTGTTCGTAAACCTTATCTGAACTCAAGCAATCCTGACAAGACAGAGGCACAAAGCCCAGTATAGCACTGAGAATCGGGGATGGAGAAACGTAGCGGGCGCGTGCAAACTGCTCATAGAAGTTACGCAGGTGCGCTTGGCAATAACTAGAGCGGATTGAGCGAACGACGACAAGGGAGGTGGGTGCGGCCGCGCTTCTCGGTGGAGCGTAAGGTCTTAGGGAATTTGGCGGCGGCGCAGTTATGCGCTGCGCCTACAGGTTGCCAACGTCTTTTGTTCCATTCCATAATCTCAACGGCCACAATCGACCCGCCCACTCGAACGCTTACGCCGGAGATTTGCGTCTAAAAAAGCCACAAGCCGGAGGTCCTGCTCGAAGACGCAAGACGGTTAACGCAGGAAGCCGCCGCCGGCCTCAACGTCACCGCTGATGGAGTCGGTTGTCCGGACCTGAACAACATCTTCACTTCAACGTCACTAAGATCGTCTCCAGCAAGCCCATCTCATCCAGTCCTTCATAAGCATAGGTGCGAACCAGGGGATTGGGATCGTTCAGCAGCGCGTATAGAATGCTCGCTGCCTTGCGGGTCGCCATCTTGCGCAGCGCGCTTGCCGCTCGCGTACGAGCGCCTTCATGACGTTGTTCAAAGAGAATGCGCGCAAGCGCCGGCACGGCGTCATCGCCGCACATTGCAAGGGCGTCCGCTGCGATTTGGCGCACCATGCCCTCTTCATCGGCCAGACGAGCTGCCACCTGCTCGAGGAGAGGCGTCACTTCCGACGGGTAGCGCCGGTGCAGGTGCGCCAACGCCAATGCCGCCGCAGCGCGTACGGCGGTAACCGGATCGTCAAGGCATCTGGCTATGGGTGCAGCTGCGTTCGCCGATCCGCAGGCAGCCAGTGCGCGCAGCGCCCACCACCGCTCATTTTCCTCAGGTGAAGAGAGAAGTTCGATGAGGGCGGGCTCATC
>JANWYX010000109.1 GCA_025055055.1 Caldilinea sp. | reverse complement strand
AGAAGCCTTCCGGCTGCGGAAAGTGAGAAAGGCGTGTCGTCTCCTCCTCTGTTTGGAAAGGGACATAACGAACAATACGCATCATCTCGTTCCTATCGACTGGTAGAGCACAAAATTTTCTCGATGAGCTCGGCTGCGATCCGGCTTTTCTAAATAGTTACAACCCCAAAACGAGAGGGAGGGAACGCGTCAAAGATTTCTTTCTGCGTCTGCGTGACCTGGCGGTGAAAGAAATTGCGCTCGATGCCCTAGGCGAATTGGGTGTCATTGATGATCAACTGGTATTTGCAGCCCAAAAACTCACACGCCTGGCGCATCATCGTCATCCTGCTCAGAAAAATTTCAAAGTACTCGATGACGGCGGCGTAGTAGGTGTCGATCTCCAGCTCCAGCGCAATGATCTTTTCTTCCGGTCGCACACGCACAAAGCTGCGTTTGGCGGCGTAGTTGACCCGATCGTGAATATCGAAATCTTCCATGCGCGGGTTTTGGACGCGGCTGCGGTGCACATCCGCCTTGTCGGCGATGATAACGGCGGCGCTGACGGCATTGGTGGCGGTGCCGCGTTCCTCTTCATGATTGCCGATGGCGTTCATGATCAGTGCACACTCTTGGGGCGCCATGTTCATGCGTTTCAAGATCTCCCACGCCATCAGTGCGCCGCTCATTGCGTGGTGCTGTCGGTGAATGATGTTGCCGATGTCATGAAGGTAACCTGCAATGTTGGCCAGTTGATAGGTGCGTTGGTCATACCCCAGGTGTTCGAGCACGTTTTGAGCGATGTTGCCCACCAGCCCGGCGTGTCGTTGCCCGTGTTCGGTGTAGCCGAGTTGCTTCATGGTGGCGTTCGCCGCCTGCAAAATGGCCGTGACCTCTGCATCCCGTTTCAAGTCGTCTACGGTGACCAAACGATAGCCGTTCGACGTAATCGCAACGTTCGTCTTGGCCTGCTCGTTCTGATTGTCACCCGATCCGTCGGATGCATATTTGTTTGCTGTCTCGTTTGTCATTGATTCCTCTGTAACAACTCCTCTGCAACGACTCAAATGGTCTGTCCAAGCGCCAGCGCGCTGAGCAACAGAGCAAACAACCAGAGCGGCTGCATCCGTCGCCCTACAGAAGCGCCTTGCGCCACCATCAACCATGTCGGCAAAAATAACAAGATGATCATCGCCAGCCACAAGGGCGCCTGCATCAAGATGAGAAAAGCACAGATGCCGATTTCAGCAGTCGCCAACAACATCATGGCTACGACATCACGACTGTCGACCAGTATGCGCATTTCGCCCCAGTAATGCATGACCCAGCAGGCCGCCAAGATCAGCGGCGGCCAGCCGCTTCCGGACTCTTGCGGCGTCACCTGCTGCATCACCAGCAGCCAGGGCAACCCAATGGCGATCAGCGCAGTCAGCAGAAGCGGAATTCCTTGCAGCGTGTGGCGGGCGATCCATCCGAGGATCGCCAGAAACGCCACCGTTGCAGTCAACAGCAGTGCTTCAATGCCGAGCACAGCCGCCGCCAGTGTGGCCAGCAGCACAGTCGGAAGTGCAACATGAAAAGCGAGCGACCATACATCGCTGTGATCGCCTGAAAACATGCGCGCGGCCGGCGAACCCGGCTGCAGATAGGGCAGCCATATCGGGGCACGAGGCAAAACGCCGGAATTCAACGGCAACAATTGTTGCCGTCCCCCGGCCAAACGCCAGACGCTTCCCCAGAGCACATCGACCAGTATGAGCGCCAATGCCAGCGTCCGCCAGTCGATCGTGTTTTGCGTTATACCTACTGAAAGCGCACCGGCGACGCCCGCCCAAAACGCCGCCGGTCGCCAGAAGGAATTTTCCGACCAGAACTGGGCGTTCAACAAGCCCGAAGACATCACCTGAGCGACGGGTAGCTGCATCGTTCGCCGGTTTGCCGACAACCGTTCCCAAAGAAGCCGCCCTATGACGGCCCGTCGCCCCGGCCCTGTATAATAAGATGTCGGCGGCTCTGTTTTTGAAGCGCTGATTTGTGGTGGATTCATTGCCTCTGCCCCTATGAATCGGCCCCGTCGCCTTGCCCCGCCGATCTTATCCGCCAAGAACACCGCCCATGCGAAGCAGCTCATCGCATGGGCGGTCGCCCGGAACTCTCATTATATCAGAAGACAAAAACCACACCGAATGCAATGCGCCTCTTACGCCATGACGAGTCCGCCCCTCCCAAGATCGCTCCATCGTCGAGACATCGTGCGCCTAGGGGCCCTGTGCATGGCTCTTTGCGCTCGCTGCGTCTCCGGGCGCTGCGTTTTTATCGGGAATGGTTTGTTCAAGGCAACCACAAAGGAAACTGTCCCGGAGAGACGACCTGCCATTGCTTCCCGCCGGCGACTTCCATCACCCACACCGAAATGACGATGTCCGGACCTTTGATCGGAAACTTGTGAAAGAGCAGATATCGCCCGTCCGGCGACCATGTCGGCGGGCCGTGATCGATGTCGGGATCCATCGTCAGGGGGCGAGCCTCGCTCCCATCGCTGCGCATGAGCCAGAGCTGTTTGGTGAGCGTGGCGTTGGGACCTTCGGTGATGTTGCGCCGAAAGGCTAGCCACTCCCCGTCGGGCGACCACGCCGGCGCGCCGTCTTCGACCATCGCTTCCTCCCCGCTCAGGTTGATGCGCTCGTCGGCGATCGGATCGACCAGGAAGAGGTGGACGGCGCTGCGGTCGCCGAGCATGCGCTCCTGGTTCATGACGAAACGCATCTGCCCCGGCTGCCAGGGCGCGGCCTCGCCCGCCTGCGTCGGATAGAAGCGCTCTTCCCCGCTTTCGAGGTTATAGACGCCGATGCCGATGAAATCCGGCGAGAGATAGGTGATCCAACGATTGTCCGAAGACCAGCGTGCTTCAAAGCCGAGTTTCTGGCTATCGCGAAAGACCGGCGCCCGCTCGCCGCTGGCCACGTGCATAATGGAAAGCCTTGGTGGACTCACGGCTGCGGCGGCGTAATCGCCGGCGCTGCGACGAGAAAAGAGCAGCAGCTCGCCGTCATTTGACCAGGAAGGACTGCTGCAAAAGTCGTCGCCACAGTCAAGCAGCAGCGCCGGCTGACCGCCAGGCGCCAGAATCCAGAGATGACTTCCCCCCGACTCCGTCAGCGCCGCAAAGGCGATGCGCGCATCCACAGGGGAGACGGCGAAATCCCAGACGCTTCCTGCGCTGTAAGTGAGCTGTCTGGGCTGCGCATCGGCGTCCCTGGTCTCAACCGAAACGGGGACGACAAAGAGCTGCTCCTTGCCTTCAACAGAGCGGGTGAAAAGCGCTTGAAGGCGCCCGGTCGTAAAGCGCCAGACGTGTGGCGTGCGCAGCGCATGCCCGGTTGCGCTGCGCACACCGTCCTCCAGTTGCGCGGTGTACAGCGTATCCGGTTGAAGCGCTTTCGGAGTGAAGATCAGTTGACTGCCATCGACGCGAACGGCCATCTCCACAGGCGGATCAAGCGCCAGTTGCGCCGAGGCGGCCTCCTGGGCCAGAGGCCGATCGAAAACGACGCGGATCTGGCTGCGCGTGGAAACGCCGCTGCTGCCGTCGGCGGGCGTGACTGCCACCACCTGGAGGCCGATCCGATCCCCGCGCCAGATGACCACGCCAAGCGTCACGAGGATGACGCTGACGACGCCGAACACCGTCAGGTCAAATGAGCCGATGCGAGATTGAGAATTCACCGTAAAAATTGCACGCAAGGCCCGGTTGCATTCTGTGAAGAGGCCACCGGGCGATATTCGAACGACCTTAACAGCTCAAGGATAGAGATACGGCTGATTGGGCAGTGCAGTGGGAATCACTTCCTGAGCGACCACGATCGGCAGCGCCCTTCCGTTGAACTCGCCTGGCTGCAAGACTCCTTTCACCTGCACCCAGGCATCGTTGGGAAGCGAGGCAGCGTCAGGCCAGCGCACGATCATCGAGACCGCGCTGGCGTCGGCTACGCAGCAACTTACAACGAAGCGGTTGACCAACATTTCGTTTTCGCCCAGGCGTTCGTCGTGATAAACGAAGCCGATCACATCCACCGGCTGGCCCGCAAACTCCTGGGCCGGATTCGGCGAGGTGGAAAAGGCGTGCAGCCAGTCCAGCAGGTTGCGCTCGGCGGCCCCCTTCTGGGCGGCGGCGCGCACGGCCGCCGGCAGTGCCGAACGCGTCTGCGAGGCGACGTTGATCTCTCGATTTTGCATCGCCGCTGCGCCCAGAGGCTGAGGGGGCACCAGCAGACCGAGCGCAATCGGCGCCATCACGATCGCCAGCCCCGCCCAACCTAGCCGATAATGGCTGTGAAGCGCATCGTCGGCTTTGTCTTGACGCGACGTCGGACGATAACTGAGAGCCACCATCACCAACCCGACGATGGCGAAGATGGTGTAAGCCACGAATCGCTGATTGATATAGAAAAAAAGCACGCCGCCGGCGAGGCGTGTATAGAGAAAGACGGCCAGGGCCAACAGCGCCAACGCCTTGAGCGCATTTTGAAATCTCGGACGACTCAACATATTCATCGCACGCCTCTTCAAATGCGCCTGCATTCAGCGGCAAGCGCCGCCATCCTACCAACGCACGTTCAGGTTCCACCAGACGCCCATTAGCAACGACAACAACATCGGCAGTGTGATCAAGTAGACCACGATGCGGCGTTGGAAGACGCCCAGGAACATCAACGAGCTTTTAATATCCACCATCGGACCAAAGACCAGGAAGGCGAGCACCGAACCGGTCGTAAAGGTGCCTGCAAAGGCCAGCGCCAGGAACGCATCCACCGTTGAACAGACCGAAAGCACAAAGGCTAGCGCCTGCATCGCCAGCACCGAGATCACCGACCCCTGCCCGATTGCTAACAGCGTGCTCTGGGGCACCAACGTCTGCATGCCGGCGGCGAGCATGGAGCCGAGGATGAGATAGCGGGCCATGTCGAAGAAATCGTCCCCGGCCAGATTGAACGCCTGCCGAAGGCGCAGCCCCACCGGAGCGTTAGGAAGATGGTGGCTGTGATCGTGACTGTGGACGGGATGGGACGCATCGTGATGCAACTGACACACAGCCGGCCGCAGCACTGCTTCCGGCCGTGCGCGACCGAAGAGAAAGCCCACGACGGCGGCGATCAGAAAGCTGAAAACGA
Organism: Caldilinea sp.; assembly: GCA_025055055.1. Classification (GTDB taxonomy): domain Bacteria; phylum Chloroflexota; class Anaerolineae; order Caldilineales; family Caldilineaceae; genus Caldilinea. The sequence goes on along the minus strand of JANWYX010000109.1, from coordinate 13,108 downwards.
TGCGCCCAACAAAAACAGGCCCCCAGCCGAAGGCGCTGTAGGTGCTTAGGATCACGATCGGGTTGACCACGGGCGCCGCCAGCAAAAAAGCGACGCCGATCGAAAGCGGCAGCCCTTTCTCATAGAGACGCCGCACCACGGGCACCACCCCGCATTCACAGACCGGAAAGACCATGCCCATGCCACCGCCGACCAGAGCGGCCGGCAACGCTGCTTTGGGAAGATAGCGGTCGATGGCCGCCTGATCGACGAAGACGGCGATCAGGCCGGAGACAATCGAGCCGGCGATCAGGAAGGGAACCGCCTCGATGAAGATGCCCAGAAAGATCGTGACGAAGGTCTGAATGCGCTGATAGAGATAGGGTGCTCCGCCGCCGCGCAACGCATCGGAGAAGATGGCCACAACGGCTCCGACGGCCACCAACAGAGTTAAGCCCCAACGCATCAGCCGCATGCGCCGGTCAGACGCATCGACCGGCAAAGGAGGAGATCCCTCGATCGGCGATGAGGCTTTCGGTCGTTCCACAATCATAGCCGCAAATTCTATGCTATTTTGCGTCGTTCACAAAGAATGCGCGATCGGTGTGTTTACTCCGCTTCACTCCAATCCCGGTCGCGCGTCACATAAATGAGCGGCATGCTGACCAGCGTCACTGCATATTTCAACAAGAGATTGAAGAGGAAAATTTCGCCGACGACGCTCCAGGGCAGGACGCCGCCAAATGCACCGACGGCGAAAATCAGGTTGTCGATCGGCACGCTGACGCTGTTGCTCACAAGCACGCGCGCCCACTGATAACGTCTCGTGATGCGCGTCACAAACCAGTGATAGATTTCTGTGTCCACCAGCTCGCTCACCACTTCGGCCACGATGGAAGCGAGGACGATCCGTCCCAACAGTGTCGGATTGAAGACTGCGCTCCACTCGGCAGCCAATCCCCAGGCCGGGTCGCCGGGCACACTGCTCACCCACCAGATATACAGTGCAGCAAAAAGATTGATGATTGCCGCCATCCAGATCAGCGTCTGGGTGTTGCGTTTGCCGATCGTCTTATGCGCCACGTCGCGCAGAGTGAAGGTGATAGGATAGATGAACGTACCCATGTCCACCGCCAGCCCGGCAACGACGCCGATCTTGAGGCTCGTGAAATCCGACAACATCTGCGCGCCGATGTAAACAGCGATCACCACCACGGCGGAGCGAGTTAGCGCCAACGTCAGCGGTGCAGACGCTTTTTCTCGGGCTTGCCCGGTTCTTTGTAACGGGATGGCATTTTGAACACTCACGCGAAAAATCTCCTTTATTGGTTTCTTCAATCTTCTCTAATTATTTACTGTGAGTCTTTGGAGAAGTTCGTTATGATTTGCGCAACTGGGCGCGCCAGCTGTCAAGCAGATCGCGCAGTGCGGTGCGTAGATCGATCTCCGGACGCCAACCGGTGGCCTGCATGAGGCGTCGGTTGTCGCAGTAAGAACAGGGAACGTCGCTTGGACGTAAACGAGCCGGATCCACTTCGACGCGGATCTGAACGGAGGAAAGCTCAAGCAGCGTCTCCAACAACCAACGGATCGAATAGGGTTTCCCCGAGCCTACGTTGTAGCAGAGACCGGCTTCTCCCTGACGCACCAACAGCCAGTAGGCACGCACGACGTCGCGTACATCGGTGAAGTCGCGCTCGGCGTTGAGATTGCCGACGCGCACCACCGGCTCGCGCAGCCCTAGCTCGATCTCGGCGATCTGGCGGGCGAACGCGCTGGCGGCAAAGTCGTCGGCCTGGCCAGGCCCCAGATGGTTGAAGCTACGCGCCCGGATGATGGGCATGCGATGACTGTTGAAATATTGCAGCCCCATCATGTCCTGCGCGATCTTGCTGACGCCATAAGGGGAATTGGGGCGAAAAGGTGTCTCCTCATCGATCGGCAAGTCTTCCGGCTGCACGAGGCCGTACACCTCGTTCGAGGACACCACCAGCGTGCGACAAGTCGGCTGCCAGCGGCGCAGCGCTTCCAGTAAGTTCAACTGACATTGAATATTGAGTTCATAAGTAGTCCAGGGATGATGCCAGCTCCCACCAACGTCGCTCCAGGCCGCCAGGTGCAGTGCGTACTCGGGCCGCACTTGTTCGATCAGTTCGCCAACCCATACGGCGTTGCGCAGATCGCCGCGATGGAGGTGAATGCGGTTGGCGAGGTGCGCAATGCGTCGATCGTGGCGATGGACCACACCGTGCAGCTCCACCTCTGGCTCACGCACCAGTAGCTCCGCCAAAAAACTGCCGGCAAAGCCGGCGATGCCTGTCAAGAGAACGCGCACTTCTATCCGTTCCTTCTCGTCTATCGCTTCTCCATTCCAGCGAGCAGTATAGACGATCCCCGCAACGAACCCAAGCCGATCAAGCTCTCAAGTCTATGTACTTTGCGCCCGTACATGTGCGCAAACACATCGCTGACAATCTACAAATCTGTTGATAACAAAGCACACGCGCGCTTCTAACATAAAACCGCTATAGTGGAGACAACGATTCAGAAAACAAGCGGATTCAGAAAACAAGCGATTGAAAAACAGATTGAAAAACAGCAGCCATCGCCGAGTTTGAACAATTCAGGCCGAGTTTGAACAATTGAGGGTCTGCTAAACAGACAGAAAGGAGTTGAGAACAATGCGCTTCAACAACTACAATCAGATGATTCGCGACTTTGTTGAGATGGCCGACGCCATGAGCCGCCGCCTGAGCGAGCTGGAGCAGGAGACCGGAGAGGCGGTCGAGCCCACGCGTACGCTGCGGTTGCCGATCGACGCCTATAGCACCCAGGATGCGTTCGTGGTGCAGGCGTATGTGCCGGGCGTCAACCCCGAGGACGTCGAGATCGTGCTGGCGGACAACGACCTGACGATCCGCGGCAAGTTCCAGCCGCTGCTAGAGGGCGTTGATTACATCAAGCGCGAGCTTTACCACGGCGGCTTCGAGCGACGCATCACCTTCAACGTGCCGGTGAACGCCGAGAAGATTGAGGCGACCTATAGCCAAGGCGTGCTGACGCTGCGCGTGCCCAAGGCCGAGGCGGTGAAACCCAAACAAATCAAAGTGCAAGTCAAATAAGGTTGGCTTGCTTCAACCGGTGCAACAGGTCAGACTCGCCGGAGTCTGACCTGTTTTTATTCCCGCCTGTTTTTTCCTGCTCGCAAGCAAAAAGACACGCCAAACCCGCAGAGAGACCATTCCTTCGGCGACAGAAAGACGCTACTCCATTTCACAACAAACAATAGCGAAAAAACGATAGCGAAGAAGAAACAAACTGTGTTGCGCCTCGATCGACGGGCGCAGCCCCGGCGGGAGCGCGTTATGGAATCCCGCCGGTTCTCTCTACGCTTTGCGGGAAAGCGTGAAAAGTGGCATGAAAAATGGTCAAACGTCCTTGAGCAATGATAAGATGCTGTATCAACAACGGCAAGAAAGGACGCTCCACATGGGTTACGCAACTGCCGATCTTTGCGACCGGTACGCCGACCAAGTGCAGGTGGTCGAGCCTATCTTTCGCGACTTCGGTGGCGTGATCGCATTTCACGGCTCGATCGTCACCGTTGACGCCAACGAAGACAACAGCGCCGTGCGCGAACAGCTCTCACAGCCGGGACTGGGCCGCGTGCTGGTCGTCGACGGCCGCGGCTCGCTGCGCTGCGCCTTGCTCGGCGATCGGCTGGCGCAGCTGGCGGTGCAAAACGGCTGGGCAGGCGTGGTCGTCAACGGCTGCGTGCGCGATACCCAGACGCTGGCGACGCTGCCGCTCGGCGTCAAGGCGCTGGCCGCCCATCCACGACGCAGTGAAAAACGCAGCGCCGGTGCCGTCAACGTCGATGTCACCTTCGCCGGCGTGACCTTCAAGCCCGGTCATATGCTGTATGCAGATGGCGATGGCATTGTCGTTTCCGAACGAGAGCTGGCCTCATAGCCGCATATCCTCGACAGGCCGCAAGGTTTTGGATAATTCAAAGAAGCGCAGCTCCTAGCAACGCCTACGGGCTGACAGCAATTCGTTCAATGCCATAAAGCTCCCTGAAGGGCGGGCTAACTGCAAACTTCGATCAAAATAAACAAGAAAGGACTCCATGCCGAATGCAATGGTTGAATGAACCCAAACGCTGGCAGGTGGAAGCGGGCGCAATTCGCATTCACGCCGACCCCAACACCGACTTCTGGCGCAAGACCCATTACGGCTTTATCCGCGATAACGGCCATTTCTACTACGAGACGGTGCGAGGCGACTTCACCGCATCCGTCAAGGTGACCGGCGTGTATCGAGATTTATACGACCAGGCCGGCCTGATGGTGCGCCTCGATGCGGAACACTGGCTGAAGGCGGGGATCGAATACGTGCACGGTCAGCAGTTCGTGAGCGCCGTCGTCACCAATGACTTCTCCGACTGGTCGGTGGCACCGTTGCCGCAGAACCCGCCGTCGATCTGGCTGCGGCTGATCCGCAAGGCGGAAGCGGTAGAGATTTTCTACTCGCCGGACGGCGCCGAATACACTCTCCTACGCATCGCCTACTTGCTCCCCGGCGACGAGGCGAGGGTCGGCGTGATGTGTGCAGCGCCCGACGGCGGCGGTTTTGACGCCCTCTTTGAAGCATTCACCGTTGCGTCTCTGGCGGCGGAGGATCATTGATGGCACGCGCAAGTGCTTCAAAGAGTAGCTCGAAGGGCGTCTGCGCCTTCTGTGAGCAAGAAGTGGCGGCCTCCGCCATGGTCAAACACCTGACGAGCTGCGTTGCGCGTCAGGCCGCCGTCGAAAAGGCGGAGTCTGGCAAACGCAAAACGCAGCCGCTTTACCATATCGTCGTGCGCGACGCCGTCGATGGGCGCTATTGGCTTCACCTAGAGGCTCCCGCAAGCGCCACATTGCAAGACCTGGACGCCTATTTGCGCGCCATCTGGGTCGACTGCTGCGGTCACATGAGCCACTTCGTCTTCGGCAGCACCCGCTATCAGGAGCTGATCGACGGCTTCTTCGCCATCGGCGATCAGAAGAGCCTGACGACCCGGCTCGGCGACGTCTTACGCCCCGGCCTGAAAGGCAAATATGAATATGATTTCGGCTCCCCCACCGAACTAAAAATCGAAGTCGTCACCGAGCGCACGGGCAAGCCGCTCTCCGCCAAACCGGTGACATTGATGGCACGCAACCTATTGCCCGCTTTTGCATGCGTTGCATGCGGGGAGCCGGCGACGCACATCTGCATGCAATGTTACTACGAACGCGGGGAGCCGGCCTGCTACCTGTGCGCAATCCACGCCAAGACGCACGGCTGCACACTCTACGGCGGCCCGCGCCTGCGCTTCAACTCCCCGCGCACGGGACTTTGCAAATACAACGGCCCGGCCCGGCCGCCCTATTGAACTTTCGCCTACTTCTGTTTGTAGGCCAGCTTGAGCGGTTGCCATTCGCTCCATTTGAGCAACGTATTCCAGCCCACCGGTCTCGCCAGGGGGTGCGTCGCCGTCTGGGGGTTTTCGACCAGGTTCATGATCACCGCCACTTCATCGCAGCGATGAAATTTGGGGCAGTAGATGCACGCCTGCCACACCTTCGGGCTGATGCTCCAGCGATCGACCGGCTCGAAGCCAAGCCGCACGAAAAACTGTTCGCGCAGTGTCAGCGCACAGATCTGATGATAGCCCCGTTCGCGCGCCAATTGCACGAGATGGTTCACCATGTGACCACCTAACCCTTTGCCCTGCTGGCTGGGATGCACCGCCAGCGAACGCAGCTCGACCAGCGTTTCGGTCAACGGGACCAACGCACCGCACGCCAGGATCGGCGGATCGTGCGGACGGGCGTTGGGATCGACGGCCACAAGCCAGTCTGCCAGCGTCTGACGCACGCTTTCTTCGGTGCGCGGCAGCATCAAATTTTCAGCCGCAAACAGATTCACCAGTTCGGTGATGGGGAGCACATGCGACTCTTCAGCCGGTTGAATAATTATGGGCATTCCCAGTTCCTCTACATATTCCCCAACAACAACGTTCCTCAACGACAGCAATCCTCATCCATTCGCACCCCATTCTGAGCGCGTCACGCAGGCTGCAAGGCGCGCGTCAGACGTTCAACCACCTCGTGAATTTCCGCTTCGGTGATCACGAGCGGCGGCACCAGACGCAACACGTTCGTCCCTGCGTTGACCAGGATCAACCCTTCTTTGTATCCTCGCTGGATCACCTCCGCCGCTTCTATATCGAGTTCGACGCCGATCATCAGCCCTTTGCCGCGAACTTCTTGGATGTGCGGGCTGTTGATCTCCTCGATCAGGTCGCGCAGCAACTTGCCCTTGGCCTCGACGGCGGCCAGAAAGTCGGGCTGCGAGATGCGGCTCACCACGTGGTGTGCAACGTGCGTCACCAACGGGCCGCCGGCGAAGGTGCTGCCGTGGTCGCCCTTTTGCATTACGTCGGCTACGCGTTGGCGCATCAGAATGGCGCCGATCGGCAGGCCGCCGGCCAACGGCTTGGCTGCGGTCAGGATGTCCGGCTCGAATGGACAGCCGTTCTCGCCCACGCAACCGCGCCCCCGATTGCAGTAGCCCTGATGTGCCCACAGGCTGCCGGTGCGGCCGACGCCGCACTGCACTTCGTCGTAAATCAGGAGCGCATCGTACTCATCGGCCAACGCTCGCAGCCCGGCCAGAAATTCAGGCGTCGCCGGATGAACGCCGCCCTCGCCTTGCACCGGCTCGACGATGATAGCGCAAACCCGCTCATCCATCTGTCGGCGAGCGCTCTCGAGGTCGTTGAATTCGGCGAAACGGACGCCGGGCATCAGCGGCTTGAAGGGGTCTTGATATTTGGGGCGCGGGGTGGCGGCCAATGCACCCATCGTGCGTCCATGGAAGGCGTTTGTGAACGCCAGGATTTCAACTTTCTCCTCGCCGCCATGCGCACGGCCGTAGCGGCGGGCGAACTTGAACGCACCTTCGTTGGCCTCGGCGCCGCTGTTGCAGAAATGCACTTTGTCTGCAAAACTCGTTTGACACAACAGCGCAGCCAGCCGCGCGTGCGGCGCTGTGTGATACAAGTTGCTCACGTGCAACAGCCCCGTTGTCATGGCCTCCTGCATCGCCTGCATGACGCCCGGATCGTTGTAACCGAGCGCATTGACCGCAATGCCGGCCACACAGTCTAGATAGGCGCGGCCTTGTGTGTCATAGAGTGTGCTGCCTTCGCCCCGCTCCAGCACGAAGGGCGCCCGTGCATAGACGCCGAGCACGTGCTGTTGCTCCAGTTGGATGATCTCCTGCGCGTTCATGCCCCCTCCTTGTTCGGCCTTCGGTGGAAAAGTTCACCGTAGAGAGGCAGAGCGTCAAAAGCCAATCTCTGTGCCCTCTGCCCCTCTCAATGAAAGAGTTATCGACTGCCGATGACGCCGGTGCCGGTACCGTCCTGTACGCCGGCAAGATTCGTGATAACCGCCTGCGCCACGCCGTTGCGCACCGCCTCGATGGCGCTGCGCACCTTGGGAATCATACCGCCGAAGATAATACCTTCTTCGATCCATTCCTCGGCCTGTTCGGCCGTCACTGCGCGCACCACGCGGCCTGCCACCAGAATGCCCGGCACATTGCTGATGAAGACGAGTTTGATGGCGCCCAGCTTAGCGGCAATGGCGGTGGCGGCGTGGTCGGCGTTGACGTTGTAGCTCAGCGCATCGAGCGCGCCAAAGCTCACCGGGCTGATCACCGGCACGATGTCCGCCGCGATCAACGTACGCAGCAGATGATCGTCGACGTCCTGCACCTCGCCGACGCGCCCCAAGTCGCCGAAGGGATGCCACATTTTTTCGACGTAGAGCGTGCCGTCGTCGACGCCGCTGAAGCCCGCCGCGCGGATGTGCGCGTTGACCAGCGCGCGCACGATGCGCTTGTTCATCAGCCCGCTCAGCACCATTTCAACCACGTCCATGTCGGCGTCGCCGGTGACGCGCAGCCCCTCGATGCGCTGCTCCTTTAGCCCCAGCTTCGCCTGGAGGTCGGTCACCGCCTTGCCGCCGCCATGCACGATCACCGGATGATGCCCCTCCGCCTTGACCGCTTTGACTGCGTTGACCAACCCGAACAGAAAATCCGGATCGTCTAGCTCGTTTCCACCCACTTTCAGGACGACGATATAGCGCTCCTCGTGGTTCATATGTTCCTGTGTTTGCACTTGCTTCTGTCCGCACTCGCCTCAAACTATAAATTTTAGACCTGATAATTTTTAAATCGTCACGTTAGACTCGTCACAATCCTCCAGAAACGCTATGCAGCTTCCCGAAAAATTCACAGCCAACGTGGAGTTCGGTAACTTCATAAAAAATGCAAGCTCACAAAAGCCCGGCGGTCTCCGGGAATCCAAACGCCAGGTTCATGCACTGAACCGCCTGTCCGCTGGCGCCTTTGATCAGGTTGTCTTCGGTGGCGACGATGATCAGATCGCGACAGGTCGGGTCGTCCGGCAACTCCGGCGTGATGCTGATGGCGCAGCGATTGGTGTGCACCGTGTGGCGCAGCGACGCCTGCTGACCGGCAGGCAGCAGATGAATGAACGGCTCGCCCGCGTAGGTTTCCTCATAGAGGTCGCGCACCTGGGCCTCGGTGACGCCGCTCGGCACGCGCACGTACATCGTGCTGAGAATGCCGCGATTCACCGGCAGAAGATGCGGCGAAAAGGTGAAGCGATAGCCGCCGTTGGGAGAAGCTGCGTTGAGCACCATCTCCATTTCGGCGATGTGGCGATGACGATAGCCGATGTTATAGGGCGTCATGTTCTCATTGGCTTCAACGAACAAATAGGGCGTCTTGAGGGTGCGTCCGGCGCCGCTCACGCCGCTCTTGCTGTCGATAATCACGCGTTCTTCCAGCCAGCCGGCCTTCGCCAACGGATACAGCCCGAGGTTGACCGTGGTGGGATAGCACCCCGGCACGGCGATCAGGCGGGCATTGCGCAACTGCGCTCGATTCACCTCGCACAGGCCGTATACGAAGTGCGGCAACAGCTCCGGCGCCGGGTGCTCCATGCCGTACCAGCGACGATAGGCTTCCGGATGACCGAGACGAAAATCGGCGCTGAGGTCGATGACGCAGAGACCTCCTGCGGCGAAACGACGCACCGGTTCGATCGACTGACCATGCGGCAGACAGAGAAAAACCACATCGACTTCACTTGCACGCGCATACGCCTCCTCTAGGGCAAGCAACGGATATTGCCAGGGGACTGCATGCACGTCGCACAGACGTTTGCCGGCGCTGCTGGCACTGGTGATCCAACCGATTTCAACATGCGGATGTCGATGCAACAATTGCACCAATTCGATGCCTGTGTAGCCGGTGGCGCCGGCGATGCCAGCTTTGATCATCTCCTCGCCTTTCGTAGAAACATCTCTGGGCAAACAAAAAAGCTCCCCATCTGGAGAGCTTTATCTGGACAGTCCGAGCGCCGTATCAGCTCGCGCCGCGCATAAAGTCCCAGATGGCCCTCATCCGGAAACCTTCCTGCACAACCTGACGCATGGTGAAAAGTTGATCGAGCGCTTTGGCGACATCATGCGCACAGTGTAACATGCACACCAAGCAGTGTCAATCTGTTATAAAAGTTTTTTGCAGCATAAGGCCGCTCCGGCGCAGGGGAATTACGGCGACAAGGGTCACAGAGAAACAAAGGTCGCAGAGAACACAGAAAGTGTTGGAATCGGTGAAATAAGGGGAAAAGTGCAGCATGACGAGAGAGACGCGCGTGATTTTGGTGCGACACGGTGAAACAACCGCCAATCATGAGCAACGCTGGTACGGCGCGCTTGATGCGCCGCTCACCGAACGCGGACGCCTCCAGGTGCAGGCGACCGGCGAGCGCTTCCGCCGCGAGCAGGAGCCGGTGGACGCCATCTACGTCTCGCCGCTGCCGCGTGCGCGCAGCACCGCCGCCGCCATCGCCGAAGCGCTCGGCATTGAGCCGATTGTCGAGGAGGGACTGCGCGAGTTCAGCATCGGCGACTGGGAAGGGCGCACTTTTCACGACCTGATGGAGAACGAACAGCTCTGGCAACGCTGGGCGCAGGACCCGACCTTCGCCCCACCCAACGGAGAGTCGCCTGCCGGCTTTGCCAAACGCGCCATCGAAACTGTGCAGCGCCTCGCCGAACGTCACCCCGGCCAGCGCATCGTTTTGGTCACCCACGGCGGCGTCATCAGTTGCGTGCTCGACGCCTGGATCGGCGGACGCACCGGCGACTGGATCCGCTGGGATCCCCACAATTGCGCCGTCTCCGAGCTGGTGTGGGATGGGGAGCGCTGGCGGGCAGAGTCCATCAACGACATCGGCCATCTGCCGCCGGAGGCGGTGACAGAGGTCGTCCCGGCGTACAGTTCTGAACAACGCAATCGGCAGACCCGGTGAAAGACTTTGTATGGGTGAAAACACTCCGATAAAGCCATGCGCCGTCGTCTCCCTTCCGCCCGTTTTATCAATTTTACGTTGCTCCTGATCGGCGTTCTTGCGCTCTTTCCCCTGTACAGCCACTACAAACAGACGGCGGCGCCGGTGCCGCCGGGCGTGCGGCTGGGCGGCGTCGACGTCGCCGGCCTGAAGACGGTCGAAGAGATCCGCGCCCATTTAGACCCGATCTATCATGACCCGATCGGCGTGCGATTTCAGAACCGCCTCTTTATGCTCGATCCCGACGACTTCGCCTTTCGGGTGGATTTCGACCAAATGGTGGCCGACGCCGGACGTTATCTTGCCGGCTGGGAATTCGTGGACATCGCCGTGCGCGAGGCGCTGGGACTGCCCCAACAGGAGCGCAACGTGCCGGTGCGCTACACAATCGATGAAGCCAGGCTGCGCGCCTGGGTGGAGGAACTTGCTCTTCAGCTCAACACCGCGCCCATCGCCGCGCGCGTCGTCGACGCTGAGACGAACGCTAACGCGCCGGCCACGCCTACGCCGGTCTATCCCGCCACCGTGCCCCAACCCCGTTGCGGGCTACAGTGGACGCCCGGTGCGCCCGGCTATGAGATCGACGTCGATGCCAGCGTCGCCCGCATCCTCGCAGGGCTGACCAGTCATACTGCGCGCGAAGTCGAGCTGGCGACGCGCGAGATTCCGCCGCCAATGCCGACAATGCGCGATCTGGAGCCGCAGCTGACGCGGTTGCTCGACGATTATCCCGCCTTCACGGCCGTGAGCATCATCGACCTTCAACACGGGGAGAGCGCTCACGTGGACGGCGACGCCGCTTTCTCGGCGATGGCGGTGTTGCGCGTGGCGCTGGCCGCCGCAGTGATGGAAAAGCTCCCGAACGGCGTGGCCGCAAATGATCCCGAAGCTCAACAGGTCGGTCAGTGGCTCGACCTGGCCCTAGGCAAAGACCCCAATGAGGCGGCGAACCAGGCGCTGAGCTGGCTGGGCGACGGCAACATTGCGCTAGGCGCCCAGCGGCTGACCGCCTTCGTGCGCAGCCTGGGACTGGAGAACACCTTCATCCAGGGCGAGTTTGGCGGCGTCGCCCAAGCGCCGATCCGGACGCCTTCCAACCAGCGCGAGCGCCCGAATACACGGCCCGACGCCAATCTGCAGACCACGCCCGACGACATGGCGACGTTGCTGGCTGCTATCTACGCATGCACGCAAGACGCCGGCTTGCTGCGTCAACGCTATCCGGAGACGATCGCACCGGAGGAATGCGCCACGATTCTGTTCTATATGACGCACAACGAGCTACGCTCCCCCATCTGGCGCGGCCTGCCGCAATGGGATGACCGCTGGATCGTCCATCGCCACGGCATGTCGCCGGCGCAGCAGGGGGACGTCGCCCTGGTGTGGGGGCCGACGGGGCCCTATGTGATCAGCGTCTTTGTCTTTAATCCGGGGCTCGTCGGCTGGGAGGTGGCCAACCAGTCGGTGGCCGATCTCAGCCGCATTGTGTGGGAGTTCTTCGAGTTTCAGCGCAGCCAGGGCGGGCCGGAAGCCGACGCGCCGCCTGTGCTCTCGCCGCCGCCTGGCTATGCGAAGGTTGCGCAGGAATACGCAGCGTCGGCAGCGAATCCCTCGGCGCAGTGAAAAACGTCACCGGCGCTGCCGCGGGTCGAGCGCATCACGCAGGCCGTCGCCGATGACGTTGATCGAGAGGATCGTCAAGGAAATCAACAACCCGGGGAAGAGCACCATCCAGGGCGCTTTGATCATATAGTTGCGGTTTTCATACAAAAGGCTGCCCCAGGTGGGAACGTCAGGCGGAAACCCCAAGCCGAGAAAGGACAAGGTCGACTCCGTCAAAATGCCGCTGGCCACCGAAAGCGTGGAGGCGACGATGATCACGCCGAAAGTATTGGGCAAAATGTGCCGCACCATGATGCCGCCGCTGCGCACACCGATATTGGTCGCCGCCTCGATAAATTCTTTTTGCTTTAAGGAGAGCACCAGGCCGCGCACCATGCGCGCCGTGGGCATCCAACCGAACAGCCCGATTATGCTGACCACCATGATGAACGCCCCCATTTCCAGACCGAAGCGCATGCGCATCGAATCTCGGAAGAGAGACATCGCCACCAGCAACAACGGAATCTGGGGCAAGGTGAGCATCATATCGGTGAATCGCATCAACACATTATCCAGACGGGCGATATACCCTGACAGCAGTCCGATGACGGCGCCAAAAGACATGGCGATCGCCATGGAAACCAGCCCAACGGCCAACGAAATGCGCCCGCCGTATAAACAGCGGGCCAAAATATCGCGTCCGAGGTCATCAGTTCCAAAAGGATGAGCGGCGGAAGGGGGAGCACTTGCTTCCAGAATGTTGATTGCTTTCGGATCCACTCGATAGATGGAGGGGCCGAGCAAGACGGCGACAATGATAAGCAGCAGAAGGAGCAGCCCATACAACCCATCGCGCGCATTAGCGAAGCGCCGTGATGCGCGGCGACAGTCAGCCGAATGCTCGCCCTCTGGTGCCCCTGAAGAAGACCGAGCGCGGGCGCGCCCAACCGGCACAGCGGCGCAGGCGTACATTGCATTTTTGTGCTCTCTGCCGGATGATTCGGCATCACGCAAACCATTCCCGCGTCGCAGCAGAGCGCCGAG
>JANWYX010000097.1:2500-21701 GCA_025055055.1 Caldilinea sp. | reverse complement strand
AGAGATGCGCAACGCTCCAGCGCTGTGGGATGTTGAACTGAAACAGCTCGGTGAGTTGAGCCGCAGCCTGGCCGGTGATGGTGTTGCGCCAGGTGCGGAAAGGAGCTAGCAGAGCGCCGTCCTCGTCGAAGGGCATGTAGCCGTGCATCATACCGCTGAAGCCAATGGCACCCACCGTGCGCAGCGACACGCCGTACTGCGCCTGCACGGACGCGCGCAGATCGCGGAAACACGCCTGCAAGCCGTTCCAGACGTCGTCGAGGCTGTAGGTCCAGACGCCGTTCTCATAACGATTTTCCCATTCATGGCTGCCCGATGCGAGCGGTGCATGATCGGCGCCGATCAACACCGCCTTGATGCGCGTCGAACCGAATTCGATACCGAGCGCAGTTTGTCCCGTTTCAATGGCGTTTCGGATATCGCTGGTATTCATCGGAAAACTCCTGTTGTTCTATGGAAGATTATTTTTGATTTTTAGGGAGTATGCTTACAAGATACACGATATATCCGCCATCATCAAGCTGAGAGCGGCGACCGCATGGAGTTCTGACGGGGAGAAGCCTCTCGAATTGAATGACTCTTTCTCTTATGGTAAACTCTCACAGAAAGTCATCGTCCGACGTCAAGCAGAACGGCGATTTCCATGTCTTTAGCCTACGCAAATTTTGATCTTCTCGTCGATCCGCTTTCCGATACAACTTATCGCATCCGCGTCATCGACTCGCCGGTCGGGCAGGCGCAGGCGACATGCACCCTCACACCGGAGCTTGAGGCGATCGCAGCAGCGGTCGCCGTCGGGCTGAATGTAGAGCGCATGGACGCAGAAGTTGCAAGGCGGTGGGGAAGCGCGCTCTATGCAATGCTCTTTCAAGGCGAAATCGAAACCTGTCTGCGGCGCAGCCTGGACGCCGCCCAACGCGAAGGGCACAATCTGCGCATCCGCCTGAACTTGACCGACGCACCGACGCTTGCATCGTTGCCCTGGGAGCTGGCCTATTCTCCTGCGCTAGGGCGTCATCTGGCCCTCTCAAACCGCACATCCCTCGTGCGCTATCTGGCGTTCGGCGAAGCGGAGCCGCGTCTCGCCGTTAAACCGCCGTTGTATCTCCTATGCGTGCTTGCCGATCCATCCGACCTGACCCCTCGGCTGGACGTGGAGCGAGAATGGCGCGCTATCCGGGAAGCCGTGACGCCGCTGGTGAAGGCCGGCGCGTTGCAGGTGGAGCGACTTTCTAGATCAACGCTGGCCGGGCTGCGCAGCTCTCTTCGTCGCAACAACATCCATCTGTTGCACTTCGTCGGACACGGCTGGTTCGACGCTGCCGGCAATCGGGCAGGGCTTGTGCTGGAGGACGAAGCCGGTCAGGCGGCATTGGTCGACGCGGAGACGCTGGGGGTGCTCCTGGAAGGCCACCGCTCGTTGCATTTGGTCTTCCTCAACGCCTGTGAAGGTGCGCGCAGCGCTGACCGCAGCGCGTTTCAGGGAACGGCGCAGTATCTGGTGCGCGTCGGCATCCCTATCGTGATCGCCATGCAGGCCGCCATCGCCAACGAACGGGCACTGGCGCTGGCGCAGGAGTTTTATCGCTCACTGACGGACGGACGACCGGTGGAAGCCGCCGTCACCGAAGCGCGCAAAGCGCTTTTCGACCCTGACCATTCGCCCGAGTGGGCGATGCCGGTGCTCTTCACGCGTAGCGCCGAGCCGCTTCTGGCGCCGCAAGGGCAGAAAGAGAGGGCAGCCGGTGCGCCGGCCGGAGCGGAGCGACTGGCATTGGAGCCGGAGACGGTGACGATCCCGGCCGGCGCTTTCTGGATGGGAGACGTCGATGCACCGGCGGAGTGGCGCCGCCATGAGGTCGTGCTGCCTGCTTACGCCATCGGCAAATATCCGGTCACCAATCAGCAGTACGCCGCCTTTGCACAACGCTTCCCCCAGCACCGTCCCCGCGGAGCCAACTGGTTCTTCACCACGCCACCGGCGGATCGCCTCGACCATCCTGTGACCGGCGTCTCCTGGCATGACGCCGTTGCCTATTGCGCGTGGCTTACACAACAGAGCGGACGGCGCTATCGGCTTCCCAGCGAAGCAGAGTGGGAGAAGGCGGCGCGCGGGACAGATAGTCGCACCTACCCTTGGGGAGAAGCGCCGCCGACGCCCGAACTGTGCAACTTCGCCGGTGAGCGCACGCGTGCGGTCACGGACTCAGCAGCGGGGTGCAGCCCCTACGGAGTCTGCGATCTGGTCGGCAATGTGCGAGAATGGACGACGACGCGGTGGGGAGAAGATGCGCGGCGGGCGACCTTCACCTATCCGTACCGTCCTGACGAGCGCGAAGCGCCGAGTGACCGCGCCAATGAGCTACGCGTCTGTCGCGGGGGAGCTTATGACGACCCGCCGGCGTTGTTGAAGTGCAGCGCACGAACCATTGTCCATTCGGATGCGCGATTGCCTACGGTGGGCTTTCGCGTCGCCTGCGATCTCTAAGTCGCCTTGCGGAGAGTTGCGATGCCCGGCGCCATTGCGTGGAATTACATTGCAGAACAAATCAATCGCAAGAAATGCACGCCTGTCGTGAGCGACCAACTCATCTTGGAGACGCTCTTTCCCCGGCGCGCCCTTTCTACGGAATGGGCGCGCTCTAGCCAATATCCGCTGGCGGACACTTCGCTGGCGCTGGTGGCGCAATATCTGAGCGTCACCTACCGAGACGCCTACCGCGCCAAGACCGAATATCTCCAGTTTCTCACGCAGCGCTATTTGGAAGCCGCCGAACAGGATGTGAACTTCAACCGTGCGTTGCTGGACCAGGTGCGCCGTGAGCGCGGCCTGAGCTTTTCCCGGTTGATCGGTGAACGGCTCGGTTATCCGGCGCCGGGCGACATGGAAAACCCGCTCAACCTGTTGGCGGCCTTCGACATGCCGATCTTTCTGACCACCAGCCCCCATTTGCTGCTGGAGACGGCGCTGCGCAACTTAAACAAACGGCCGCGCACCGAAGTCTATCTTTGGCACCCTTCGTTGGAAGCCATCATTCCGCCGGAATTTCATCCCGACCCGAGTTTTCAGCCCACGGTGGATGAGCCGCTCGTCTATCACCTGCATGGATTGGACGAGTTTCCCGACTCGCTGGTGCTTTCCGAGGAAGATCACTTCGACTTCATCGGCAACGTCATCCATGATTTCCGCGAGATCGGCAAGATGCCCAACACCGTGCGCAACGCTATCTCGAGCACGATCCTGATCCTTCTCGGCTACAACATGCAGTCGTGGGAGATGCGCATCATTTTGCAAGAGCTGATCCGCGATCAACCGCGGCGTCCTCGCAGCGTCGCTATTCAGCTCGACCCGCGCCATCTGCCGGACATTCTGGACGCCGACCGCTTTCAGGAGTACGTACAGCTCTACCTCTCTCAGGATAAATTCCGTTTCGACATCTATTGGGGCGATGCCCTGAGTTTTCTCAAAGAGCTCTGGCAGGCCTGGCAAGGCGGATAAACGTTCATGACCGTAAATGCGACAAGCGCTCCGCACGACGCACCGGAGCGCCCGGTGGAAGGCAATCCCTACATCGGCCCACGTCCTTTTGAGGACACTGCGCGCGAACGTCGTCTCTTCTTTGGGCGAGAACGCGAGAGCGCCGACCTTCTGTCGCTGGTAATGGCGGAGCGGCTGGTGCTCTTCTATGCGCCTTCCGGTGCAGGCAAAAGCTCGTTGATCAACGCTCGCCTCCTGGATGGGCTGCGCAAGGAAGGCTTTGTTATATTGGGCAAAGCGCGCGTCGGGGGCAACCTACCGGCGTCGATGCGCGTCGACGCCATCGACAACATCTACATCTTCAACTTGCTGCGCGACCTGGAAGGCGAGCGCGCCGATCTCGAACGCCTCGCCTCCCGGCGTCTGCCTGACTATCTCAGGACGCGTTTTCCTGCGACCAAAGCGCCGGATCGCGTATTGATCATCGACCAATTTGAAGAGCTTTTTACAACCTACGCCGACCAATGGCACAAACGGGAGGATTTCTTTCGCCAGCTCAATCAGGCGTTGAGCGACGACCCACGGCTCTGGCTGATTCTTTCCATGCGCGAGGATGCCGTCGCTGCGCTTGACCCCTATGCCAGGCTGCTCTTCAACCGGCTACGCGTGCGCTATCGCATGAACTATATGGGGCATGACGCCGCTTTGGAGGCCGTAAAAAAGCCTGCGGAGGCGGCAGGGCGTTCCTATGAGGCAGGCGTGGCCGAAAAGCTGGTGGACAATCTGCGCCAAATGGCCAGAAGCCAAGAGACGGCGGAGGCGCCCCGGCTGGGCGAGCACGTCGAGCCGGTGCAGCTGCAGGTCGTCTGTATGCAGCTCTGGGAAAAGCTAGCGACGCGCCCCGGCGCAACCATTACGCTGGAGGACGTGGAGAGCCTGGGGCGCGGGGCAGGGCTGGGCGAGTTCGTCGATCATGCGTTGGCCAGCTTCTATGAGCAGACGCTGGCCGCCGTGCTTTCAGTGACGGACGAGATCAGCGAGCGCGAGCTGCGCGATTGGTTCAGCCACACGCTCATCACGCGTGACGGGACGCGCAATCTGCTGTATCAATCAGAACACGAAACGGGCGGCATACCCAACCACGTGGTCTATGAGTTGGAACGCCGCTTCCTCGTGCGTGGAGAGACACGTGGAGGCGGGCGTTGGGTGGAGCTTGTTCATGATCGCCTGGTGGAGCCGATCCTGGAAGCCAACGAAGCCTGGCGACGTAACGACCCGTTGATCCTAGCGGCAGATCTATGGCGCAGCGAACGCAGTGCAACGCTGCTGCTCGGCGGGGCGCTCCTGGCCGAAGCGCAGGCTTCGCTGGAGCGCAACCCGCGGCGCTATGGCGCGTTGGAGCGTGAGTTCGTCGCCGCCAGCGCCGAGGCCGAGGCGAAACGACTGGAGCAAGAGCGGCTGGAGCAAGAAAAACGCCGCAAGGAGGCAGCGCGCGCCCGCGTCATCGCCATAGCCGCCGCATTGACGGCGCTGATCATGTTTGCGCTTGCGCTGACGACCGCTTGGTTCGCCTGGCGCTCATTCGCCAGCGCATTACAACAACAGGCAGCCGCCCTGAGCGCAGCATTGGAAGCACAGCGCGCCTGGGAAGCCGAGAAAAGGGCGCAGCTCGCCGCCGAGCGTGCCCAAGTGGAGGCCGCCGCCGCCGAAGCTGCACGCGCCGAGGCCGAACAGCTTAACCGGCGCATCCGCGGCGACCAACTGGCCAGCCAGGCGGCGCTGCTCCTCACCGGCAATCCGCAGCAAGCGCTCCTGCTGGCGGTCGAAGCCATGCGCCTTGGCGCTGCACCCAACCGCTTCCTTTCGCACACGATCGAACAGAGCATCTACGATTTGCTCAACAGCGTCGGAGGGCTGCCGCTCCCCATCGGCGACGATCCGGTGGCGCTTGCGCTCAGCCCGGACGCGCAATGGTTTGCGCTGGCGGATGCGCGCGGCGCAGTGCAGCTCTGGCGTTTCGGTCAGGATGGGCTGGAGCCAATGCAACTGACGCCTCCCGGCGCCGCGCTGACCTGGGCGCTCGCAGCTGCGCCCGATGGGAAACGTCTGGCAGCCGTTGACAACGGCGGAACCGTGCGCCTCTGGCAGACCGATGCTCCCGACGCGCCGCCGATTGTACTCCAGACCTCCGAGGAGGCGCTGACGATGCTTGCCTTCAGCCCTGAGGGCGCATCATTGGCAGCGGCGGGCGCAGATGGCGTTGTATATCTGTGGACGCTCACCGAGGGAAAGCCCGTGCTCCGGCGGTTGGGGCGCCATGAGGGCGGCGTCAACGCCCTGGCCTTCAGTCCTAGGGGAGAGTGGCTGGCCTCCGGCGGGGCGGACGGGTTGGTGCAGGTGTGGTCGCCGGAGCAGCCCGGTCGGACGTTTCCCGTCGCTCGCCACGAAGCGCCGATCTCTGCGCTCGTCTTCAGTCTGGACGGCAGCCGGCTGGCCTCTGGAGACGACGTTGGCGGCCTCTTCGTCTTCACCTTTTCCGACGACTTGACACCTGCTCCAAGCGGGGCGCAGCCCTTGCCCGGACACATGGCCCGCGTGACCGCCATGGATTTCTCGTCGAACGCTGCCTGGTTGGCGACAGGCGACGCCAACGGCGTAATGCGCGTCTGGAGCTTCAACAATCCGGCGCAAAGCTACGCAACACCCGCGCACGAAAGCTATCTCAGCGGCCTGGCCTTCGTCCCCGGCGCCACCGGCGACCGCCTGGTGAGCGTCGGCTACGACGGTCCGCGCATCAGCAGCGTTCGGCTGTGGGACTACACCAATTTCGGTTTAGCGCCAACAATTTTGCGGGGGCATGAGGCCGAAATCAATTTGTTGGCGACGTCGCCGGCGGTGCAGGGCTTTCTCACCGCCGGCTATGACCACAGCCTGCGCGTGTGGGCCATCGACGACCTCTATGCGCAACCGCAGACGCTGGTCGCCGCCACAGGCCTGGTCGACGCCCTGGCGGCTGCGCCGGATGCGGGCAGACTCTTCTCGATCGGCGCCAATTTCTCTTTCGTTCAGGTATGGAGCATGGACAAAGGCATAGCGCTAGAGCAGTTGAGCACTCGACGAGAAAGCAGTTTAAGCGCTATTGCAGCTAGCAGGGACGGCGCTATCGTCGCCGCAGGGGATGCAACCGGTTGGGTTCATATCTGGAGCGCAGACACGGCTGCGCCTGCGCTTTCTCTGGCCGCTCACTCCGGCAAGGTCAACAGCGTGGCGCTGCGTGCGGAGGAGCATCTGGTCGCCACGGCGGGCGATGACGGCGTCGTGCAACTGTGGCGCTTCACCGAAAGCTTCAAAGAGGTTATTGAGAACGAAACCATCGTTGTCCAGAAGGCGCCGATCGGCGTCGTGCAATTCAGTCCAGACGGCAGGCAACTTGCCTACGCCGGCGCAAACAGCGTTTTTTTGCAGCGCCTCGACGTCGGGGAACCGGCTCCTCTCCGCTGGATGACGGGAAGCGCCGTAGTCACCGCGCTCGCCTTTAGTCCGGATGGGAAGCTGCTG
This sequence comes from Caldilinea sp., assembly GCA_025055055.1. Classification (GTDB taxonomy): domain Bacteria; phylum Chloroflexota; class Anaerolineae; order Caldilineales; family Caldilineaceae; genus Caldilinea. The sequence continues at coordinate 14,665 of JANWYX010000097.1, read as the reverse complement.
GTGGCGGGAGACGAAGAGGGGCGCATTTGGCTTTGGAATCTGGAGCAGCCGACGCGGACGCCGCGACGGTGGGGCGCTCATCTCAATGAAATCAACGCCGTCGTCTTCGGAGAAAACCGCGCTCGGCTGTACACGGTCAGCGCCGACCGCACGGTGCGCCTGTGGGATCTGACCTCCTCCTTGTTGACGCCGGTGGTGTTGCGCGGGCATACGGCAAGCGTAAACGACGTCGTCTTTGTGAAGAATGCACTCGTGACGGCAGCAGCCGACGGCGCCATTCGCCGATGGCTGCTTGCGCCTGAAGATTTGGCGCAGCGCGCCTGCATTGCTATAGGGCGCAACTTCTACCGTGACGAGTGGGAACGTTTTTTCCCCGACGAGCCATGCCGCTCCACCTGCGCCGGCCTGCCCGATCGGTGTGGCGAGACTTCGCCATAAAAAATGTCTCAGGGCGCTTTGACCGCTGCACTTTCTACGAAGCCCCGATCTGCGCATGTAGTCTCGCTCTCGACCACGCAGATGCGATAGGCGTAGGTGGAGCCGCTGGCAAGCCCTGTTTCTAAACAGCGATAGCGCTCCGCATCGGATTCATAGGGCAAGTTGCATGATGAGACAACCCGCCAGACGCCGCCGTTTACCGAGCGCTCCACCAGAAAATTGCCTTCGAACGGCTCTCCCACATAACGCCATGTGAGCTGAATTTGCCCGCGCAGGCGGAGAGGCGATGCAATAAAATCGACGATCTCCAAACCATTGTCCACATCGTCGAGATCGTCGCCTTCAAGCGGAGAAAACGTCGGCGTTGGCGTGCGGATGGGAGTGACGGCGGGGGTGCGCGTCGGCGTCTGCACAAGCGTTGTGGTGAGGGTGAGCGTGGGCGTCAATTCGATGGTAGGGAGAGGGAGGATCCGCAAGGGCGTCGGAAGCGATGGCGTCGAAATTGGCGAAGGCGTCACCCGCTGCAGAGGCAAGGCGTCCGGCGTCGAAAATGCAGCGACGCCGCTCATGGCGACGGTCACCATCATACCTACGCCGATGATCAACAACCATGGCTTCACCGTCGTGAAATTGTCCCTGCGATTCTTCATAAGTCTCTTCAGCATAGCACACTTTGCGCCGCTGCGCTATGTTTGACAGAATTGTGGGGGCGCCTCCTCGCAGTAATTGCAAAGCCTCTTGCAAGGGTTGGCTTCCGGCTACGGCATCGGCAGCGGATTCGTCGTAGGGCCGATCTTTCTAATTGTTTTATAATGCAGAAGAAGTAGCAAACGTTTTTCGTAATAGATGTGCTTCTATCGGTGGGTTGATGGATGTGGGATTGTTGAGCTTTGACAAGCGAACGCGCTGTCAGCCTGTGCAGCCCTCCATGCTAGGATGCTTCCCGTGCTAGGATAATGTATGCAGATCATCGCCGACCTTCATATTCATTCACATTACTCTCGCGCCACCAGCAAAGACCTAACGCTAGAGCATCTTTGGAAGTGGGCGCAGCTCAAGGGTGTCACCGTGGTGGCCACAGGCGACATCGTGCACCCCGGCTGGTTCGCCGAGATTCAGGAAAAGCTCGAGCCGGCCGAGCCGGGGCTATTTCGCCTCAAAGCTGAATTCGCTGCCACCTTGACCGAAGAGGTTCCGCCTGCATGTCGGAAAGAGGTGCGTTTCCTGCTCGGCGGCGAGATCAGCAACATCTACAAACGGCATGGCAAGACGCGCAAGGTGCATAACCTGATCTTTGCCCCCGACTTCGAGGCCGCAGGGCGCATCCAGACACAGCTCGAACGCATCGGCAACATTCGCGCCGATGGACGGCCGATCCTGGGGTTGGACTCGCGCGACCTACTGGAGCTTGTGCTCGAGATCGACCCACGCTGTCACTTCATCCCCGCCCACATCTGGACGCCTTGGTTTGCCATGCTCGGCTCGATGTCCGGCTTCGATTCGGTCGAAGAGTGTTTCGGCGACCTAACACCCTATATCTTTGCGTTGGAAACCGGGCTTTCCTCCGACCCACCGATGAACTGGCGCGTCTCCGACCTCGACCGCTACACGCTGGTCTCCAATTCAGACGCCCACTCGCCGCAGAAGCTGGCGCGCGAGGCGACGCTCTTCGACTGTGAGCTTGCCTATGACGCCCTCTTTGCAGCGATGAAGAGCGGCGACCCTGCAACATTCAAAGGCACAGTCGAGTTCTTCCCAGAAGAGGGCAAATACCACGTCGACGGCCATCGCAAGTGCGGCGTGCGCTGGCATCCGCAGACGACGCTGGCGCATGGCGGCCTCTGCCCCGTCTGCGGCAAAGAGGTGACCGTCGGCGTCCTACACCGCGTAGAGCGGCTCGCCGACCGGCCCGAAGGCGCTCGCCCTGCGCGCACGCATCCCTACCTCAGCCTGGTTCCCTTGCCGGAGCTGCTGGCCGAGCTGTACGAAACCGGTGAAAATTCGCGTCGCGTGCAGCAGGAATACCGGAAATTGCTCGCCAGACTGGGGCCGGAGCTGACCATTCTGTGCGAGACGCCGATTGAAGCGATCGCAGCGGCCGGCGGCGAGGCGCTGGCGCAGGGCATCGACCGCATGCGTCGGGGACAGGTGGAGACCGAACCCGGCTACGACGGCGAGTACGGCGTTGTGCGCGTCTTCAGCCGCCGCGCGCTTGGCGACGATGCGCCGCAACTGGCGCTGCTGGACGACGCAACGACACAGCCATCCCTTCCAGGCAGAACTGGGCCCGCCCAAAGGTCGCCCGCCGCGCGGCAACAGCCCGACCTCTTCGCCGTCGCACCGGCGGACCTCCCGACGCCCTCTCCGTCACCCTTGCTCCGGGAAACACCGGCTCCTTACACACCTCCGGCTTCTCAATCCCTTTCTCAACCTCTCCAGCTCTCTCACTCTCCCCTCCTCGCTGACCTCAACGGCGAACAGCGCGCCGCCGTGCTCTGCACCGATGCGCCGCTGATCGTCGTCGCCGGGCCGGGCACGGGCAAAACGCGCACCCTCACCGTACGCATCGCCCATCTGATCCGCAACCTCGGCGTCTCACCGGCGCACGTGCTGGCGATCACCTTCACCAATAAGGCGGCCCAGGAGATGCGCGAGCGGCTGACCGCCCTGCTGACGCCGGAGGAGGCCGCAGCCATCACGGTAAAGACTTTTCATGCCTTCGCCGCCCAGTTGCTGCGAGAGCACGGCTGCGCCATCGGCCTCGAGAGCAATTTTGTCATTCTCGACGAAGCTGAGCGACGCAAGCTCTTTGCCCAGGTGGCAGGCGACTTGGATGCACGCAGCATCGATGAGATGTTGGCGGCGATCGGCCTTGCCCGCAATACGCTGAAGCCGCTGCAGCCGCCGATGGCGCAGATTTTCGAGGCGTATCAAACTGCGCTGCGCCGCGCCAACGCCGTCGATTTCGACGACCTGCTCGCGCTCGCGACGCATCTGCTCGAAGTCGCGCCGTCTGTGGCTGCGACGGTGCACGCCCGTTATCGCTGGATTTCGGTGGACGAATATCAGGACGTCAACGCCGCGCAGGTGCATCTGCTGCATCTGCTGGCGGCAGGCGGCGCCAACCTCTGCGTCATCGGCGACCCTGACCAGGCCATCTATGGCTTTCGGGGCGCCGATCGCAGCTATTTTCTCGCCTTTCAGAAGGAGTTTCCCAACGCCGTGGTCGTGCGGCTGACGCAAAATTACCGCTCGAAGCAAGGCATCCTCGACGCAGCGCGCCAGGTGATTGCGCACAACCCGGATCGCCAGGCGTTGCCGCTGCTGGCGCGCTTCGCCGAGGCCGTGCGGCTCGACGTGCACGCTACGCCGACCGACAAGGCTGAGGCGGAAACGATCGTGCATCAAATCGAGCAGATGATGGGAGGCACGAGCTACTTTTCGCTTGACAGCGGCCGCGCCGACGGTCAGCCTCCGGCGTCGCTGGATTTCGGCGACTTTGCCGTGCTCTACCGGCTCAGCGCGCAGGCGCGTCCGTTGATCGAAGCCTTTGCGCGTTCGGGCATCCCCTATCAGGTGGTGGGACAGGCGTCATTCTGGGCGCAAGACGTTGCATGCCGGGCGCTCGCTTTCCTGTGGCTGCTGGAAAACCCGCGCTCCACCGTGCACCTGGAGCAAATGCTGGCGGCCGCCGATGTTGCGACTCCGGAGACCTGGACACAGCGGCTGTTTGAACTGTTGACGAACGAAGGCAAGACTCTGCCCACGGCGTTGGTCGACCTGACTTCCACCTTGCCCGCGCGCCGGCGTCTTCGCCTTGAGCGCCTGGCCGCTTTCTGGGCGGAGCTGGCACAACGCAAAGAGATCACCTCCGTCGGCGAGCTGCTCGGCGCCGTGTGCGACTTTCTCGGCGTGGAGCCGGAGCGCCGGGCGCAGATCGTTCAGCGCGCGCTCGGCTATGGAACACGGCTGCGCGAATTTCTGGAGGCCGCCGCGCTCGAACGCGAGGCCGACGGCTACGACCCGCGCGCTGACCGCGTCACCTTGATGACCCTGCACGCGGCGAAGGGTCTGGAGTTTCCGGTGGTTTTTCTGGCCGGCTGCGAAGAAAATTTGCTGCCCTATCGCCGCGAAGGGGAAGCGCCCAACGTGGAGGAGGAGCGCCGGCTCTTCTACGTCGGCATGACGCGGGCGCGCGAGAAACTGATTCTCACCCACGCCCGGCGTCGCTTTCTCTTCGGCCGCGCCATGGAAAATCCGCGCTCGCGCTTTGTGGGCGAGATCGAAGAGGCGCTGCTCGACCTGCAACGCCGCGAAGGTCGCATGCCGCGCAAAGCGCAGGCAGAGCAACTCGGCCTTTTTGGATAGAAACGAAAACCTATGCCTACCTTTCAAGCCATTTTGTTCGATTTCGACGGCGTCATCATCGACTCGGAGGCGCTGCACAACGCCGCAGTGGCGTCGGCGGTTGCCAGACACGGAATTTCCGTGCCGGAGGCGCTCTTCGAGGAATTTATGGGAACCCCGGACGCAACGTTGCTCGACTACATTAACCGCCGCTATTTAGGCGGGCGCTACAGCGTCGAGGAGCTGCTGGCGGAAAAGCAGGCCGCCTTCTTAGAAGTCGCCGACCAGGTGAGACCGATTCCAGGCGCGCTGGAGTTCATCCAGAAAGCGCGACCACATTTCCGCGCCTTCGCCCTGGCGACCTCTGCGCTGCGCGTCAATCAACAGCTGATTTTCGACCGGCTCGATCTCCATCGCTTCTTCGACGCCGTCGTCACCGCCGATGATGTGGCGCGACCCAAGCCCGCGCCCGAGCCATACCTGCTCGCTGCAGAGCGGCTGGGAGTGCCCGTCGGAGCCTGCGTCGTCATCGAAGACTCGCTCAACGGCGTACGCGCCGGCAAAGAGGCGGGCTGTCAGGTCATCGGCTTGACGACGAGCCACTGCACCGCCCAATTGACAGAGGCCGGCGCAGACCTGGTGTGCGCTTCGTTCGAGGAGATCGCCGCGCATCTGCTGAAGTCGTAAGCCTCGAGGAAGTTTTGACGCTTTCCAGAGAAAAATGACCTGACACCCTCGACAATCGGACAGCTCCGTAGATTCGGCCGGGAGCAAAACGCCCCGCAAGCTCGGTGGATCACGTCGGAGGAAATAAACTCTGCAAACAGGCGTCGGACGCAGCGTCTACGAGTTGCCAGATTCCCTTGTTAAATTGCATAAGGCCAGTTGAGGTACCAGTCATAGCGAACTACGCCGGAGCCGAGCACGATGTCGAGTGGAGCGCCGTCGTCGGGGTCAAGGCCAAGTTCGCGCAGGGTTTTGGATGCGTTCGAAACGTCGCCGCGACGGTGGATCGGATTGACCGGGGTCAAGGCCAAGTTCGCGCAGGGTTTTGGATGCGTCGAGCGCCATGAACACCTCGAAGTGTTTGAAGAGCTTTTCAATCACGGGCAGAGGCAGCATCTGCACCAGCTCCAGCTCGCCTGTGGCTGCAGCCTGTGCCGGCGTCTGCACACGACGATAGCCGCCCATGCCACCGATCACCGCCTGATCGACGCAATCGGCGAAAGATGGGCTGACCGGCGCCTGCGTCGCCACATAGACTTTGAACTTGGAGCCGGGCCCCATCACCGAGAACTCGACGGGCTGGGTGACCGCTCCGGCGCTCACGCTCGGTGTGTAGACAAAGATGCGAGAGTAGATCACCTGATAGTTGGTGATTTGCTCGTCGAAGGTGACAACCCTCTCGTCGCCGGCCGTGGTCACCTGGTTCATCGTCGTCAGCGCATCCGCCGCCACCTCGTAGAACTGTGCATCCTCGCGCGCCAGCCCGTGTTGCTGTAGGAAGGCGTCGGCGATGCCTCTGGCGGCGTCGTTGTCGATGGTCTGCATGGCGACGCCGGCGGCCGCCTGAACGCTAACTAAGCTCGCTTCCCGTCAGCCAGAGGTTGTTCTTGTCGGTGTGGAGAAAAAGGCCGGTGGTCACATCCATCTCCAGCTTGCCGCCCTCGCTGAAGGCGACGCTCACCAACGGCCTGCCGTCGCTGATCGGCAGGGTGACCGTCATGCCAAAGGCGTTCTCGAGCGTATTGGCTTGTGCCACACTTTCCTCTAGGTTCAACGGCTGTACGCGCACCACCGGCATCTGGAAGTTGAGGGCAGCCGGATCCACAAAACGCACCGGCTCGCTGCCAACGGTGTGTATGCGATAGTGCTTCGGCCAGTCGACGACCGTAGCTGCATTGTACTGCGCCGGCCCATCGTCGAAGTATGACTATTGTTCGGCCAACACGCGCGTCACGCGTCCCTGGGATTGGAGCTTATCTGCGGCGCGGAACCACGCCTGCGTGAAAGTGTAGCCGTCGCAAATCGCCTTGCCGAACTCGACGCTGTGGGCGACGTCGTTCATGACGGTCTTAAAGCCCATGATCAGACGCACGCCGTTCATCGCTTCACCCCAACTCTGTAGATTGCTGACAAGGTCATCCAACACGTTGCACGCCGCTAGGCCGATCCAGTCGAGGTTGCGGTCGCCCCAGGCGCCGAGTGCGTCGTTCTTGGTCACCGTGGTCGGCGTCGGCTCGCCGACGCCAAAGAGAATCCCGGCGGTCGAGCCATGGCCGGCGAAGTAGGCGAGATCAAGGGTGTCGATGTAGCTGTTTTCGGAGCCGCCGTTGGCGCTGCGTCGCCAGCCGGTCGACCAGGCGTTGGTGTTGCCGAACACAAAGCGCGACGTCTATCTGGGTGAAGACCACGAGACGATGCAGATGCCAAACAAACGGAACTTGCAGTCTGATGTGAGATAGTCGCGCAGTCCCAACGCACCGCTCGACCAGACGCCGGCCCCGTCGGTGGAAGCGATCACCACGCGCGTCAACCCGGAGGCGTCCTTTGCTTCGACCTTGAAGCTCCCCTGTCCACGCGCAGGGTCGAGCACTGCGTCCACGTGAGAGATCTCCGCCGGGCTGCGATCCGGGCTGTCCGAGTAATAGGTGTCGAAGCGCATCTGGTCATAGACGCGCCGTGTACCGCTTGCGGGGTTGTACTGTCCCAGCGCCAGCACCACCGTATCGCGCACGCCGTCGTCGAAGGCGCTGCTCTGCACTGTGAAGGGCGTCGAGGGATGCCAGCCCGGGGCCTCGAAGGCGGGCGGCGTGACGTCGGTGATGTATTCGTTGATGGCGAGCGCAATCGGCGCGGTCGCCATCGTCTCGGTGTAGATGCCGCCCAAGAACACTACGCCGCGCAGACTGCCCGCATTGGGTGCGGCCAGGTCGCGATAATAGCCGGGCTGAATCGGCGCGCCGGCGAAGAAGACAACGTTGCCGTCGAGATCGACATCTGGCCGACCTAAACTCCGGCCTACGTTGTTTGCACCTGCCGGTCTTATTGATAAAGCCAACGGAAAAATCTTGTGCGCGCCGGAAGGGTGAAAGGGCTTGGGCAAAAAGTTGCGCCGCCTGGTAAAATATTCCAATTGAATCGTTTGTGTTGTAGTTTGTTGTCACTCCCGATGTCGGTTCATCTGAAAAGCGAACTCCGATTATGCCCGGTGTAATCCGCATCGGCCTGCTTGCCGATTCCGCCGACCCCTTTTGGGTGGAAGTGCGTGAAACGATCTGGCAGTTCGTCCGCCAGCAGCGCACCTCCGGCCTCGACACCTGGTTGACCGGCGCCGAGGCAGTCGAGCTGATCGACATCGAATTCCTTCCGGACATTCACGATTACGCCGTCAAAGTGGAGGAGATTCTTGCGCTCGATCTCGGGGCGTTGATTGCGGTGCCGTTTGCCATGCCGTTGCTCTACCCGCTATTGGACAATGGCCTGACCGTCATTGCATTGCATGAACGGCCGTTCGAGCATCCGCGCTTCGTCAAGCCGCATACGCTTTATGCTTCCGGGAAGCTAGCTTGCGAATTTTTGGCCGAGCGCCTAGGAGGTCGCGGACGGGTGTTGGTCATTGGCGGAAAGGAGACGCGCGAAGGGCGCAGCAGTCGGCTCCAGGCCGCCTACGATGTCTTTGCACGCTTTTCCGACGTGCAACTTATTCACGCGCCCACGCCATGGGATCGTCGCGGGGCGCTCGAGGCAGTGAGTGAATTCCTGTCCGATCCGCAGATTTCAACAATCGCCCCTTTTCACGGAATTTTTGGGCTCTCCGACACCTTGGCCTTGGTGGGACGGGAGGTATGTCTACAACGTAATTTGCTGTCGGCGAATGCAGTGATCGTAGGCATTAACGGCGACCCCCTGGCCATCGCTGCGGTGGCGCGCAGAGAAATGGCGGCTACGGTGGCGACTTCGGCGACGCATCTGGCGACGGAGGCGCTGCGTCTGGCCTGTTTGGCGGCGACGGGCGCAGCGTTTCCCACCGAGTTCGACTATTGCCCACAGCTGGTGACGAGCGACAATGTGACGGAGATCGCGCTGCGCAAACTGGTGGCGATCGCCGATGTGCCGAGCCGACTGGTAGGTGTCAACCGTCAGATGGAGGAGCGTCGTCTCACCCAGTTGCAGACCGGGCTGGAAATCAACCATCGCATCGGGTCGATCTTGGACAGCGGCGCGCTTTTACGGGAAATTTCTGCGCTAATTCGCGATAACTACGGCTATGATCGCGTGGACGTTTATCTCTGGGACGAGTCCACCCAGTCGTTAATTCATCAGGGCCTGAAGGAAGACAGTTTTTTGCAAGGCGTTTATCCTCTTGCCGAGGCCGGGGCCCTGGGGCGTGCATTGCTGAGCCGCCGGCCTGTGTACATCCCGGATGTGCAGCGACTGGCATCGCCCCAGGATAAAATCTCGTGTTCAGGCACGCGCACGCGCGTGATTGCGCCGATTCGCTTCGGTGGGCGCATTCTGGGTGTTCTGGATGTGCACTCTGTGCACTTACGCCGGCACATGCAGGCCGACCTCGATGCCCTACAAGCCTTAGCCGACGCGCTGGGGATTGCCCTACGCAACACACAGCTCTACGCCGAGGCGCTGCACGCGCGCGCCGAAGCGGAGCGCGCCAACCAGCTCAAGACGCGGTTGCTGGCCAATATCAGCCACGACCTGCGTGCACCGCTTAATATCATCTTGGGCTACAGCCAGGCCGCCCTGGCCGAGCCAAACCCCTATAACCTTATTTTGCCGGAGGAGCTGCGCACCGACCTGCGTCACATCTACCAAAGCGGCCTGCATTTGGGACGATTGGTCGATGATCTGCTGATTCTTTCGCAGGCGGAGATCGGCGCGCTCGAAATTGTGCCGGAATGGTTTGACGCAGGCGTCTTTTTACGCGAAGTCTTCGAGAGCATGGCGGGCAGCTGCGAACACGGCAACGTGGAGTGGCGACTGGAGCTGCCCCAGACGTTGCCTGCACTCTACGCCGATCCGGTGCGTCTGCGCCAGGTGTTGCTCAATCTGCTCAACAATGCCCAAAAGCACACGGACTCCGGCCATATCACGTTGCGGGCAACGGCGGAAGACGCGAGATTGCACATCTGGGTGGAGGACACCGGCGCCGGCATTGCTCCGCTGCAGCGCGAACGCCTCAATGCGTTGCTTTCGTTTGAAGAACGCGAGCTCGAGCATCGACGCTTCAGCGTCGGCCTTGGGCTGCGTGTGGCGCATCATATTTTGCATCTGCATGGCGGCGCATTGACCCTGCAAAGCAGGCCAGGCCATGGCACTCTCTGTCACATCGAATTGCCGTTGACGCCGCCAACGGAGCCATGGCATGCCCCGGAAACGCCTGTGTCGGAAATGGCGGGGCCGGAGATGCAGGAGCGCCTGTTGCAACAGATCCAGCAAAACTGTTCAGGATTGTCAAGGCGCATCGCTCGCTACCTGGTCGACCATTACGCTCACCCCATCAGCAGGGAGGAAATTGCACAGGCGATGCAGGTGAGCGAGGATTACATCTCCCGCGTCTTTCGCAAGGAGACCGGCATGACGCCGTGGCAATTCCTGAACCGCTACCGCATCATCCAGGCGCAGAAACTGCTGCTTTCCACCGACTATTCTGTGACCGAGATCGGCGCTATGGTTGGCTTTAACGACCCCGCCTACTTCACGCGCGTCTTCCATCGGGAGACCGGCAAATCGCCGCAACAATATCGCAAAAGTGCAAAATAGTGCGGAATATTTCAAGTCTGCGTCAGTTTTATCCAAGACATCTCGTTTTCTCGTCGCTATACTGATCAATAGCTTCCAAATTTTTAGCCGGGAATTTTCCAAACGCACCCCCACAGGTGAGTTGATCGACCCTGTGCGTATACCGCTGCAGCTGGTATAGAGCAGTGATCTGGCGCAAAGGTTTTGGGTGAAAGCATTCATCGCAGGCGATGGTAGGATAGGCTATGGCGTCCCCCCATAAGACGGTGCTCATCCTAGACGCCGATGAGGCGACGCGCGACCTCTATCGCCGCGGGCTTGGGCAACTCTTTACGGTGATCACCGCCGCCACGGAACAGGATGCATGGCGCGCGATCGAATCGGAGCCTATCGACGGCCTGGTTTTAGAACCGGCGGCCTTAGAAGATGAGACATGGAGTTTTATCGCCAGGCTGCGGGCGTTGGAGCGCTATCGCAACCTGCCGATCGTGCTGTGCAGCACGCTGGATGCAAGACGGCGCGGCGCTGAAGTTGGCGCAACGGCCTACTTGATTAAACCGGTGACGCCGGAGATGTTGAGTCGCACGCTGCAAAATGCGCTGTAAGCAGACGCACCGTTTGTCGGGCGTCGACTACCCACGTTGAAAGCGTCGTCTGGACCATCTTTCCTGGAAACATCTATGCGACAGACAGCTTCATCGACAGTTGAGCACGCGGTCGGCGTCAACGGCAAAACGCCGATCCTCGAAATCAAGAATCTGCACACCTATTTCTTCCAGGAGACCGGCACCGTGCGCGCCGTGCGTGGGGTGGACCTTACGCTGTATCGACAGGCGGTGTTGGGCGTCGTCGGCGAAAGCGGCTGCGGCAAGAGCATCACCGCCATGTCGGTGATGCAGCTGATCAAGTCACCGCCCGGTCGCATCGTGGAAGGTGAGATTCTTTTCTATCGAGAGCCGGGGCAACCGCCGATCAACATCGTCGATCTCGATCCGGCGGGCAGCCAGATGCGCCAGATCCGCGGGGGAGAGATCGCCATCATTTTCCAGGAGCCGATGACTTCGCTCAACCCGCTCTTCAGCGTCGGCAGCCAGATTAAAGAAGCAATCAAGCTACATCAGAGGGTCAGCGATCGAGAGGCGACCGAGCGCGCGCTGGAGATGCTGGAAAAGGTGCAGATCAGCGAGCCCAAACGTCGCCTCAAACAGTATCCACATCAGCTTTCCGGCGGCATGCGCCAGCGCGTGATGATCGCCATGGCGCTCTCCTGCAACCCGGCCATTCTGATCGCCGATGAACCCACCACGGCGCTGGACGTCACGGTGCAGGCGCAGATTCTGGAACTGATGCGCCAGCTGCAAAACGATTTCAAGTCCTCGATTATGTTGATCACGCACAACCTTGGCGTCGTTTCGCAGATGGCGGATCACGTGGCCGTGATGTACTTAGGACAAGTGGTGGAATATGGCGCAGTGCGCGATATTTTTCACCGCCCTCTGCATCCGTATACAGATGGGCTGCTCAAGTCGGTGCCGGTGCTGGGGCGCAAGGCCAGCAAATTGGTCCCCATCAAAGGCATGGTGCCCAACGCTGCCAAAGAGATCAAAGGTTGCGCCTTCG
>JANWYX010000096.1 GCA_025055055.1 Caldilinea sp. | reverse complement strand
CGGAATGGGCGCAGATATAGGCAAAGCTGCGACTCTACGCCTGCCCCTTCAACACCTTTTCGGCGATATTCTGGCTGACGGGCATGTACTTCTCAAACTCCATGGTGAAACTGCCGCGTCCGCTGGTCATCGAGCGCAGGTCGGTGGCGTAGCCGAACATTTCCGCCAACGGCACCAATGCGCGGATCGCCTGAACGTTCCCCGGCCGAGGCTCCATCCCCTCCACCTGACCGCGGCGCGCCGAGAAGTCGCCGACCACGTCGCCGACATACTCCTCCGGCACGGTGGTCTCCACGCGCATCACCGGCTCCAACAGAATCGGGCCGGCCTTTTGCGCGCCTTCCTTGAACGCAATGCTACCTGCGATCTTGAAGGCCATTTCACTGGAATCCACTTCATGGTAGCTGCCGTCCACCAGCGCAACTTTGACATCGACCACCGGATAGCCCGCCAGCACGCCGCTTTCCATCGCTTCGAGGACGCCTTTTCGAACTGGTTCAATGTATTCCTTGGGCACCACGCCGCCCACGATGCGATCTTCGAAGACGAAGCCGGCGCCGGGCGCATTGGGCTCGATCTCCAGCCAGACATGCCCATACTGACCGCGACCGCCACTCTGCCGCACGAAACGTCCTTCCGCTTTGACGGCGCGCGTGATGGTCTCTCGATAGGCGACCTGTGGACGGCCCACGTTGCACTGCACGCGAAACTCACGCTTGAGACGATCGACGATGATGTCGAGATGAAGCTCGCCCATGCCGGCGATCACCGTCTGACCGGTCTGGTCATCGTACTGCACGCGGAAGGTGGGGTCTTCCTCGGCGAGTTTAAGCAAAGCATCGGTGAGCTTATCTTGATCCGCTTTGGACTTGGGCTCGATGGCGATCTTGACGACCGGCTCAGGGAACTCGATCGACTCCAACAGAATCGGCGCTTTCGGATCACAGAGGGTCTCGCCGGTATAAGACTCTTTCGGCCCCACAATTGCGGCAATGTCGCCGGCCGAGATCTCTTTGATATCTTCGCGCTTGTCCGCATGCATGCGCACCAGACGTCCAATGCGCTCCCGTTTCCTGCGGCTTGAGTTATAGACGGTTTCCCCTGCGCGTAGGACGCCGGAGTAGACGCGCACGTAGGCAAGTCTGCCGACAAACGGATCGGTGACGATCTTAAAGACCAGTGCTGCGAACGGCGCATTGGGATCGGCCTCGCGCACCTCTTCGGCCCCGGTGTCCGGGTGGACGCCGCGCACCGGCGGGATGTCTTTCGGGCTGGGCAAGTAGCGGATGATGGCGTCGAGCAGCAGCTGCACCCCCTTGTTGCGCAGTGCCGTGCCGCAAAGCACAGGCACGATTTCGCCGTTGATCACCGCTTTGCGCAAAGCCCTGTACAAGTCTGCGTTGGTGATCTCCTCACCTTCCAAGAACTTCATGGTCAACACATCGTCTGTCTCGGCGATGCGTTCGACCAAATATTCTCGCGCTTTGGTCGCCTCCTCGATGTACTCGGCGGGGACATCGACCATCTCGGGAGAAGCACCGAGCTCATCGGTGAAGACGAAGGCTTTCATCTGGATGAGATCGATGACGCCCTTGAAGGAGTCTTCCACCCCCAGTGGAAGCTGAATAGGCAAGGGATTGGCGCCCAGACGATCGACGATCATCTGGACGGTGCGCTCAAAGTTAGCCCCCACGCGATCCATCTTATTGACAAAACAGATGCGGGGCACATGATAGCGATTCGCCTGCCGCCACACCGTCTCCGACTGCGGCTCGACCCCCGCCACGGCGTCGAACACGACGACGCCGCCGTCCAGCACGCGTAGGCTGCGCTGCACTTCGGCCGTGAAGTCAATATGCCCCGGCGTGTCGATGATATTGATCTGACACTCTTCGCCGGTGACGCTGTCTTTCCAAGAAGTGGTGATGGCCGCCGCCGTGATCGTAATGCCGCGCTCGCGCTCCTGCACCATCCAGTCTGTCACGGCCGTGCCTTCGTGCACTTCACCCATGCGATGGATGCGTCCGGAATAAAATAGAATCCGCTCCGTCGTTGTTGTTTTGCCGGCGTCAATATGGGCAATAATGCCAATATTGCGCATTCGTTCGATCGGATATTCGTTCGCCATAACAATTACTTCCTCATTATTATCCCTGAAATTTAACGCAAAAGGATGCGGCGCCTAAACCTGCTTGCATCCGCTGCGTATGATCCGCTGTATGACGTACTATCGTCAATGCGAAGGGAAGCGGTTAGCTCGCAGGTGGGCGCCGCATCAACTCAGGTGCACCCTGATTTGTGCAGATTGACACCCACGCTCTGGCGACGATGCCTGTGTGCGCAAACGCCGTCTTTTACGCCAGAATTTATCTTAGTAGCGGAAATGTGCGAACGCCTGATTGGCTTCCGCCATTTTGTGCGTATCCTCACGCTTTTTAATGGTGGCACCTTCATTGCGGGCTGCGTCCATCAGTTCGGCAGCCAAACGCGCCGCCATGTCGCGGCCACTACGCTTACGGGCGTTCTCGATCAGCCACCGCATCGCCAGCGCCTGTCGCCGCGCGGGGCCGATCTCCATCGGAATCTGATAAGTTGCACCACCGACGCGCCGAGGGCGCACCTCCACCAACGGGGTGGCGTTTTTCAACGCTTCCTCGAAGACCTCGATGCCGGGCCGCTTGGCGCGTTCCTCGATGATCTCAAAGGCATTATAAACAATGCTGGCGGCCAGGCTCTTCTTCCCGCGCTCCATCACCTTGTTGATGAATCTGGCAACCACTTCACTATGGTACCGCGGGTCTGGCGTCACTTGACGCGGTTCAGCACGATTTCTTCGCATGGCTTCACTCTTTTTTTCGCTTCCGCTCCCATCAACTCCTGCAACTCTCCTCACACATCTCGAGATCGGCCAGACGGCCAAACAATCCATCAAGATAAACGATGAGGACGACAAGCATGCAGGCCTCTTCTTTTTTACACAGCTACATAGCACAAATGCTCGACATGAGCTCCTTATAAAAAAGCCGAAACAAGAGGCTGCCCAGGGACAAGCCCGTTATTCTCTACTTCTTCGGCCGCTTCGTGCCGTATTTGCTGCGCCCGCGTTTCCGCTTATCGACGCCTTGACTATCCAGCGCGCCGCGCACGATGTGATAACGAACACCGGGCAAATCCTTGACGCGACCACCGCGTACCAACACCACGCTGTGCTCCTGGAGATTATGGCCCTCACCCGGAATATACGCCGTCACCTCAATGCCATTGGACAGACGCACGCGCGCCACCTTTCGCAGCGCAGAGTTGGGTTTTTTGGGCGTCGTCGTGCGCACCTGCGTGCATACGCCGCGCTTTTGCGGATTGCCCATTTTCATTCGCCGGGTGCGGCCGGTCAACGTGTTTTGAGTGAAACGCAGCGCCGGCGCCTTTTCCTTTTTCACAACTTCTTTGCGGCCCTTACGGACCAACTGATTAATGGTCGGCAAATGTCCCTCCATTTATGGATTGCAACCCGTCATCACAGACGGGCCTCGCCTTGGTCGCCTTTACGCCAACAACAGTCACCGATCGGCTTGCCGTCGACAAAATCGACGATAGATAAAAACCAACAATAAACACGATGCCTCTTGAACGCTAACGGTGAGCGCTGCCGGGCATCCCCTTTTCGCCAATTCCGGGTAGGTCTACGCTACAGGCGGTCAGAATCCTCGCCCATAGAAAGACGGCGCAGGCTCGTCAGACCCACGAACAAAAAATATAACACAGAAGAAAAACAACGGTCAAATCCTCGGCCAACAAAAACTCAAAAGAATGATAATTCATCACGGCAAGCGTCGGTCAGTCTGTACTTCAGACTTTCAATTTGCGCCGGGGATCGGCGCCATTGCGAGGCGCTCTCCGTCCAGCGTTCGGTACGTCTTTAAAAGGTCTGCGGCTAAGCAAGAGTGCACGGGAAGGATGCCCAAAAGATCGCCAACCTGAATGCGCTCCGCCAGTTTTGTGAAGGCGGCTTCCTCCGCATGAACGATGCCGTGCTCCTGCGATAGGGAGCGCACCCAAACGTTGGGCAACGGCGCGCTCCACCCTCCTTTTTCAATCAAGGCGACTGCGCCGAAGGTGAGACGTCCATCACGCTGCAACAGGCTTTCTTTCGAAAGATGAACGGCGCCGCCGTAGAGGACGATGTCATTGCGCTCTGGGTGGATGGAGACCACCGGACAGGCCACGACGACCGCCACCTCTTCCGGGGTGCACGTCCCGATTTCGACCTGCATCCAGTCATAGAAGACAAAATTGCCGGGTCGAATTTCATCCACGGCGTCGAACCGTTCGAGCACGCTGCAGGCAGGCGTGTCGCCGACCGAGATTTCGAGACGCTCAAAACCTTGGCTGTGCAGTCGCCGGCGCGCTGCCGTTAATCGTTCCGCCGTCAATGCGTAGGCGCTCACGATCTGATCTTTCGAGCGGGCGGCGTACGTTCCGCCGTCATGGGTGAGCAGCCCTCGCAGCCTCATGCGCTCGCATTCGCAGATCTGGTGCGCCAGCGTGGTCAGGTTAGCGTCATCCCATGGCACCCCGCTGCGTCGGTAGCCGGCGTCCACCTCGATCCAGACATCCACCGGAGCAACTAGGTGTTCTGTAAGGTGAGCAACCGCTGCTGCGTTTTCGACCAGAAGGTGTAGGTGCACACGTTGCGCCAGCTCGTTGATCTTGTGAATCTCGCGAATGTTGACCGGAAATGCGATCAGGATGTCCTTCCACCCATGCGCGGCAAAATAACGGGCCATTTCCACCGAGGAGACGGTGATGGCGTCCACGCCTAGCTCGCGAAACCACTCGCCGATGGCGGCGGATTGATGCGTCTTGAAATGAGGGCGAAAACGAACTCCACTTCTCTGCGCCTTTTCTGCCATGGAAGCAATGTTGCGTCGCGCGCGAGAGACATCCAGCAATAGCGTCGGCGTGTGGATATCGTTGTAGAAACCAAAAGAAAAAGCCATGAATAGCCCCTTTTCGAATTCAAAATCGAGCAGGAATCGCACAGTAAAAAAGCCCGGAGCGAGCGATGCGCATTCCGGGCTTTCCGAAGGCGATGGTAGCTCTTTTCTCGTTCAACCCGGCCACTGAACCGAATTGACGAACGCAGAGCTTCAAATTCGAAACCCAACGATTTATTCGGTTGTAGATAAAGACAGATTACATTGCACCGACCTTGACGGTGATAGTGCCTTCGCCGGTCGTCACTTCGCCGGCGACACCAAAGCCGGCCAGGGCGCTGTTGATGTAACTGCTCACCAGGTTCATCAGTGGGCCGCTGATCATCATGCCGTTGGCGCCGGCCTCGGCCACATTGACCATCAGCTTGCCGCCCTGAATCATGATCTGACCGGCGACATCGATGTTGCGGCCGCCCAGAAGCACGCCGTCTTTCAACGTAATGCGAGCATGAATTTTGTTGCCCGGTTCAAGCCAGACAGTAATAGATTCCACTGGCTGGTTGGGGCCGGTGTTCTGCTTCAACAATTCCGTCAGAAAGCTGCTCAGTTGAGACTCCGTCCAGGTGACTTCGCCGGTCATCAGACCCATCAAACCAGCATTCTGGCCCTCAAGTGCGGCATCAATGCTGATCGGCACGCTGCGCGCCGGCGCACTCACATCCCCCGCCGTGCAGCCCGAAAGCATCGACATGAGCAATACGGCCACCAGCGCTACAACCCAAATCCTCCGGTTAAGCATAGAAACCTCCCTTTGTCTTGGAAATCTGGAAAATATATTTGGACTTTGCACAGCCCTCGTGATGGGAAATCAACAGCATACTAATTATACTGTATTCTTACCATCAACAAAAACTGTTTTCAAACACCTCTATGTGCCCTAATAGCGCTGTCGTACGCCCCATAGCGCCGTTTCAAATGCGTTGCGGGCTGCTCGACGAGTCTTTGCTTTGTTCCGACTTGTGCAATTCCAAATTATATCAGCAAGGGAAGTGCAGTGCAAGCTAATGAAAACGACGGATAGCCGACGATTTTACGTCACACCCTTGCACCTCGGTTAAGCGTCTATTACAGTTCCGTATGAAACACCCTTAATTTCACGTCTTCGCCTCGGTTGATGTGGACGCTGCACCCATCCCGACTTCATACCCATCTAATACAGCGTAAAGAACTTCATCCAGAAATTGGTTGAGCAGCCGCTCGACGCGAATGTCCTCCGAATCCGGGGTTTGTTCGTTGCTGGCACGCACCGCTTCAATTAATTGTCGTCGAAAAAACTGCACTGCGCGACCGGTCTCCACCAGAGGAATACCGCTTGACGCTGCATCGACTCCGTATTGTCTTCCCAGATCACGCGCGGCCTCGAGGAGTTGATTGCGCTGTTGTGGTTTCATCACATAGGCGATGGCCAGCGAGAAAAGCATCCGCCCCCGCTCTCGTCGCGCCTGATCTACCGCTGTATTGTCCGGGTGATGCCAGCGCTTCACCAATGCATCCGCGCGCTGCATCTCTGTACGCACGCGATCGACGGCGATTTCAACCAGATTGTTGCGCGCTGTCGCCGGCGTCAATCGGGCGCGCTCGATCAGAAAGCGCCGCAAATCATTGAGACTGAAGCGCCGATGTCCGCCGGGCGTGCGAAAGACCGGAATTTCTCCGCGATCGGCCCATCCACGCAGCGTCGTGAAGTGTACCCCAAGAAATTCACTTGCATCCTTGAGGGTCAGCCATTCTATTTCGCCGCGAGAGGACATCGACCTTTCATCGCCCGAAAGTCTGTGTTGTTCACCCTCCATACCCTCTTGATTGTAAGAACTTGCAAAACGACTGTCAAACATCTTTCAAAGGGCACCGGTTCGTTCCATTCCCGCATTGAGGCGAAAACAAAGGAAACGGCGAAGACAACAACCTGAATTCCAAAAACCCGCCCGACAAATTCCTCTATAAAATCGTGAGCGGATCGACGTCGATGCGCCACCCCAGAGGGATATCGAGCCCGCGCAGCACAGCGGAAGGATCCGGAGCACGCAGCAAAAGCTGCCACCGATAATACCCGCGGTAACGCTCAAAAAACGCAGGTACAGGGCCGAGCAGACTGGAGGCCTCTCCCTCCACCCCCATAGCCTTCAGGCGATGACGCAGTGTAGCCGCCATGCGTTTTGTCTCCAGCTTGACGCGGTCGAGGCGTTTATCCCAGTAGATCAAGCGCGCCATTCTGCGAAGGGGCGGGTAACCATGTTCACGGCGAAAAGCCAACTCACGCGCATAAAAGCCATGGTAGTCATGCCGCGCCGCCGCCTGAATGACGTAGTGCTCCGGCCGGTAAGTCTGGATGATCACGCGGCCGCCGCGTCGGCTGCGCCCCGCCCGCCCCGCTACCTGCGTCAGCAACTGGAAAGTGCGCTCGCCGCTGCGAAAATCCGGCAAGAAAAGACCAATGTCGGCAGCCACGACGCCCACCAGCGTCACCAACGGTAGGTCAAGCCCCTTGGCAATCATTTGCGTGCCGATCAGGATGTCGGCCTCGTGGTTGGCGAACGCCGCCAGAAGCCGCTCGTGGCCGTCTTTGCCGGCAGCGGTGTCTGCATCCCAACGTAGGACCCTGGCCTCGGGCAAAATCTCTTTCACCGCCTCCTCAATCCGCTCTGTGCCGGCGCCAAAGAAACGAATGCGCTTGCTTTTGCAGCTTGGACAGTGCACAGGCGCCGGATAGGTCTGATTGCAGTGATGACAGACCAACCGTGCAGGACGCCCTCCCTGTTCGGCGTGATAGGTAAGCGGCACCGTGCAGCGCTTGCACTCTTCGACATGGCCACAATCTCGACACATGACAAAGGTGTGGGCGCCACGGCGATTAAGAAAGAGGATCGCCTGTTCGCGCGCCGCCAGCGTCTCCATCAATTGCGAAGCAAGGCTACGGCTGAAGAGGCTGCGGTTGCCGACGCGCAGCTCCTGACGCATATCGACCACTTCGATAGGAGGCAACTCCATATAGGGCGCCTCCTCTCCGTTCGTCTTTCCATGCCCCATGACCCGCTGCGCCATCTCCAGCAAAATCACCTCACCCTTTTGGGCGGCGTAGTACGTCTCCAAGCTAGGCGTCGCCGAACCGAAGATGAGCGGGCAGCCGACCATGTCCGCCAGGCGCCGCGCTACGGTGCGGGCGTCGTAGAAGACCTTGTCGCCGCCCCACTCCTCCGCATCTTGTTTGTAGGTCGCTTCGTGCTCCTCGTCGATGACGATCAGGCCCAGGTCGACGACGGGCGCAAACAGCGCACTGCGGGGGCCGATGACCACCGCGTAACGTCCTTCGCGGATGCTGCGCCAGACGTCATAACGTTCGCCTTGGCTCAACCCCGAATGGATGACCGTCACTTGATTGGGAAAGCGACCGGCGAAACGGGCCACCGTCTGCGGCGTGAGGGCGATTTCCGGCACCAAAACGATCGCTCGCCGCTTTCGTTGCAGCGTCTCCGCAATGGCGCGCAGATAGATCTCCGTCTTGCCGCTGCCGGTGACGCCGTGCAAAAGGAACGCAGCGCCGCCGGGCTGCTCGAATCCTTTCGTCCGAATCGTTCGCCAGACCGCCTCCTGTTCGGTCGTCAACACAGGCGGCGCATCAGCGGGGAAAGTGCGTCCGAGGAGCGGATCGCGCACGAAGACGTCTTCCTGCATTGCAATCACGCCCGCCCTGAACAGCTTGCGCAACCAAGACAGCGGAGCGTTTGTCTTTGCGCAGAGCTCATGGCGCCAGACCGGAGCGCCGGCCTCCGCCAACGCCTCGACGATGGGTGCATACTTGTCGGCGCCGCGTAAACTGAGCAAAGTTGCAGTCGCAGCGGCCCGGTCGACGGCGAGCGCCACCTGACGTCCCTCCAGCCGAACGACGCCGCGTTTTGCAAGGGTACGAATCGCGCTCTCGCTGCGCAGTCCGCATTCAGCTCGAAGTTGAGCCGCACTAACGGAGGCGCCCTCATGCTCAAGCAGCCACGCCAGCGCTCTAGCCTGGTCGGTGTCGCGCCCCAGCACGGCAAGACGACGCCGAGCCGCTTCCGGCTCCAGCGCCAGCGCAATGCGCCATTCTCGACGGACGCGCACACTGCGAGCAGCGCCGGGGCGGCTCAGCAATCCAGGCGGCAAAAACAGCCGAATCGCCGAGGCGAACGGGGCTGCATAATAGTCGGCGATCCAGGCCGCCAGTGCAATCTGCGTTGGGGTGAGCACCGGCTCCGGCCGCGCCAGGCGTAAGATCGCCTTCGTAGGCACCGGTGCGACGGCGGCTCGGCGAATCACAATCGCTTGGATTTCTTGTGAGCCAAACGGCGCCCAAACCAGGTGGCCGGGTTCGACAATTTCTTCCAATTCAGGGGGCAAATGATAATGAAATGTCTGAAGCGCATCGTCATCCTCGAGAGGCGGGGGCGGCTCTTGGCGGCGATGAAAGGAGCGCCGGATCGGCGCATTGACGACGGTTTCAATGTAAATCATGGAGATGGAAAAGTTTTGCGGTGTTCACCGCACGCCGTACAGCCATTCCTGAATCAACCCAAGTACAAAGGCAAAGACGGCCGGCGCCGAGCCGATCCACAGCGCCTGAGGGTTCAGGTCGAGGAAGATGCAAACGACCGCCCATAGGGTTGCAAGCATCGTTCCAAAAAGGCCTCCGAGGAACGGCAAGATCAGACCGCGCAATCCATATTTGCGGTCAAAATACCCATATTCCTTCGTCGCATGACGCTGCATGGTGTACAGGGCGCCGATCGCTGCGCCGAGAGCGCCGGCGAAGACGGCACCAATCCACATCGGGACAAACTGTACCCAGACGGATTCCTCGCTGCGCCAAAAGAGCAGATCCAACAACGCCAACAGGTCGGATTGCAGCCAGTAGCGCGCAATCAAAACGGCGGCTGCCAGCGCCGTCCATGCGCCCAAATAGACCGTCAGTCGCCGACGGTACAGCGCCGAGTCGTTCTGCATCTGACGCGTACGCTGAACGATGCGCCTAACCTGTTGCAGGTAATAATCGACTTCGGCGGTGCGCGAAGGGTCTTCCTGGAGGATATGCTGCGCCTTCTGGAGAAGATGCCGGCTGCGCTGGGCGGCTTCGTGGCCCGCCGGCAGCGCTGCAGTGATCTCTGCGAGCAACGCCTGGATTTCTTGTTGCGCTTTCTCGACATCCGTCTCCAGCTCTCGCGGCAACAGCAACGAACGCGCTCCCAGACGCCCCCCCACCGTCATTGTGCTTGCCGGCGAGGTAGACTGGCGTCGCACAGGGCTGGCGGATGCAGAGGGCCGCATCGCACCATTGACGGAGGTCGTCGCTTCATCGGCAGACACATACCTTGCGCTTTGCGCATACCGCTGCTCCGCAGGGATCAACGTCGGCCGCTGCACAGGTCCGGCGACATCTTCTTCGAGCCGGCGGCCATCCACACCTCGATCTACATCTCTAAAACCCGTCGAAGATTGAACAGCGGAAGACGCAATCTCCGAACGATACACGGCGGATTGATTTCCCTGCGTCCACTCTTCCTGCTTTGATCTATTTGAGCCAACGGATCGCTTCAGCGCGTCGGCAAAAACGTCATCTTCTCCAGCGTCGACGACCGCCGGAGAAGTTTTGTTTTCAATTGAACCGCTGGTTTCCGGGGAGCTGACTTCTCCCATCCACCCTGCCTCCCCGAAGTCGAGGCTGCCGACCGACATTTCGTCCAATAAAGCGTCGGCGCGGCGAAGCAACGCTTCACCGCCTTCGTCGAAAGGGGTGTGCATTGATAGGCGCCGAAAACTTTTGCCCGATGGGTCAAGAATGGGCATATCCGTTCCACTCAAAAACTTCGTCTCCTCCCGTTCAGTTGGGCGCGTTAACCATCGGCAATCAACCAAAGCAGCGCTCAACACAAAATAGTACCATGTAATCGATCTGCTTGCCAATACAAAAGCAAATCTTTGCCAAACGGACTTTCCGACAATTCAATTACAAAGGGGTGACGATCGGACTGCGTTCCATGTGCACCGGAGCGCTAACACAAAATCGAAATGCCGAAACTCTCCGGTGGATTTGACAGCGCCAAAAGTCGACGCGTATAATGCCATTTTGACGCAAACGCAAGTGACTGCTTGATGCGTCTGGAAGTGGTCGTCCTCTTCATGGGTGCGTTGACGACGATGATATGATCTTGCGGCTTGCTTATGTCAAGTCAACTCAAGGGTCACAAAAACGTTCGGCCGCTAAATAAAATTGGCTAATTTTATATTGGACGGAATGCAACATTAGGATTAAACAATCGGTGTTGAGCAAAAGCATCGAACAGATAGTCCTGTCTCTGTGCTTGCCGGTGACCATCTGATCGAATGCTTTCATTTGATCGAATGCTTTCATTGATGTGAGACAGGATGACTTGAGACAGGAGTAGATAAGAAATGGCCACCAAACGGACCTGGCAACCTAAAGTTCGTAAGCGACTGAAGACGCATGGCTTTCGCATCCGCATGTCCACCCCGGGTGGACGCAAAGTGCTCAAGCGACGCCGTCTAAAAGGTCGCGCCCGCTTGAGCGTACAGCTCAGCCATCGCAAGGCAATCTGATCTGAAAAAGGAGAGCCTGACTTCGGCTGTAGGTGAGGAACACAATGGCTTACCTGCGGTCGCCAGGCGAGACTGCACACCGTGAAACGACGCTATCGAATCGGCAGCAACGAGCGCTTCCAGGAGGTTCGGCGTCGCGGTCGCTCGTACGTCAATCATCTGCTTGTGCTGTGCGCACTACCCAACGACCTGCCCTACAGCCGGTTCGGATTCGCCGTCAACAGCCGCATCGGAAGGGCTGTGCAACGGAACCGCATCAAGCGCCGTCTGCGCGAGATCATACGCTTGCAACAGCACCGCATCCAACCGGGTTGGGACATCGTCTTCATCGCAAGGCAACCGATCCGCAGCGCGGACTATCATGAAATGGAAGCCGCCTGCGCCCGCCTGCTGGGGCGGGCGCAGCTATTCCAAGCGGATGCTGCACATGCGTCGGTTGTGGCTAAAGAGTCGGAGCAAGAAGGACTTTCGGAGAGCAATTCTGGACGTAACGCTTGAGTTCAAACACGGATCAAGATGCAGCAACTGACGCTTGCGCTCATTCGCTTCTATCAAAAATTCATCTCTCCGCTCTTGGGCAGCAACTGCCGATTCTATCCGACCTGCTCTTCGTACACCTATCAAGCCGTTGAAAAATATGGCGTCGCCAAAGGCAGTTGGATGGGAATGAAACGTATTTTACGTTGCCATCCATGGAACCCAGGCGGGTATGATCCGGTTCCCTGAGACCGGGGAGGAAACCCGCGTAAGGAGAAATCTCTGTGAAGTCAAAATACTGGATTGTCCTTGTAGTTCTTCTCTTGATTTCACTTGTATTGGCGGGTTGCGGCGTGCCTCATGAGGGCGTGGACGTCACCACCACGCCGCCGGAGGGCTTCTGGCAAACCTTCGTGGTCTGGCCGCTCGCCAACATTTTGATCGGGCTGGACTCCATGCTCGAAAGGATGGGCGTGCCCTACAGTTGGGGCTGGTCCATCATTCTTTTCACACTGCTTATCAAGATTGTCACATTTCCGCTCAATCTGAGCCAGATCCGCGGCATGCAGGCGCAGAAGGAGTTGCAGCCGTTGCTCGCCGAGCTGCAGAAAAAATACGGCAAAGATCGCGAACGCCTGGCGCAGGAGCAGATGAAGCTGTACAAAGAGGCAGGCGTCAATCCTCTGAGTGGCTGTCTGCCGCTCTTGATTCAGATGCCGATCCTGTTCGGACTTTATGCC